>NZ_AP014938.1:655061-982592 GCF_001548235.1 Rothia mucilaginosa
TTATTTTGGGTTGGATGTGGTGGTTAGGCTTGGTTGGACGGGTCGAGGCGGTATGTTCCTTGCTCCTACAGGGAACCCGTCCTCGCTCCGCGTCGGACACCCTGATGTCGCGACGGAACATACCGGCCTCTCCCCTACTAACTCTCTCCCCTTCTCCGGGCAGGTGGAGTAGTGGGTGCGGCTACGCGGTATGGGGGCTAACCGCAGGCGACTCGGCTTGGGAAGAGTGTGCGGGAACGGGGAGGGGGAATACTGGGGTTAGGTACCGCAGACAGCTTGCCGGGGAACAAGATAGGTATTTGGGTGCGGTGGTGAGTCCGTATGGTAGGTCAGGGCCCCTTCCCGAGGGCTCATCGAGACAGGGCTTGTTGTAGCCCCATACGAGCGCGCAGCACAGCTATACCTTCCTGAAGCGACATCAGGGTGCCCGAGCTCTGCGAGGGCGGGTGCCCCTGTAGGAGCGAAGGAAGTGTATAGCGTGCCAAGCGCACACATCAAAAGCGAGCCATCGAACCCGACAGGCTCCCCTACATGAGCGAGGAACGCACCCCGCAAGACATCTCAAAAGTTTGAAGAATGTTCAACTCACTACACAGCTGTGCTAACCTAACCACAGAAATTCAATGAGAGATTTTCTCAAAACATCTACTCGACGACGAATCGTAGACCCGCATGACCCGCGAAACGCACCCCTACACCACCCCCGCACGCCCCCTCGACCTGAACCTCTACCTCGTCACAGGCGACAACCCCCTCGAAACCGTTCGGGCAGCCAAACACGCCACCTGCATCCAAGTCAGGTCCAAGCCCATCAGCGCGCGCGAGCTCTACCAGCTCACCGAAGCTATCGCCGGCATCATCCAGCCGCACCAGACGCTCCTCGTCGACGACCGTGTTGATGTCGCTCTCGCATTGCGTGCCTGCGGCGTGCGCGTTGACGGCGTGCACATCGGTCAAGACGACCTGCCCGTAGCCGACGCCCGCGCCCTCCTCGGCGCCGAGGCAATCATCGGTCTGACCACCGGCACCCGGCAGCTCGTCGAAGAGTCCAACAAGATCGCGCACCTGATCGACTACATCGGCACCGGGCCGTTCCGCCCCAGCCCCACCAAGCAGTCCAACCGCCCGCCCCTCGGCATTGATGGGCTCCGCGAACTTGCCGAACTGTCCGCCGTACCCACCGTAGCTATCGGCGACATCACCCCCGAAGACTGCCCCGCCATCCGCACCACCGGAGTTGCCGGAATCGCCATGGTCCGCGCCTTCGTCGACAATCCCTCGCTGAAGGCATAGCCATGACCATCACCATCATTGGCGGCGGAATCATTGGCCTCACCACCGCGTTTGAGCTCACCGAACGCGGCGAAAGTGTGCACCTCATCGACGCCGAAACCAGCGACTACGGCACCGCCGACGACGGCACGGCGCTCTACCCCGCAGCCAGCCACTACGCCGGCGGTATGCTCGCGCCCATCGCAGAAGTGCAATTCCAGCAGGACGCGCTCTTCCCGCTCATGACCGCCAGCGCCGACGCCTACCCCTCCCTCATGGAGCGGCTGCGCCGCGCCACCGACCTGCCCACCGGCTACGACACCACCGGCACGCTCATTGTCGCAGCCGACCGCGCCGACGCCGAGCACCTGCAACGCACTCGCGCCTACTACCGGGACATGAACCGCCCCGCAGATGCCGTCACCCCCACGCAGGCGCGCGCCCTCGAACCGCTCCTGGCGCCGCGTATTGCCGGTGCCGTGAGCATCCCTAGCGACCATCAGCTGCACCCGCGGCTCATGAGGCGCTCCCTCAAAGACGCCCTCACCCGCCGCGGCGTCACCTTCAGCACCGAACGGGTCACCGACCCGGATGCGGGCGACATTATCTGCACCGGACTAGGGGCAACACTGCACGGGGATTACCCACTACGCCCCGTCTACGGGGACATTCTGCGCCTGCGCGCCCCGCGCCCCATCCTCAAGCACGTGGTGCGCGGCTACGTGAACTCCCGCCCCGTCTACCTCATCCCCCGACCCGACGGGGAGCTGTGCATCGGCGCAACCAGCCGCGAAGACCACCGCACGCTACCCGCCATCGACGGCGTACACCAGCTGCTACGTGACGCGATCCGCCTGGTGCCCGCCGTTGAAGAGTGCGAGCTTCTGGAGGCGAACGTCGGCGCCCGCCCCGGCACCCCGGACGACCTGCCCATCTTCGGGCACCGCACCCGTGCCGACGGCACCCGCCAGCTCGTGTCCACGGGCTATTTCCGCCACGGCATTCTGCTTGCCGCGCTCGCCAGCAAGGTCGGTGCGGAGGTTGCCTGCGGGGCTGAGATTCCGCCCATCATGCAGGCGTGCGACCCGGCACGATTCACCCACTAAACACATTCCCCGCCGGGTGCACCCGGCGCCCTCCCGAAAGGATTCCGCATGATCATCACCTACAACGGCGAGCCGCTCACCACCAACGCCCCCACCGTATTTGACCTTGTCATGGACCAGTTTGGTACCGAAAATGGCGTGGCTGTGGCACTCAACCGCAGTATTGTGCCGCGTTCCACGTGGCTGGATGTGCCGCTGCACGAGGGCGACAGGGTGGATGCCCTCACTGCTGTTCAGGGTGGCTAATACCCCTCCAGAAAAAGAATATACGTTCTACATATTGGGTGGGTGTGTACGCCATACACACCCACCGCATCGTTCCCACAGAGGAGAACTCATGAGCCTCACACCGCTCACCATCGGTGACCGCACCTTCACCTCCCGCCTCATCATGGGTTCCGGAGGCGCAACCAGCATGGACCTGCTCGAGCAGGCACTCATCGCCTCCGGCACCGAAATGACGACCGTTGCCATGCGCCGTCATGCCGCAGGCACCCCCATTTTTCCGCTTCTGCAGAAGCTCAATATTGCGCCGCTGCCCAATACCGCCGGGTGCCGCACCGCAGCTGATGCAGTCATGACCGCGATGCTTGCCCGCGAGGCGCTGGGCACGTCCTGGGTGAAGGTCGAGATTATCCACGACGAAGACACCCTGCTGCCGGACACCGTGGAGCTGTTGAGCGCTTGCGAGCAGCTGGTCGCGGAGGATTTCACGGTGCTCGCGTACACTTCTGACGACCCGGTGGCTGCCGCTCGCCTGGAGGATGCGGGCGTTGCCGCGGTTATGCCGTTGGGTGCGCCGATTGGTACTGGTTTGGGCATTTTGAACCCGCACAATATTGAGCTGATTGCTTCCCGCGCGCAGGTTCCGGTGGTTCTGGATGCCGGCGTGGGTACCGCTTCGGATGCCGCCTTGGCGATGGAGCTGGGTTGTGATGCGGTGTTGTTGGCGTCGGCGGTGAATCGTGCTGAGGATCCGGTGGCGATGGCTCAGGCGATGAAGTTTGCGGTGCAGGCGGGCGCGTTGGCGCGTGAGGCTGGCCGTATTCCGGTGCGTGAGCACGCGAAGGCGTCGTCGCCGTCGGAGGGTTTTGTCTCGTGGATGTAAACCTTGCCCCTACCCCGGTGAATCCGGAGCATGCGCGTCTGGATCGCGAGCGCACGGATCGTCAGCGTCGTCTGCCGGGCTTTGATCAGGATGCGGTGGCGGCTGCACGCGTGTTGGTGATTGGTGCTGGTGGTTTGGGTTGTCCGGTGGTGCAGGCGTTGGCGGCGGCTGGTGTGGGGTATCTGCATATTGTGGATTCTGATTCGGTGGAGTTGTCGAATATTCAGCGTCAGCCGCTTTTTGGTGTGTCTGATGTGGGTGAGTCGAAGGCGGAGGTTGCGGCGCGCCGTGCTTTGGAGTTGTGCCCGTCGTTGACGGTTGAGACGTCGGTGCGGCATGTGGATGCGTCCTGGATTTTGGATCTTTTCGCCGCGTCGGCGCCGGATTGTGTGGTGGATTGTACGGACACCTTTGCGTCGAAGTATCTGATTGCGGATGCGGCGCAGGTTGCGGGTCTGCCGCTGGTGTGGGGCACGGTTTTGCGTTTTGGCGGTTCGGTGAGTCTTTTTGAGCCGGATGGCGCGCATTTGCGTGATATTTTTCCGACGATTCCGCAGACGGTGGAGTCGTGTGCGCTTGCCGGGGTGTTGGGTGCGACGACGGCTGTGGTTGGTTCGCTGATGGCGACGGAGGTGCTCAAGTTTATGAGTGGTTTGCCGACGGCGGCGGGCACTCTGCTGACGTATGATGCCTTGTCGGGTACGTGTACGTCGTTTGGGGCGGTGCCGGATCCGGCGCGTGTGGTGCCGGTGGATTTGTCGGCGCATGAGGTCCCGCAGGTTCTGCTGGATGTGCGTGAGGCGCCCGAGCGTGAGGAGTCGGTGAAGCATGAGGGTTCGCTGCATGTGCCGCTATCGCGGCTGAGCGACGCTGAGGGATCCCTGCTGCCGGCATCCGACGTGCCCGCGGAGCTGCTGAGCCTGTTCGAGTCGGTGCGTGATCAGCGGGTCGGCGTTTTCTGCGCCTCGGGTGCGCGAGCGCAGCGTTTTGTGCAGGCGTATGCGGAGCTGGCGGGCGAGTACGGGGTGCGCCTGACGGCTATCTAGCGCACCCAGGCGCTAAGAGCCTCGATATGAGGAAGGCGGTATCGCCCGTAGTGACATCAGGGTGCCCGAGCTCTGCGAGGGCGGGTTCCCTGTAGGAACGAGGGCGCATACCACGCCCGGTCGCTAAGAGCCCCGATACGAGGAACGAGCGCCTCGACATCTCGACATAAGGAAAGCGGTATCGTCCGTAGTGACATCAGGGTGCCCGAAGCGAAGCGAGGGCGGGTCCCCTGCAGGAACGAGGGCGCATACCGCATTCCGTTTAACTTGTAGAGCATAGCTCGTAGAGACGATTCCCCATGTGCAGGGCGTAAAATCGTGTATAACACGGCGGCACGTCGCGCGGTTTGTTCTGCCTAAAAACTGCCGGTGCCGCCTCCTGTTTTCGCACACTCACTCTAGGAGTTTTATGCTCACCGTCTCTACTGTGCCGCTTGTTTTGTGTACGGCACTTGTTGCGTTGACTTTGTTGATTAGCGGTATTGCTAAGGCGAAGGACCCGCAGAGTACCGTGACCGGTATTCAGAATCTTGGTTTGGAGAAGATTGCGCCGACTCGTGCGGTGTCGCTGGTCCTGCCGTGGTTTGAGATTGTTGTGGCGGCGGTGCTGTTGTTGTCGCCGGTGCGTTTGCCTGTTGTGATTGCTTCGGGTTTGGCGTTGATTCTGATGCTGTTCTACACGGTGGTGATTGCGCGCGCGTTGGCGACGGGTCGTACTGGAAGTTGTAATTGTTTCGGTTCTGAGTCGAATGCGCCGGTGAGCCGTTATACGCTGGTCCGTAATATTGCGTTGCTGTTGGCGGCGGCTGGCGCGCATGCGAGCGCGTTGAGGGGCGGCACGGGTGTTGTGTCGACTCTGCTGGGTCTGGGTAATAGCGGCTGGACTTGGGTTATTGGTGCGGCGCTGATTGCTGTAACGCTGGAGGCTGTTCGCCGCGGTGACGCCCTGGCGCAGCCGGAGCCGCAGGCTCAGGTGATTTTGCCGGAGCCGGTGTACGACGAGAACGGCGAGGAGCAGTATGTTCGTATGCCGATTCCGCATGCCGCGCTGTATTTGGAGAATGGTCGTCACACGAATCTGCGTGCATTGGCTAAGAATCAGGCGCGTGTGCTGGTGTTTGTGTCGGCGACGTGTGTTGGTTGCGTGAAGTTTTTGAAGACGATGGCTTCGTGGCAGGAGCGTCTACCGCAGGTGGCGTTGCATCCGGTGTATTCGAGTCTTGAGTCGTTGCAGACTTCGCGTAATGCGGGTACGTTGCCGGAGGGTTTGACTCCGCTGATTGACCGTGAGGCGGGTGCGCGCGCGAATTTCGGTAACGGTGTGCCGTTGGCTGTGGTGTTGGGTGCTGATGGTCTGCTTGCTGGCGGCCCGGTGGCTGGTAATGAGCAGGTTGAGGCGTTGCTGACCGATATTGAGGAGCAGTTCGCTGAGGCTGCTCGTCTGGCTGAGGAGGAGCGTCAGGAGCAGATGCGTAAGGCGTTTGCTGAGGAGACGTCGAATACTAGCGGCGATCACCTCTAACCGCTCCCCTGTAGCTTCTCTGTGGCGCCCCAGCCTTTCGCGCTGCCCCGGTAGCCCCGTCCTGCTCTTAGTCTGTCCTTACCGGCAGACGCCGGGTGGGGCTATGCTAGAACGTAGCGCACACACCGCTTATATGCCGCAGTCACCGTGCCTGGTGGCTGTTGGCGCATCCTCAACCCTGTCTAAGGAGTTTTTATGGCAATGATGAGTTTCAGCGCTCCTGCTGAGCGTGATAAGTCCCTGTGGCTGATCAAGAAGGAGAGCAACCCGAATCATTCTCAGTGGTACATTGACCGTTTTAAGGCGATGGAGGCTGAGGGTAACGACATTGCGGGTGAGTCTCGTCTGTTGGATGCTATGGCTTCTCGTGGCGCGAAGATCCTTGATGCGGGTTCCGGTCCCGGTCGTGTGGGTAAGCAGCTGCACGCGCTGGGTCACCGTGTGACGGGTGTGGATATTGATCCTGAGCTGATTGAGGAGGCGCGCCGCGTCTGCCCGGATGCTACCTGGATTACCGCCGATTTGGTAGATTTGCCGGAGGTGCTGGGCATTGAGGGCGATGCTACGGCGGAGAACGGTTTTGAGCTGCTGGTGTGTGCGGGTAATGTGATGGGCTTCTTGGCTCGTTCGACTCGTAAGCCGGTGGTTGAGAATTTCCGTCGCGTGTTGGCGCCGGGTGGCCGTGCGGTGGTTGGTTATGGTTCGGGTCCGGGCCGTGATTATGCGTTTGAGCAGTTCCTCGCTGATGCCCGCGAGGTTGGTTTGAACGTGGATAACACGTACTCTTCGTGGCAGCTGCACCCGTTTGTGGAGGGCTCTTCGGAGTATTTGGTGGCGGTCCTGTCGCGCCCGGTGAGCTAGGCTCGCATCTACATCTAGCGCGTAGCGCGTCAACTAGCGCGTAGCACGTCTTGAGTTAGGCATGCAAAAGGCCCGGCGCCTGCCCCGTGTGGGGTAGGTGCCGGGCCTTTGCGCGTTCGGAAGATACGCGTCCGAAAAGAAGCACCGGTGATGATTGGGTGTTCTAGTGGATGAGGTAGATGGTGCGGGCGAGTTCTTCGGGCATGAAGGATGCCGCAAAGAGAATCACCACGACGATGACGGCGAGTGCGGTCATGAGGCTGGAGCGCCAGCCGGGGTGTAGTTCGTTGAAGGTGATGAGTCCCTTGTGTTCTTTGTCCATGTTGACCACGTTGATCTGTTTGTAGATGGTGGTCTGGGCGGAGAGTTTGGAGGAGACTTCTCGCATGGTTTTGCCGTCCCAGACGCGGCCGTCGATGCGCATGAGCTGTTTGCCGTCTTTGTCGACGGCCCACATGGCGGGGAAGCTGCGGTAGCGTAGGCGGCCGGCGACGGTTTTGAGTTTCTGGCCGTAGGCTTTTTTGGGGTAGAGCTTTTCGACGAAGATGGTGTGGTCGATGTTTTCCAGCGGTACGGCGAACCAGCCGAAGGTGCGTGCGCGGAGCACGTGGGTTTTGGTGATGACGATGATGGTAGGTTTGAGGACTGAGTAGAGGTTGACGCCTGCGATGGTGCCGATGAGCAGTACGAGGATGGTGTACGGCAGGGCGGGTCGCTTGTAGAAGATGAAGGCGAGCGCGGCGAGTAGCACGATGGTGCCGGGGAGTGCCGCTTCGATGCGCCTGCCGTAGGAGCGCATGCGGGGGTGGAATAGTTCTTTGACTTCGCCGTATTTGGCGGGGACTTCGTGAGCGCGTTCTGCCATATACACAACTTTAGTGTGTGCGGTGCGTGAAACCTAGCGGACTACCTGCGTTACTCTGGTTCTATGCGTAATTTTTCTCCCGTGGAGCGGGTCCTGGCAATGTGGATGGTCGGTGTTGTGGTGGCGGTTTCTGTGGCTGCTGCGGCGCTGGTTATGACGAATAAGCTGGTGTATGGTCCGACGGGTCAGGTGCGGGAGTATTTTCATGCGTTGCGTACGGGTAATGGTTCGTATGCGCGTGGTTTGTTGGGTGCGCAGATTCCTGAGGGTGACGCGTCGCTGCTGGATGGGGATGCTTTGAGGCGTTCGGTGTCTTCGTTGGGTGAGGTGTCGTATGAGGTGGTGGAGACCAGCGAGGATGGTGAGCATGCGACGGTGCGTGCGTCCTATACGTTGGAGGGTTCGCAGCAGCATACGGATTTTCGTTTGCACCGTTCGGGTACGCATTGGGGATTTTTTGATAAGTGGGCTATTGATGAGGCGTCTTTGCCGTCGGTGAAGGTGAATATTCAGGGTGTGGAGGCTGCGACGATTAATAACCGTAAGGTTGCGGTGGATCGTGGTTCTGCGTCGTTCCCGGTGTTTTACCCTGGCGTGTATGCGGTGTCGTATGATTCGACGGTTTATACGGCGCAGAAGGTGAATGAGGTGGTGACTGCGCAGGATGCGAATCATTCGGTGCGTATGGAGTTAAAGCCGAGTGATAATGCGTTGGCGTCGGTGAAGGAGCAGGTGCAGGATCATTTGAAGAAGTGCACGCAGCAGAGCACTCTTTATCCTGGTGGGTGCCCTTTTGAGTATGCGTTTACGGGCCGTGTGGATTCTGAGGTGAAGTGGTCTGTGGAGAAGGTGGCGGATCCGCAGGTGAGTGTGAGTTCGGCGGGTGTGTGGTCGTTGAAGCCGATGTCGGGTACGGCGAAGGTGTCGTTTACTCAGTTGGATTTGTATACGGGTGCGCGTTCGCAGGTGCAGAAGGAGATTCCGTTTACGTTGAAGGCGTCGGTGGAGGCGGATGCGAAGGCGGTCCGAGTCTCTTTCTAAGGACTAACAACGAGAGCCAGTATGCTCTGAAGGCGACATCAGGGCGCCCGAGCGAAGCGAGGACGGGTGCCCCTGTAGGAGCGAGGATGACCCGGTCCTTTCGCGTCCCACAATCCTCAAAGAGCAAAGGGAACCGGTACTATCCGCAGCGGTATCAGGGCGGCACAACAGAAATAGGGTCAGTATTATCCGTAGCGACATCAGGGTGTCCGAGCGAAGCGAGGACGGGTGCCCCTGTAGGAGCGAGGATAATACTGACCCTTGATTCTTTTATAGATCCCTAGTTGATACCGCGCAGGTCCAGGACGAGTTCGCTTTCGTCTGCCTCATCACCGGTCACAACGACGGGAATACCCCAGTCCTGCTGGTAGAGGTGGCAAGCCGCGTGCTCGGGGATGTCACCGCCGGGGGTGCCGTCGCAGGCGGCGGCACGAGCAGTAATGTGCAGGACTGCCTCGGTCACATCGGGGTTGAGCACGAGGGTTCGGGTCAGTCCGGTGGAGGTGCCGGCGCCTTCCAGGATGAAGTTCTCGGGGGTGGATGAAATCTTCAGCTGGGTGGGGTCGCCCCAGCGGGTGTCGAGCTTCTGGCCGGTGGGCACGGTGAATCGTGAGGTGAATTCGAGGATGCCGCCGGTGAGCTTGGTGGAGGGGCGTGCGGTGGTGATGGCGCCTTCGTCGACGTGCTGTGCCTTGGCGGGGATGGAGGCGCGTACGAGCTGGTGGGCGTTGGTTTCGACGATGATGAGGCGCGGTTCTTCGCCGGGTACTTCTTCGACGAGCAGGTCGGAGGGTTCGTCGAGGCCGCGTTCGAGGGTGCCGAGGGTGCCGGTTGCGGGGTCCCAGCGGCGGATGGCGCCGTTGTAGGTGTCGGCTACGGCGATGGATCCGTCGGGCAGTTCGGTCAGGCCGAGGGGGTGCTGCATGCGGGCGGTGTCGGAGTCGCCGTCGACGAAGCCGAAGTCGAACAGGCCCTTGCCGACGGCGGAGGTGACCTGTACTCCGTCTTCGGTGAAGGTGACGTGGCGCAGGCCGCTGGTTTCGGAGCAGGCGACCCAGAGGCTGCCGTCGCGTACTTCGATGATGCCGGAGGGCTGGGCGAACCATGCGTCGGCGGCGGGGCCGTCGGCGAGGCCTTCCACGCCGGAGCCTGCGAAGATGCTGACGGTGCCGTTGATGGGTTCGTAGCCGAAGAGCTGGTGGGTGCCTGCCATGGCGATGATGAACTGGCCGGCTTCACGGGAGTAGACGGCGTCCCAGGGTGAGGAGAGCGCGATTTCGGTGGCGGGTACGCCAGCGGGGATGTGGTTGGGGTCGCCGGTGATGGCGTTGTCGCCGTCGATGACGCGCTGCACGCCGTTGCCTGCGAGGGTGCGTACTTCGCCGGTGCTCAGGTTGAGGGAGCGCAGGCGGTGGTTGACGGTGTCGGCGACCAGCACGTCGTAGCCGAGCTGTTCGCGCAGGTTTTCGGGTACGAGGGCGAGGCCGGCGGGTTCGTTGAAGCGTGCTTCGGTGCCGGTGCCGTCGACGTGGCCCTTGACGGGGTGGTTGATGGGGTCGTCGCCGCCGCCGTAGGTGTTGATGATGGTGTTGAGGTCGGCTGCTACCTGCAGGATGCGGTGGCGTGCGCTGTCTGCGACGAGGTAGGTGCGTTCGCGGTTGCCGAAGAGGTTTGCGGGGCCGAATTCGGCGGGCAGTTCGATGGCTTTGCCGGGGAAGGCGTAGGTGCCGGCTGCCTTGGGGCGGGGCACGTAGGGGCCGTCGCCGCGGTGCAGGGTGCCTTTCGCTTCGTGTTCTGCGACGAGTTCGCGTACGAGGGAGGTGAGGCCCTGTACATGGCCTTCGCCGGAGAGGTGGGCAACGATGTAGCCTTCGGGGTCGACGACGACGAGGGTGGGCCATGCGCGGGCAGTGTATGCCTGCCAGGTGGTCAGTTCGGGGTCGTCGAGTACGGGGTGGGTGATGTGGTAGCGGTCGACGGCTGCGGCGAGCGCTACGGGGTCTGCTTCGTGTTCGAATTTGGGGCTGTGTACGCCGACGGTGACGAGTACGTCGGAGAATTCTTCTTCGAGGGGGCGTAGTTCGTCGAGGACGTGCAGGCAGTTGATGCAGCAGAGGGTCCAGAAGTCGAGAATAACGATTTTGCCGCGAAGATCCTGCAGGGTGAGGTTTTTGTCGCCGGTGTTGAGCCAGGCTCGGCCTTCGAGTTCGCTGGCGCGCACGCGTACGCTGCGGGTGGTGTTCTCGCTCATGGTTTTCTCTCCTGTTGGGTGCGCCGTGTGTGGGCGCGTTGGTTTGCTGTCCCCATTATGCCAGCGTGGGGTGGGTGGTTCGCTGGGAGTTGAGCATTGTGAACGCGGGAGGTAACGGCTCGTCATATTACGTCATATTTGCGTGAGTTGAGGAGTGCGAAAGTGGTATGCACGGGTTTGGAAATCATTGCATCTCATTCATTCGCCATGCCCTCCGGTACCGATACGCCGGGGCACCCCCGAAATATTTAACTTAATAAGTTAAGCCTTACCTAACTATTGATTAACTCAATCCTTAATTTTTAGACTGGGAGGGTGCGATTTTTCGCACACCCTTCTGCGGGACTCGCCGATGACCCCGCCCCCACCCAAGGCCCGCCCTGCAGGCGGCGCCCCCCCAAGAGAAAGGCCTCCCATGGTGCAACGTCAGCTCCCCAAGCCCAGCGAACTACTTGAATTTATGCAATTCAAGAAGCCCAGCCTCGACTTTGCAGGCAACCGCCTACAGAGCGCACTGACCATCTACGATTTGCGCCGCATCGCAAAGCGCCGCACACCAGCCGCCGCTTTCGACTACACGGACGGCGCCGCGGAAGGTGAACTGTCAATGACCCGCGCCCGCCAGGCCTTCGAGGATATCGAGTTCCACCCGGGCATCCTGACGGATGTTTCCACCGTAGACACCACCACGAAGGTACTGGGTGGCACCTCCGCTCTACCCTTCGGTATCGCTCCCACGGGCTTTACACGCCTCATGCAGACCGAAGGCGAGATTGCCGGATCCGGCGCGGCGGGGGCAGCGGGCATCCCCTTCACCCTCTCAACCCTGGGTACAACCAGCATTGAGGATGTGCGCCGAGTCAACCCAAATGGCCGCCTGTGGTTCCAGCTGTACGTGATGCGTCAGCGTGAGATTTCCTACGGCTTGGTCGAGCGCGCCGCAAAGGCTGGCTACGATACGCTCTTCTTCACTGTAGATACACCCATTGCGGGGGCGCGCCTGCGCGATAAGCGCAACGGCTTCTCCATTCCGCCCCAGCTTTCGCTGAAGACAGTGGCGAACGCGATTCCGCGCCCGTGGTGGTGGTATGACTTCCTCACCACACCCAAATTGGAGTTCGCTTCACTCTCCTCGACAGGCGGCACGGTGGGCGAATTGCTGGACGCCGCCATGGATCCGTCCATCAATTACGAGGATCTTAAGGAAATCCGCGAGTTGTGGCCCGGCAAGATTGTCATTAAGGGCGTGCAAAACGTGGAGGATTCCAAGAAGCTGGCTGATTTAGGCGTGGACGGTATCCTATTGTCGAACCACGGCGGCCGCCAGCTGGACCGCGCTCCGGTTCCCTTCCACCTGCTCCCGGAAGTGGTTCGCGAAGTCGGCAAGGACACCGAAGTTATGGTGGATACCGGCATTATGAACGGCGCGGATGTGGTGGCCTCGCTGGCCTTGGGCGCCAAGTTCACGCTGATTGGCCGCGCCTACCTATACGGACTCATGGCGGGTGGCCGCCGCGGTGTGGATCGCACGATTGAGATCCTCTCGGAAGAGGTGCGCCGCACAATGCGCCTGCTACAGGTCAGTTGCGTTGAGGAACTCGAACCCAAGCATGTGACGCAATTGCGCCGCCTGCAACCCATTCCGAAGATCTAAGCCTCTCCACCCCGGGCAAGAAATAGTTGAAGGCGCCCCGCACGCATCACGAATAGATGCGCACGGGGCGCTGGTGTCCCTGTTCTGGCGGCCTGTTCGGCCCGGGGGCAGGAGCTAGTTTTTACTTGGCGCCTGCAACCTCGGAGAGGTCACCAATCTTGGTGGGCTTGACCGGGGTCTTAGCGGTGCCGCTGAAGCCGTCGATGCGGCCGGGGGCCTTCGGGGTCTCGATGCTGGAGACGTCGGTCGCCTTCTCGAAGGTCTTGGTGTTCAGCACGGATGCGGTGCCGTCTGCCTTGACGACGGTGTAGAGGTTGTCCTTGGGGTTGGTCTTGATCCAGGAGCCGTCCTCGCTCACGACGATGGTCGTACCGTTGGAGTCGATGCTGGTCCATACACCGTTATTCTGGATGCTGACGATAGCACCGTCCTTGGATTCGAATGCAGCGAATTTATCGGTGTAGTAGACGGTGCCGTCGCTGGTCTGAACCTTCTTCACGCCGGACTCGTCCTTGAGCTGCTCCAGGGCTTTCTTGCTGGCAGTGTAGCCTGCGGAGGTTGCCTGCTCGGCGGATTCCTGGCCCTTCTTGAGTGCTTCGGTTGCTTCGCTGGGCAGACCGCTGGGGGCGCTGATGGTGCCCTGGGTGGTCTTGGTTTCTGCCTTGGTGGTTTCAGCTGCTGCGGAGGTGGTGCTCTTGCTGGTTGCTGCTGCGGAGGTGCTTGCGGGTGCCGAGGCAGTTGCGGAAGCGGTTGCAGAAGCAGACGCGCTTGCCGATGCGGAGGAGCCGGAATTGGTGCCGGAGTTGCCGCCGCAGGCTGCGAGGCCAAGGGCACCGGCAATGGTCAGGGACAGAACAGCAATAGACTTCTTCACTGTAGTTTCTCTTTTCTGTATGCGCCGCTCTGCAACGGCGCAGTGCGTAGTGTGGTTGACCTGTACTCCGGTATGCCCGGTGTACGCCTTCATGCTAGCACCGCGACCTGGAAGCTCCCTGAGTTGTTACGGTGTCCCCTCCCCCGCTACTTTCGCTGGTCTTCTCAGCTCTACTGGTCTTCTCAGTGCAGCTTGAAGACGCAAAAGCGCCCCGCACGCATCACGTTCGGATGCGCACGGGGCGTCTTCATACGTCACGGACTGTTACGCTCTGGGAGCGTCACTGGCCGTTGTTAGCTCTTGACAGCTTACTTGGGCTGTGCAGGCTTGACGGGGTTGACCTTAGCCTGTGCGGGCTTTGCGGGAACCTTCGGAGCCTTCAGGTCAGCCTTCTCGCCACCAACGAGGGAGGTTAGTTCACCGGATGCGTCCACGGTTGCCTGCAGACCGCTGTTAGTCTGGATGCTCCAGGAGCCGTCAGCCTTGACTGCAACCTGGCCGTTTGCGTCCTGACGGCTCCAGGAGCCGTCAGCCTGTACAGCTACCTGGCCCTCGTCGCCCTGAATGGACCAGCCGCCCTCTTCAGAGACAAGAACGTCGCCCTCAACGGTGGAGGAGGAGTTACCCTCGGAGTCCTTGGACTCAACCTTGGTGCCCTTTTCGTCGGACTCTACCTTGGAGGAGTTACCCTCGGAGTCCTTAGCGTTAACGGAAGCCTTGCCGTCTGCGCCGACCTTCACGTCTGCGGAGTTGCCTTCGCCGTCGTTAGCCTTGACGGTGACGTTGCCGTCCTTGTCAACCTTCACGTCTGCAGTAGCGGAAGCGGAAGCTGCAGAGGTGGTTGCTGCAGAAGATGCCTTAGCCGATGCGGTTGCGGACGCAGTTGCCGAAGCAGAAGCGGATGCGGATGCAGTGGCGGTGGTGGAAGAGGACTGGGAGCCACATGCGCTCAGGCCCAGTGCGCCTGCGAAAGCGATGGACAGAACCGCGGTGGTCTTCTTCATTGCGGGGGCGATTGCCATTGTTTCTCCTTGTGGTTGTTAGTATGGTGCGGCTAGTTGACGACGTATTCGCGTCGTGCGCAGAATCCTTGTGGGATTCCATAACGATTATCGGTGTAACCAACCGCGTTAATTCTATCGAGTTTGGTGTGATTATCCGGGCGTGTGGGCGTTTATCCGCATTCTAGCGAGTGGGATAGCCTACGTTTTCACCCAGCTTGTCAGCCAGCTTCTTAGCGGCGGGGAGTGACGGGCTTGACGGGGTCAGCGCCAGCACCGGCGGGCTTGACGGGTACGACAGGTACCTGGAAGTCACCATGACCGGTCCGCTCCCAGGAGCCATCAGCCTTCACTTCGACAACACCGGAGGTTCCGACGAGCTCCCAGGAGCCGTCTGCGTTCACCTCTACATTGCCGCTGGGACCGACGCGTTCCCAAGAGCCGTCAGCTTCCACATCAACGATGTCACCGTTGGGGGTGTGGTAGGACCAGCCGCCGTCAGCGTCGAGCTGAATCACGGTGTAGCCGTTGGCGGCGCTGACGGTGACGCTACCGGAGGTGCCGTTCGAGTTGTTCTTGGAGCCGGCGCTCTCCCCTGCCTTCTCGTCGACCTGTGCGGAGGAGCCGGAGTTGTTGGATGCCGAGCCGTTAGCTGCGGTGCCGCCATTGACGGTTGCGTTGCCGCTAGCGTCTGCGGTGACGCCGGTACCGTTTGCACCGTTGACGGTCACGCCGTCTTCGGTGACGGTGACGGTGCCCGGGGAGCTGCTTGCGGTGGCGCTCGGGGAGGCTGCATCGCTTGCCTTGACGGTGACCTTGCCGTTGCCTGCGTTGACTGCTGCGTCGGCAGTGGAGGATGCCTTAGCGGTTGCGGTGGCAGTGGGTGCCGGGCTGGAGGTGTTCTGGGTGCCGCAGGCGCTCAGGCCGAGTGCTGCGATTGCTGCGATGGACAGTGCTGCCGCGCCGGTGCGGAGGCGGTGGTTGGTGGGCGGTGCGGAAGTACGCTGAGCGGGGCGTGCCATGAGGGCTTCTCCTAGTGAGTCCCGGAGGGTCGGTCGTCCGGGGTTTGTATGGTTGATTTGCCGGGTGGGACGGGGCCGTTGTGTATGGTGTGTGGCTTTTCCTTCGCCGGTGATTCCAGCTTAGGGTGTGAGTCTAAGATTGAGCTTTAGTTTGCTGTGTTTAAGCTGTGTCTGGACGGCGATGTATAAGTATTTTTCCCAGCAGGGTTTCATACTCGCGATTTTTCGCTCATCTCATGCATAGCTTTCTATTCAAATGTATAAATTTTCTTTATTTTTTCTGTAGTACATCAGAGTTTCTCCTATGAAACCGGGCTACTTTCTGTGTTTTATAGCTCGAGTTGAAGGTTAGGGTCCTGAAGACCCACCTTGCACGCGTTCACCGCCGCGTGCACCTCCCCAGCCCCCGCCCCGCTATCTTCCCGCCACGTACATCCTTAGACCCACGTACAGCCTTAGACCAAGGGATAAGCATTCGAACATAATAAAAGACCCCCACCGTAAAGGTGAGGGTCTTTTATCAGATTCAAAGTCTCAAGAATTACTTCTTAGCGACTGCTGCCTTCAGCTTGGAGCCTGCGGTCAGCTTCACGCCGTGACCGGCGGGAATCTGGATAGTTTCGCCGGTCTGCGGGTTACGGCCGGTACGAGCTGCACGGTCAGTACGCTCGATTGCCATCCAACCGGGGATGGTGATCTTCTCGCCCTTGGAGACGGAAGACTCGAAAACCTGGAACACTGCGTCGAGGACTGCATTCACGGTTGCCTGGCTCTTGCCAGACTTCTCTGCAACCTCTGCAACGAGTTCGGTACGGTTCTTAGCCATTAGGGTGCCCCTTCCAGAGACTTAAGGTTTGAGTCTAAAGCGAGTGACCGTCGGTGACGACGGAAAACCGTTTAGGAACTAAAATACCAGATTTACCAGCTGGACTTGGTGATACCGGGCAGCTCGCCACGGTGTGCCATCTCGCGGAAGCGCACGCGGGAGATACCGAACTTCTGGAAGGTACCGCGGGGACGGCCGTCGATCTGGTCGCGGTTACGCACGCGAACGGGGGAAGCGTTGCGGGGCAGCTTCTGCAGTGCCACGCGTGCTGCTTCGCGCTCCTCGGGGGTAGCGTTCTCGTCGATCAGGGTCTTCTTCAGCGCGATACGCTTCTCGTTGTAGCGAGCGACGATGACCTTGCGCTGCTCGTTGCGAGCGATCTTGGACTTCTTAGCCATTCTTAGCGCTCCTCTCGGAAGTCAACGTGCTTGCGGACGACGGGGTCGTACTTCTTCAGCACCATGCGGTCGGGGTTGTTGCGGCGGTTCTTACGGGTCACGTAGGTGTAACCGGTGCCAGCAGTGGACTTGAGCTTGATGATAGGACGGAGGTCCTTAGCCTTGGATGCCATTTACTAGATCTTCTCCCCGCGTGCGATGATTTCTGCAACAACGGCATCGATGCCACGAGCATCGATAACCTTGATGCCCTTAGCGGACACGTTCAGGGTTACCTTACGACGCAGCGAAGGAACCCAGTAGGTCTTCTTCTGAACGTTCGGGTCGAATCGACGCTTGTTGCGGCGATGCGAGTGCGAAATGCTGTGTCCAAAGCCGGGAACAGCTCCGGTCACCTGGCAGACTGCTGCCATGTTTCACTCCTTTATTGATTGACTTTTATGACGGTACGCAGTCGATGTTACTCGTGAGCGTCCCGCCACCAATGTAGAAGCACCGGGTTATTCGCCGGGCTAGAGTGTTTGAGATCGTCACGTGGGTGAGAGGCCACGCATCGATCCCCGCCGCGGGAAAAACGGTGAAGCTTATTAGTGTCGAGAGGCGTTTCCACCACTACGAACAGCGTTAAATTCTAGGTAAATACGGGGGTTCGTGCAAGCCTGCACGCCGGATTTTGCCTTAAAAATCCGCGGAATCTCGGTGTTCTGAGCCGATTGCGCCTCGTTTAAGCGAAGTGCTCGATTCGCGGATGCACGCCTGCCTTCGAACGGCAAACATACCTATCCATTCTACCAAAAATGGGTGTTTTTGCAAGTCCAGGTGTTTTTAAGGAATTCTTTAACGCCCCTAGTCAGGCGTTAATGCGCCATTTTAAGAACGACTGTTCTCTATGTGACCGGGGATAAATTACACCGGTGAAATTCATGTTGTGAGATTAACAGCTTAAGCCGGATTTAAGCCGTAAACAGCCCCGTGCCACCGACTTTTGCGGTGTGCGCAGGGCTGTTAAACAGGCTTAAACACGTGTTTAAAGAGCATTTAACTCTCGTTTTAACGCTTCCGCCCCGGTTTTAAAGGGCAGTTTATGGGTTCGCAACGGTACGAGTAACGGCGGATTTGCCGTTCCCGTTACGGCGTAGAGGCGGGCACAAATACGGTACAGATACAACACAAATACAGCACAGGGTACTCCCCCGGCATACAGTTCTACGCCGTACCGTGAGCCTCCGTGACCCTAGTTCTTAAGGCTTGCCGCGGGGACCCACTGCGGGTACTTGGGGCTCACACCATCGCCGGAGCTCGTACCCTTCAAGCGGCGACCGATCCACGGCAGGGCAAACTCGCGAACCCAGCGCGCCTCCTGCTCAACCTTCTCACGAACGGTCAGCTGCACCTCCGGGGGCAGTACCGGTTCGGTGACCACACCGGGCAGGCCGAGCTGTGCCAGCACGCGGGATGCAAAGCGTTCGTGGCCGAGGTCGTTCATGTGCAGGCGATCGTCAGCCCACAGGCGCCAGTCGAGGAAGTCATTCCAGCGCCAGTAGTCGATGATGTGCACGCCGTGGTCTTCGGCGATGCCACGCAGTAGTTCGTTGTAGGTGGCGGTGCGGCCGCGGGTGCGGGCGAAGGGGCCCTGGCCCTGCACGTCCAGGCCGGTTATGGTAAGCACTTCGATTCCTTCGCCGCGCAGGGTGGCGAAGGCTTCGTCTACGTGGGTCATGAGCTGGTCGATATCCACGTTGGGTCGCATGATGTCGTTGCCGCCGCCGTAGAAGGTGACGAGGTTGGGCTTCAGGTCCAGGGCGTGGGGCAGCTGCTCTTCGAGGATGGGAATGAGCAGGCGGCCGCGGATGGCGAGGTTTGCGTACTGTGCCTGCGGGTCTACTGCACCGAGGCCTTCGGCAACGCGGTCAGCCCAGCCGCGCAGGCTGTTGGGGCGGCGGCGGTCAACATCGCCCACACCTTCAGTGAAGGAGTCACCAATTGCCACGTAGCGTACTGATTCACCGTTGAGCTTGCCGTTGGAGTCTAGGAGCGGGGTCGTCATTGTGTTCTTCTTTCCGGGCCTCTGTAGAGAATGCCCCTTCTATGGAAAAAGCCGGTACACCCGCGCGGTGTACCGGCTTCTTCGCTTAGCTTTCGGTGCGTCCTGCTCTCCAGTATCCCACTGTTATGGGCTCTTTATCAGATATGAGCAGGGGTTTCTTAGGATGCAATAGCTGAACCGGCAGCTGCGGGCGCGCTACGCGGGTGCGGTACCACCACCACGCTACCGTCGTTAAACGGATCGGCGACCTCTGCTTTCAGGTTGAAGATGGTGTGCAGGTTCTCGCGGGTGAGCACATCGTGTGCTTCGCCTTGGGCAACGATGGAGCCGTCCTTCATCGCGACGAGATAATCGGCGACTCGGGCGGCGAGGTTCAGTTCGTGCAGCACCATGATCATGGTGGTGCCGCGCTGTTCGTTGAGTTCCGAGAGCAGGTCGAGTAGCTCCACCTGATGTGCCAGGTCGAGGTAGGTGGTCGGTTCGTCCAGCAGTAGGATATCGGTTTCCTGGGCGAGCGCCATGGCGATCCAGACGCGCTGGCGTTGGCCGCCGGAGAGTTCGGTGACCTGGCGTTCTGCAAGGGACATGGTATCGGTGGCTTCGAGAGCCCAAGCAACCGCCTCGTCATCTTCGGCGCTATTGCGTTTGAAGAGGCCTTGGTAGGGGTAGCGTCCTCGGGAGACCAGGTCGGCTACGGTAATGCCTTCGGGAGCGATGGGGTGCTGGGGCATGAGCCCGACCATGCGGGCGAAGCCCTTCATGGAGTATTCGTGGGTTGACTTACCGTCGAGGGTGAAGTCACCGTTGAGGGGCTTGAGCAGTCGGGAGACACCGCGTAGCAGGGTGGACTTGCCGCAGCCGTTAGGGCCGATAATGGCGGTGATTTTGCCCTTGGGGAATTCGAGGGAGAGGTCTTTGACGATGGTGGTTTCGCCGTAGCCGAGGCTGACGTTCTCGACTTTAAGGGTGCGTTCGGTGATTTCTTTCATGGCGTCCTTTCTTCTCCTACGGCTTCTCCCGGAGCCTCATAACTTAGCCTATCCTAATTTTGGGTAAGAAAATAGCGGATCCCCCGCTCTGTTCACATTTCTGGAGAACAGCGCGGGGGATTCACTATATTGGCGAACTTTAGAAGTTCACTTTTCCGCTGACGAGCCAGCCGCCTTCCGCTGCACGCTGGAAGACTTCCTGCGCCATGGTGCGCCCGTAGGTCTTGGAGACATGGTTGTCGTCGAAGTAGACGTAGATATTTCCAACCACGGGGCTGCACATGCCGTTGGGGCAGTACAGGTCCTTCAGGTCCACCATGACGGCGCCCTGGTCGCGGTACTTGTCGAAGATTTCCTTCGCTGGGTTTTCTGCGGCGTACTTGTCACTTGCGGGTCGCGCACAGGAGCTCTTGTCGGTACCGGCCTTCTGAGCACATTCGTAGATGTTGTACTCGAAACGCGGGTTATCGCGCAGGCCGATGACCTGGATTCCTGCCTCGGTGAGGCGGCGGACCGTCTCGTCGAGGCTCGGGTCGGCTCGTTCGTCATTCGAACGTGCCTGGGCAATGGTCGCGATGAAGACCACGGTCTGCGGCTTACGCTTGATAATTTCCTCGGTCATCTTGGTGTTGAATTCCGAGCATTCGTTACCGGCGTTGACGGAGCGGACCGGGTACTGGCAGCCACCGAGCAGGTAGGTCTGCAGGTTGGTCTTGGTCTGCTCTGCAATGGGCTTGAAGATGCTCAGCGCCTGCTCGGCGTGGGAGTTACCGATGACCATGGTCAGCGGTGCGTCCTCGGGGCCGTACTTCTGCACGTTACAGTACTTGGCGAGTGCCGGGTCGGAGGGAGCGAAGACGCCAGTGCAGGGGTCACTCAGTCCCTCGTACTGGGCCTTGACATCACCACCAGAGGGGATGGGGTTGTCAATGAGTCCCTGCTGGGCACCGCCAATAGCCCGGGCGCCGGGGTAGTTTTCGCTGGCGGTCTGTACCTGCAGTTCGGCGTTCTGCTCGGACTGGGTGTTGCGGTAGCCAATCCAGGTCTGTGCGGCGGCCAGGGGCACGCCGGCGACCAGGAAGATTGCAAGGATGAAGGCGAGCTGGTCTGCCCAGGTCTTGACGGAGAAGATGGTCTTGAAGCGCATCTTCATCATGAGCCAGGGTACAAAGGGGTCCTTGCGGTAGCGTAGCGGCTTTTCGACGAAGCGGATGAGTAGCCATGCCAGACCGATGGAGACAAGGATGATGATGGTGCCTTCGATGACGTTCACACGAGAGGTTCCGACGGCGCTGCTGTAGAGAATGAGGATGGGCCAGTGCACCAGGTACAGGGCGTAGGAGATGTTGCCGAGGTTCTGCAGGGGTGCAGAGACCAGCAGTCGGTCGATGCCCCAGCGGCTGTTGGTGCGGCCTGCCATGATGACGAGCGCACCGGAGATGACGGGCCAGAGTGCCAGGTAGCCGGGGAATGCTCGTTCAACGGGCAGGATGGCGCCACAGGTGACCAGGCCAATAATGCCGACCCAACCCATGATGACTCGCGCCTTTTCGGGTGCTTTCCACTTGAGGGTGAGCATTGCCAGCAGGGTGCCGATGGCGAATTCCCAGAGGCGAGTGCGGGTGTCGAAGTAGGCAAATCCCTGGTTGGTGTCGGTTTCGACGATGGAGAAGGTCAGGGATGCGACGAACACCGTGTTGAATATGAATACCGCGGTGGTGAAGAGGTTCCCGCGGAATCGGTGTACGACGTAGGCTACTGCAGCGAAGAGCAGGGGCCAGATGATGAAGATCTGTCCCTGGATGGAGAGCGACCAGAAGTGCTGGAAGGGCGACTTCACGGAGGCATTTTGGGCGTAGTAGTCTACGGAGCTGAACGCGAGGTTCCAGTTCTGGAAGTAGAACAGGGAGCTCTTTGCGTCGGTTACGGTTTGCGCCCAGCGGCTGGGCGCGAGCACGAAGAAGGACGCAATGGTGGTAGCCGCGATAACCACTGTGGCTACGGGTAGCAGTCGCTGGAAGACGTGCAGCCAGTAGTTGAAGAGGTTGAGGGGTTTGCCCTCGTTGATCTTGCGCATGAAGGAGAGCGAGAGCAGGAAGGCAGAGATGAAGAGGAAGACATCCACACCGCCGGAGACTTTGCCGAACCAGACGTGGTAGAGCACCACGAGGAGCACGGCGAAGGCGCGCAGGCCCTGAATTTCAGGGCGGAACCCTCGCGATTCAATGAACTCTTCGAGGGGGTAGTCGCTGGCTTCGCGTGCTTTGATGCTGCGCGGTGCAGTGGTGTAGGTTCCCTGCGAGGCGCGGGCCTGCGGGGTTCCGGGGGTTTCAGACATTCTCGGTTCCTCAGGATGGATCGTCGATGTGCTAGTGCGGGTCCTGTAGACGCTACAGGGCACCCGTACAATAAAATCCTGATCCGCACCTCTGCTATGAGGCTGGTGCGAACCAGGATTTTTCTGAGCCCCCTACCGGATTCGAACCGGTGACCCTCTGTTTACAAGACAGATGCTCTGGCCAACTGAGCTAAGGAGGCAACCTGTCCAGTGTACCTTATTCTCTTGGTTGAGTCTGCTTAGCGTTCCTTTTGCGGTTTGCCCTGAGAATGCTTCTAGATTATGCCTGTTTGATACCTTCGTTTCCTTCGTTTACCCATTAGGAGCGCCACTTCTGCTTGCTGCTAACCCGCCCCTCGTACTCATCACCGCGTATAGAAAAACCGTATAGAAAAACCCGGTAGCCTCGCGTGGAGGTTACCGGGTTTTTCTATCGAAGCGGTTACTTCTTCTTTGCTTCGATCTTCTGCTTCAGGAAGGCGCTGAAGTCGTTGCTGGTGTACTGGTCGCCATCTACGAAGACGGTGGGGGTACCCTGAATGCCGTTCTTTGCGGATTCAGCGTTGACCACGTCCACGAAGGGGCGCCACCTGCCATCGTTCATATCGGAGCCGATGGAGGCGTGGTACTTCGAGGCAATATCGGCGATCTGCTGATTGTTCATGTCGCCGCGGCCCTGGTGAGTAAAGATCTCACGCTGGTAGTTCAGGAAGTCGCTGGTGCTGACCTGGTTTGCCACGGAGTATGCAGCTGCCGCGTTACGTGCGGAGTAAGCGGTGGGCGAGGAGCGGTCCAGGAAGGTCAGGTTGCGGATTTCCAGGGTGATGGTGCCGTCTTCGACGAGCTTCTGGATTTCGTCGCCGTACTTCTTCTCGAACTCTGCACAGTGCACGCAGTTGTAGTCCTGGAAGATGGTCACGCGAACGGGCTGGCCGTTCTTGGATGCCTCTTCAGCGGTCTGCACGCCCGGGGGCAGGGTGTTGACTGCGGCTACGGTTCCGTTGACCATGGGGGTCACGGAGGAGGTCGAGGTTGCGAGCTGCTTGAAGTCGCGGGTCTCCTGGGTGGAGGAGTTCTGGACGATGCCGTCCTTGGTCAGCACAATACCGCCGTATTCGTTGGCGCTGGAGGGCACCGGGCCGCTTTCTGCTACCTTGGTGTTCTTGTTGCCGTTGATTACGACGAAGCCGATGATACCTACGATGACGAGGACCACGGCGAGTACGCCGAGCTGGAGCCAGCGGCGGCTTGCCTGGCTGGGGCTCTTCTTGGCCTGCTGGGCCGCAATCTGGCGGGCTTTTTCGCGGGCGTCGGTCGACATGCCTGCTCCTTTGGTTGGGAATATGGGTGGCGGTTCGTCCACTTCTTCTAGCCTACTCCGGTTAGAGTGAGCGTCTATCCGAGCAAAGCCTCAGATGACCTGACTCTTCCGGCACGGGGTTGTTCTTATCCCCGGCAGGGTGTTCTAGAGCTCTAGCTTCCTGCTGTACATAGCAGCTGAAAGCTATGTCGATCAGTTCCTATCACGCGGATAGGTTCTGCCTTATCTCTCGTGTGGACGTACCGCGCTACCCGTCTAGCCTACCGAATGGGTGCCGTATCGGCTAGTTAATACTCTGAGTGAGATGCTGTGATGTGTATTCTCACGCTCTCAGCTTATTTTCCTTGTAAACTTTTGTGGCATTGAGAGGTTCCCTCCCCCGCCACAAGCTACGCCGAGGCACCCACCCGGTTCAGCTCACCGGCCGTTAGGGAATGTTGTAGACTTCCACTCCACCAATGAAGGGGCGGGTGTTGTAGTTACCCTTCCACTCCACGCTCAGGCCGTGCTTCTCCAGCACGGGAATAACCGTCTCTCGCAGCAACTGCACGGAGAGCTTCTCGTGAAGGGCCCTAATTTCTTCCTTCTGAGCGTCGCTCAGGGCATTCCACTTGTCTTCATCCCTGGGGTAGGCGAGGAAGGAACCGAAACCAACGTAGGTACCGCCGCTCTCAGCGAGGCTTTCGGTGTCCTGCTGGTGGAAGTAGATGTATCCCTTCCATTCACGGCTGTCGTCGATTTCGTCCCAGATCTCTGCGGAGGCGCAGGTACCGCAGCAGGTGAAGTTCTGTCGTGCGATGACGCCTTCTTCTTCCAGGGCAGCGAAGGCACGGTTGAGGTTGGAGTTCTTCTGCATTTCGGGGGTAATGCCCAGTTCTGTTGCAAATGCACGACGACGCTTGATGAGCTCTTCTACGTAGTCCTCTACGCGCTTTTCCCAGAGCTTGCTGTCTTCGTTTTCGCCGTCGTATTCCAGCCCGAGTACGTCCATCACATAATCGGTGATGGTTTCTACGTACTGTTCGGTATCAGATTCACCCATGAACAGCAGGGGCCAGATGGGCCAGAGCAGTTCGGCTTCGTCTTCTTCGTCCAGTCCCCATTCTTTGGGGAAGGGCGGGTCGAGGCGCTCTTCGCTCCAGCGTTCGTAGATGCTCTTCTCATCAGCCATGATGATGCTCCTTTGTTTGCTCTCTACTCGTTGAGGTAGAGATGTGGACTGCTCTTGTTGTTAAGGTATCAAGAGTTTCTCTACCGCGCCCTCTATTTCGTCATTCAGACGGATCTGTGAGCTCCCCCTCTCGTGCCTCTGCCTCCGGCTGTCACGCTGTCTAGCTAGGCTGCATCCCCTGTTCCTCTATCTCTCTGCTGAGTATATGATTCTCTGCGCCTCTGACGAGTTAGGTGTCTTTCGTTCTAAGAGTTTTTGGGTACGCAAAAAGAGGGGAAGACCTATAAGGTCTTCCCCTCTTGAATAAAAAACCCGCGGTGACCTACTCTCCCACACCCACAAAAGTGCAGTACCATCGGCGCAAAGAGTCTTAGCTTCTGGGTTCGGAATGGAACCAGGCGTTTCCCTCTTGCTATAACCACGGAAAATCTTCCGAATAAAAAGCCTCAGCCTCCCGAAGGAAGCCCAGGGTTATTATCCAAAAACCATACAGTGAACGCAAACAACAAAACACTTCTTGAAAAGTAAGCCTTCGGCCTATTAGTACCAGTCAACTCCACGAGTCTTCAGTCCCCGCTTCCATACCCGGCCTATCAACCTCATCATCTATAAGGAGCCTCACACACCAAAAAGTGCCAGGAAATCTCATCTCGAAACAGGCTTCCCGCTTAGATGCTTTCAGCGGTTATCCCTCCCGAACGTAGCCAATCAGCCATGCACCTGGCGGTACAACTGACATACCAGAGGTTCGTCCGTCCCGGTCCTCTCGTACTAAGGACAGCCTTTCTCAAATTTCCAACGCGCGCAGCGGATAGGGACCGAACTGTCTCACGACGTTCTGAACCCAGCTCGCGTACCGCTTTAATGGGCGAACAGCCCAACCCTTGGGACCGACTCCAGCCCCAGGATGCGACGAGCCGACATCGAGGTGCCAAACCATGCCGTCGATATGGACTCTTGGGCAAGATCAGCCTGTTATCCCCGAGGTACCTTTTATCCGTTGAGCGACGGCCGTTCCACAACGTACCGCCGGATCACTAGTCCCGACTTTCGTCCCTGCTCGACCTGCCAGTCTCACAGTCAAGCTCCCTTGTGCACTTACACTCAACACCTGATTGCCAACCAGGCTGAGGGAACCTTTGGGCGCCTCCGTTACACTTTAGGAGGCAACCGCCCCAGTTAAACTACCCATCAGGCACTGTCCCTGAACCAGATCATGGCCCGAAGTTAGACATCCAGATTGACCAGAGTGGTATTTCAACAACGACTCCACACAAACTAGCGTCCATGCTTCACAGTCTCCCACCTATCCTACACAAGCCAAACCAAACACCAATACCAAACTATAGTAAAGGTCACGGGGTCTTTCCGTCCTGCTGCGCGAAACGAGCATCTTTACTCGTACTGCAATTTCGCCGAGTTCATGGTTGAGACAGTAGGGAAGTCGTTACTCCATTCGTGCAGGTCGGAACTTACCCGACAAGGAATTTCGCTACCTTAGGATGGTTATAGTTACCACCGCCGTTTACTGGGGCTTAAATTCTCAGCTTCGCCCAAAAAGGGCTAACCAATCCTCTTAACCTTCCAGCACCGGGCAGGAGTCAGTCCGTATACATCGTCTTACGACTTCGCACGGACCTGTGTTTTTGATAAACAGTCGCTTCCCCCTGGTCTCTGCGACCCATACACGCTCCAGGCAGCAAGTGCCCATCACGCTCAAGGTCCCCCTTCTCCCGAAGTTACGGGGGCATTTTGCCGAGTTCCTTAACCATGATTCTCTCGATCGCCTTAGTATTCTCTACCTGATCACCTGTGTCGGTTTAGGGTACGGGCGGCTAAAACCTCACGCCGATGCTTTTCTCGGCAGCATAGGATCACCAAATCCCCCAAAAACGGGGTCCCATCACGTCTCAGGCACACAGCCGGCGCATTTAACAACCGACAACCCTACACGCTTAGACCACGACAACCATCGCGTGGCTTGGCTACCTTCCTGCGTCACACCTGTTAACACGTTTACCTCCAAAGATCGGGTCCCACAACCCACACAACACACAAACAAAAGCCTGCACATCATGCTTCGCATGGTTAGCATCACAATATCAGTATGGGCGGTTTTTCACCGGTACGGGAATATCAACCCGTTATCCATCGACTACGCCTGTCGGCCTCGCCTTAGGCCCCGACTAACCCAGGGCAGATTAACTTGACCCTGGAACCCTTGATCATCCGGCGGATGAGTTTCTCACTCATCTTTCGCTACTCATGCCTGCATTCTCACTCGCATAGCCTCCACCACTGGTTTACACCGCAGCTTCACCGGCTACACGACGCTCCCCTACCCAACAACCCTCAAAGGGTCATTGCCACAACTTCGGCGGTGTACTTGAGCCCCGCTACATTATCGGCGCAGAATCACTTGACCAGTGAGCTGTTACGCACTCTTTCAAGGATGGCTGCTTCTAAGCCAACCTCCTGGTTGTCTAAGCAACTCCACATCCTTTCCCACTTAGCACACGCTTAGGGGCCTTAGTTGGTGGTCTGGGCTGTTTCCCTCTCGACAATGAAGCTTATCCCCCACTGTCTCACTGCTACGCTCTCACTTACCGGCATTCGGAGTTTAGCTGACGTCAGTAACCCGTGAAGGCCCATCGGCCATCCAGTAGCTCTACCTCCGGCAAGAAACACGTAACGCTGCACCTAAATGCATTTCGGGGAGAACCAGCTATCACAGAGTTTGATTGGCCTTTCACCCCTATCCACAGCTCATCCCCTCCATTTTCAACTGAAGTGGGTTCGGTCCTCCACGACGTCTTACCGTCGCTTCAACCTGGCCATGGATAGATCACTCCGCTTCGGGTCTAGGTCATGCCACTCAAACGCCCTATTCAGACTCGCTTTCGCTACGGATACCCCACACGGGTTAACCTCGCGACATAACACTAACTCGCAGGCTCATTCTTCAAAAGGCACGCTGTCACCCCAAAAGGCTCCAACGGCTTGTAAGCACACGGTTTCAGGTACTATTTCACTCCCCTCCCGGGGTACTTTTCACCATTCCCTCACGGTACTGATTCACTATCGGTCATTAAGAAGTATTTAGACTTACCAGGTGGTCCTGGCAGATTCACACGAGATTCCACGAGCCCCGTGCTACTCGGGTGGCCACACCACGGACAGAACAATTTCGATTACGGGACTCTCACCCTCTACGGCCGACCATTCCAAGTCGTTCACCTACCATCCTGAACATCATGCCGGCAGCCAGTTAGAACTGCCACTGTGACTCCCACAACCCCCATGATGCAACGCCTAACCGCTATCACACACCACAGGTTTAGTCTCTTCCGCTTTCGCTCGCCACTACTCACAGAATCATTACTTTATTTTCTCTTCCTGCGGGTACTGAGATGTTTCACTTCCCCGCGTTCCCCCCAACCAGCCTATACATTCAGCTGGCGGTAACTCACCATGAAGATGAGCCAGGTTTCCCCATTCGGAAATCCTCGGATCACAGCCCAGTTATCGGCTCCCCGAGGCTTATCGCAGATTCACACGTCCTTCATCGGCTCTTAATGCCAAGGCATCCACCGTGTGCCCTTAATAACTTACACACAATCAAGAAAAATAAGAATCTAAAATCAACAATCAAACCAACACCAAAGCATTGATTCAACGCAAATTCCAGAAGATGCTCGCGTCCACTATATAGTTCTCAAACAACAACCCACAACACAACAACAACACAAACAAAAACATTTGCATCATCACCATGCCAGGCAAACAAAGGAACAACACAATGTGTTACCCCAAAACCCAACAATGCGCCTCATCCAACCCAAAACCAACATTCCACCCATGAGCAAAACCACCCACCCGACACTCGCGGACAGCATGGCCAACTAAATGTGCTCCTTAGAAAGGAGGTGATCCAGCCGCACCTTCCGGTACGGCTACCTTGTTACGACTTAGTCCCAATCGCCAATCCCACCTTAGACGGCTCCCTCCCAAAAGGGTTAGGCCACCGGCTTTGGGTGTTACCAACTTTCGTGACTTGACGGGCGGTGTGTACAAGGCCCGGGAACGTATTCACCGCAGCGTTGCTGATCTGCGATTACTAGCGACTCCGACTTCATGGGGTCGAGTTGCAGACCCCAATCCGAACTGAGACCGGCTTTTAGGGATTAGCTCCACCTCACAGTATCGCAACCCTCTGTACCGGCCATTGTAGCATGCGTGAAGCCCAAGACATAAGGGGCATGATGATTTGACGTCATCCCCACCTTCCTCCGAGTTGACCCCGGCAGTCTCCTATGAGTCCCCACCATAACGTGCTGGCAACATAGAACGAGGGTTGCGCTCGTTGCGGGACTTAACCCAACATCTCACGACACGAGCTGACGACAACCATGCACCACCTGTATACCAGCCCCGAAGGGAAACACCATCTCTGATGCGGTCCAGTATATGTCAAGCCTTGGTAAGGTTCTTCGCGTTGCATCGAATTAATCCGCATGCTCCGCCGCTTGTGCGGGCCCCCGTCAATTTCTTTGAGTTTTAGCCTTGCGGCCGTACTCCCCAGGCGGGGCACTTAATGCGTTAGCTACGGCGCGGAAAACGTGGAATGTCCCCCACACCTAGTGCCCAACGTTTACGGCATGGACTACCAGGGTATCTAATCCTGTTCGCTCCCCATGCTTTCGCTTCTCAGCGTCAGTTACAGCCCAGAGACCTGCCTTCGCCATCGGTGTTCCTCCTGATATCTGCGCATTCCACCGCTACACCAGGAATTCCAGTCTCCCCTACTGCACTCTAGTCTGCCCGTACCCACTGCAATACACGGAGTTAAGCCCCGGCCTTTCACAGCAGACGCGACAAACCGCCTACAAGCTCTTTACGCCCAATAATTCCGGACAACGCTCGCGCCCTACGTATTACCGCGGCTGCTGGCACGTAGTTAGCCGGCGCTTTCTCTGCAGGTACCGTCAATCTCTCTTCTTCCCTGCTAACAGAGGTTTACAACCCGAAGGCCGTCATCCCTCACGCGGCGTCGCTGCATCAGGCTTGCGCCCATTGTGCAATATTCCCCACTGCTGCCTCCCGTAGGAGTCTGGGCCGTGTCTCAGTCCCAGTGTGGCCGGTCACCCTCTCAGGCCGGCTACCCGTCGTCGCCTTGGTGAGCCATTACCTCACCAACAAGCTGATAGGCCGTGAGCCCATCTATAACCACTACATAACGCTTTCCACCAACACCCCATGCGGAGATTGGTCGTATCCGGTATTAGACCCAGTTTCCCAGGCTTATCCCAGAGTTAAAGGTAGGTTACTCACGTATTACTCACCCGTTCGCCACTAATCCACCTAGCAAGCTAGGCTTCATCGTTCGACTTGCATGTGTTAAGCACGCCGCCAGCGTTCGTCCTGAGCCAGAATCAAACTCTCCGTTGAAAAATAGAAAAGCTTGATAATCTGATCTCAAACAGCGAATCACACACGGGGGTGCGTGACTCAAGCTGACTAAATTTGAAACCATTTGATGATTATCAAATATCAATAAATATTTGGTATTAGTTTCAGTTTCCATCACCATTCGGTGATTTTATTGAACAAAGCACACTATTGAGTTCTCAAGCAACACACCGATTCAACACCTCAACTTACTCTATTTGAGAAGTCTTACCGTTGAACGGTCATTCATGTTTTTTCATCGCTACCGCGTTCCCGCGGCAACCCAATCAACTATACCAGCGTTTCGTTTGCCATGCAAATCCGTTTTCCGTGATTCACACCACAAAGTTTCTTTCCTAAACTCTTCCATTATCACCAATCAGGCGACCCGGATTTCCTTCAAGCAAGAAACCAAAACACTATACAATTGAAAGTCATTCAACCGCTTCTGACTAGGAGAAACACCGAAGAAATCTCTTCGTTTTTTCCTCCTCGCCGCGGCGACTCATACAACTATACAGACCACCAAACAGCCCTGCAACCCGAAAATGGGTGAAGTAGCACACAAAAAGGACCTTGAAAGGGTCTCAAATACCCTCACAAACATCAAACAGCCTAGTCAGTGCGTTTTATGGGTGCTAAAAAATCTTTAAAAAACTTCCAAAAAACCTTATAAACGCAGAAGAAACCACTCAAACCCTCACAGAATACCCTCCAGTAGCTCCCCAAACAGCCGATATATGGGGCGTGGAAGGTAACAAGAGACAGAAAAGGAGGGCACCCCCTCACGGGGGCGCCCTCCTCACTCAAGCTACAGTCCGCAGCTCGCCAGCTTCAAAACTCTAGTTCGCAGAAGCGCGACGACGAGAAACATCGTACAGAGTAATGCCCACAGCCATCGCCGCGTTCAAAGACTCCATCGCAGAATCAATCGGAATCGACACAATCTGATCGCAGTTCTCAGTCACCAGACGGGACAGGCCCTTACCCTCAGAACCAACCACCACGCACAGCGGCTCATTCGCAAGCTCCAGAGCCGGCAACTCAATATCGCCACCGCCATCCAGACCAATCACGAAAATACCCTGCTCCTTAGCCTGCTGAATCACGCGAGTCAGATTAGTCGCCATCGCAACAGGAATACGAGCAGCCGCACCAGCACTAGTCTTCCACGCACCAGCAGTCACAGCAGCCGAACGACGCTCAGGAATAATCACGCCATCACCGCTAAATGCGGACACGCTACGAATAATTGCACCCAGGTTACGCGGATCAGTGATACCGTCCAACGCGACAAACAGCGGCGGAGTCGACAGCTTACCCGAGTGCCAACGCTCCATAGTATCCAGCACCAGGTCAGTCGCATCCGGGTACTTGTACGGCGGAATCTGCATCGCAACACCCTGGTGCACAGCACCATCAGTCAAACGATCCAGCTCGCTACGCGGAATCTCCAGCATCGGAATGTTGCGCTTATTCGCAATAGTCATGATCTCGCGAACACGGTCATCAACCTCAACACGGCTCATGATATACAAGTGCTTCGAGGGAATCTCAGTACGCAGAGCCTCAAGCACCGCATTACGACCAGTCACCAGCTCATCACTAGCGCGCTTACCGCCCAGACGAGTCTGGAACTTACGGTTCGTACCGGTAGCAGCACGACGCTCAGCCGCACGCTTCATCTTATACGCCTTGTGATAAACGCGGTCCTCAGCCTTCGGAGTAGGGCCCTTACCCTCAAGCGCCTTACGACCGTGACCACCAGTGCCCTTAGTAGCACCCTTCTTCTTGCTGGTAGCGCCCGGGCGCGAACCTGCCTTAGCCATTCTTCTCTTCCTTCGTCAAAGTAATGAATACGAGTCTACGCGAGAGAAACCCGCACGACCTAAGCCTTACGCACAAACGCGGGGCACATCACCCGCTAGCCAACACTCCAGCTCGAACCATTCGCGCCATCCTTCACCTGCACACCAGCAGACGCCAACAGATCACGCATCGCATCAGCCTTCGCCCAATCCTTCTGAGCACGAGCATCAGCACGCTCCGCCAACACAGCCTGAATCAGCGAATCCAGAGCCTCATGCTCAGCATCCGAAGCGCCCTCAGCATTAAAACTCATCAGCTGCGCCAGACCCAGAACCTCAGCCATAGCCATCACGGCGTTAGCGGCATCCGAAGCATCCTCACCAGCAGCAAGCGCAGCATTACCCGCACGAGTCTGCTCATGCAAAACCGCCAGAGCACGCGGAATGTTCACATCATCATCCATAGCCTCAGCAAAAGCCTGCGGAACCTCACGGCTCGGCTTCAGCAGATCCTGAGTTGCAGCAAGGAACGCCTCAACACGCTCAATAGCGGTAGCCGCCTCCTGCAGAGACGACGGACGGTAATCAAGAACCGAACGGTAATGCGCACTACCGAGGTAGTAACGAACCACCAGCGGACGCGCCATTTCAAGCATCTGCGCCGGCGAAATCGTATTACCGATAGACTTCGACATCTTCTCACCCTCATAGGTGACCATGCCGTTATGCATCCAGAAGTTCGCGAAATCATCACCGGCAGCAGTCGACTGCGCCAGCTCATTCTCATGGTGCGGGAAACGCAAATCCAAACCGCCACCGTGAATATCGAAACGCGAACCCAAATACTTACCAGCCATCGCCGAGCACTCCAGATGCCAGCCCGGACGGCCGCGACCCCACGGAGACTCCCACGAAGCAGTCAGCGGCTCACCCTCCTTATAACCCTTCCACAGGGCAAAATCGCGAGGGTCACGCTTACCGCGCGGATCAGCATCCGCAGAATCCTGCATATCCTCAACGCTCTGATTCGTCAGCGCACCATACTTACCCCACGAACGCACATCAAAATACACGTCACCAGAATCATCCAGCGCAGGATACGCGTGGCCACGATCAATCAGACGCTGAATCAAAGCAAACATCTCCGGAATATGACCGGTCGCGCGCGGCTCATAAGTCGGCGGATCAATACCCAACGCCGCATATGCCTGAGCAAAAACCTTCTCAAAACGGTACGCGAGCGCCCACCACTGCTCATTCGGGAACTCACCCTCAAAACCGGGCTCCATAGAATCAGCAGACTTCGCCAAAATCTTGTCATCAATATCAGTGACATTGCGGACCGTCGTCACCTTCAAACCGCGGTAACGCATCCAACGGCTCAACTGGTCAAAAACCAACGCCGAACGGATATGGCCCAGATGCGGTTCACCCTGCACCGTAGCACCACAATAATAGATACGCGCCTCACCGGGCACGACGGGCTCAAACTCGCGAATAGTCGCGGAAGCTGAATCATAAAAACGCATAGTCACACTCTCATTCTACGGGGTCGGCTCAGACGCCGGGGCGGTAAATCAGCGATAGGTTACAGAATGGCTCGAAGCAGCCAAACACCTACGAACGCGGGTACACCAGCGCCGTCGCAATAGCAGCCACACCCTCGCCGCGGCCCGTCAAACCCAAACCATCAGTAGTCGTCGCAATCACCGTCACCGGAGCGCCCGCCGCCTCGCTCAGCACACGGTTCGCCTCATCACGGCGCGGAGAGAACTTCGGGCGGTTACCCACCAGCTGAACACTCACATTACCAATCTCAAAACCAGCAGCACGCACAATCGCCGCAGCCTCAGAAAGAATACGAACACCAGAAGCGCCCTTCATATCCGGGCGGTCCACACCAAAATTAGAGCCCAAATCCCCCGTGCCGGAGGCAGCAAAAAGAGCATCCGCGGCAGCATGAGCCACCACATCACCATCAGAATGGCCGCTCAAACCACGCTCACCCGGCCAATGCAGACCAGCAATATACAAAGGAGTGCCCTCCTCACCAAAAGCGTGGACATCAACACCGGTACCAACACGAGGAATAACAGTCATCACAGGACCCTTCAATCGATCAAACATCTTCTCAGCAACAGTGCCTCAGCACAAGAGGCGTTAGGCGGCAGATTTAGGAAGCAGGTTTAGGCGGCAGAATCACCAAACAGCGCGCGAGCAACCCGCAAATCCATCGGAGTCGTCACCTTAAACGCATCCGCATCACCGGCAACCGTCAACACCGGCTCGCCCGCAGCCTCCATCGCCATCGCATCATCAGTCAGCAGCTCAGCCTCCTCAGCAGGCAGGGAACGGCTACGCTCATGCGCCGCCAACAGGGCAGCCACCTCAAAACCCTGAGGAGTCTGCACCGCACGCATCTGCGCACGCGAAGGAGTACCCGTCACCACACCAGCAGAATCCACAGTCTTCACCGTATCCACCACCGGCAACACAGGAATCACCGCACGCACAACACCCTGCGGGCTCTCAGAGCCCAAACCCTCAAGCACACGGTGATACACCGGCGGCGGAGTAAACGCACGAGCGCAATCATGAATCAGCACATAATCCACCGGAACCTGCGCATCCTTCAAAGCGTCCAACGCCGCAACCACCGAAGCAGTACGCGTATCACCACCGGCAGTAATCAACGCACCGGCACGGCGGGCATCCTCCAAAAGCTCCGGGCAACTCACCGAACAATCAGCAGGAACAGTCACCACCACATGTTCAGCAACACCCGAAGCGAGCGCACCCTCCAACGCATAATCCAGCAAAGTACGACCGTGCACACGCACAGCAGCCTTCGGAATCGGCTCACCCAGACGAGTACCCGAACCAGCCGCCAAAACAATCACAGCAGTATTCGCCGCAGAAGCAGAAGTCATCAGTCTCAAGCCCGCCTACGCCTCGAACTTATAGCCCAAGCCGCGAACCGTCACCACATACTGCGGGGCAGAAGAATCCGGCTCAATCTTCGAACGCAGACGCTTAATATGCACATCCAGAGTCTTCGTATCGCCCACATAGTCGGCGCCCCACACGCGCTCAATCAGCTGGCCACGAGTCATCACACGACCCACATTGCGCAGCAGAATCTCCAGGAGCTCAAACTCCTTCAGCGGCATAGAAATCTCTTCACCATTAACCGTCACCACATGGCGGTCAATATCCATACGCACCGGGCCGCCCTGCAGCACCGACTCAGTAGCAGAATCAGTCTCCGCCGAACGACGACGCAACACCGCACGGATACGAGCAATCAACTCACGCGCAGAATACGGCTTCGTCACATAGTCATCAGCGCCCAGCTCCAGGCCCAGAACCTTATCCAGCTCAGAATCCTTAGCGGTCAGCATGATAATCGGGACCGAAGACACCTCACGCAGCTTGCGGCACACCTCCATACCGGACATGCCCGGAAGCATCACATCCAGCAGCACCAAATCCGCGCCCTCGCGGTCAAACACCGGCAGAGCATCCAGGCCGTTGTCCACAACAATCGTCTGGAAACCCTCACGACCCAGCAAAAACGCAAGGGGATCCGAGAGGGCCTCTTCGTCCTCAACAATCAGAATTTTAGACATCAATAACTTCCTTCGATTCCGTAAAACCTATACCGCTAACACTACACTGCGACCGGAGGCTCATTCAGCGGCAACGCCAACGTAAACGTCGAACCCTCCTGCGGCATCGACCGAACCGTCACGCTACCGCCATGCTGAGTCATCACATGCTTCACAATGCTCAAACCCAAACCGGTGCCGCCCGTCTGACGCGAACGAGCCGGATCAACCCGGTAAAAACGCTCAAAAATACGCTTCTGCTCGTCCTCAGGAATACCCACACCCTGATCAGCAACCTCAACCAGCAGCTGATCAGCCACACGGTGCACCCAAATATCCACCTTCGTATGCTCCGGCGAATAACGCACCGCATTCTCCACCAGGTTCTGCACAGCAATACCGAGCAGCTCGGCATCACCGTAAACCTCGGGGACCTCCTCGATGCGGGTAGAAATCTGAATATCCTTCTCCTCCGCCACAATATGCGAACGATCCACCGCATCAGACACCAAAGAAGGCACCGACACCGGACCACCACGCGCAATCACATCGGTCGACTGCAGACGCGAAAGCTCAATAATGTCACGCACCAGCGCAGACAGGCGGCGAGTCTCCTTATGCAGACGGCCCACAAAATACTCAATCGCCTCCGGATCATCACTCGCCTGCTCAATAGCCTCAGCCAACAGACTCACCGCACCCACCGGAGTCTTCAACTCATGCGACACATTCGCCACAAAATCATTACGCATACGCTGAACACGAGAAATCTCAGTGCGGTCATCAGCGAGCACCAGAATGTACTCATCCCCCAGCGAAGCAACACGCACGTCCAAGACCAGCGCCTCACCCTCACCGCGGTCAATCTCAAAAGTACGCTCCGCAAAAATACCGCGATGACGCACCGTGCGAATCATATCCGCCAACTCATCAGAGGCCACCGTATGACCGCGCACCAGGCCCATCGCATACGCACCCGGAGAAGCCTGAACCACGCCGCCCACCTCATCAATCACCAGGTAGGCGCGACCAATCACAGCAAGCACCTGAGCGGCACCATCACGCAGCGCCGGCGCCGACACCAAGCTACGCTCCTGCTCCCGCTCACTACGCGCCACTGCGTTCATGCTCAGGACGCCCACCAGCAGACCTATCATGCCCGCAATAAAGGCAATCAGACCGGCATCCATGTACTTCCCTTCCATTCGGGTACCCCATAAGTATAAATGTGGCCGATACCCAGCACTTGAGCGAACGCCCGTCTTCTCAGGCAGGCTCCCCATGCAGAAACCGCAGACAGCAGAAACCTCAGACAGGCACCCCCTGCAGAAACCTTGCAGATGCCTTTACCCTGCAGAGAACGCAATGAGCCGCCCACCTCAACGGTGGACGGCTCATCACAATGACAGGGGTGAAACCCTGCCGGAGGTATTACTTACCCTGGTTTGCTACGGCAGCAATAGCGTCCTTAGCAGCCTCGGGGTCCAGGTACTCGCCGGGCTTGACGGGCTGGAAGTTCTCGTCCAGCTCGTAGTACAGCGGGATACCGGTGGGGATGTTCAGGCCAGCAATGTCCTCATCGGAAATACCCTCGAGGTGCTTGACCAGCGAACGCAGGGAGTTACCGTGTGCAGCAACCAGAACGGTCTTGCCTGCTGCGAGGTCGGGCTTGATGTCCGACTCCCAGTAGGGAAGCATACGGCCCAGAACGTCCTTCAGGCACTCGGTGCGAGGAGCGTTCTCAACATCCGCGTAGCGGGGGTCGTGTGCCTGCGAGTAGGGGTCGTTGTCGTCCAGCGGGGGCGGCGGAACGTCGTAGGAACGACGCCAAGTCATGAACTTCTCGTCGCCGTATTCCTCGCGAATCTCGGACTTGTTCTTACCCTGCAGAGCACCGTAGTGACGCTCGTTCAGGCGCCAGGTGCGCTTGACGGGAATCCACAGACGGTCTGCTGCATCCAGTGCAAGGTTTGCGGTGTTGATTGCGCGACGCTGCAGGGAGGTGTGAACAACATCGGGGAGGATGTTGCGCTCTGCCAGCAGCTCGCCGCCGCGCTTAGCCTCAGCGCGGCCCTTATCGGTCAGGTTAACGTCCACCCAGCCGGTGAACAGGTTCTTCTCGTTCCACTCGGACTGGCCGTGGCGCAGGAGTACTAGTTTGTAAGTCATACCTCTATTTTTTCATTTACCCGCCGGTTTGTCATGCCTCAAGGCCTAGAAAATATGCATTCTCCCAAAAATTTATAAGGGTCTTTATTACCAGAACGAAAGGGTCAAAAACCCCGCCAGAAAAGGGCAAAGCCCCGCACACCACCCAACCGGGACAAACCCGTCAGACAGCGCACGAGGCTTCACCATCTATCGCGCAAAGCGAGCGCACAAGCTAACGCTAGAAACGGCGGCGACCAACCGAAGGCCACACACCAGCCAGGAACACGCAGCTAATCACAGCAGCTACCAGCTGAAGAATCAGCACAGTATTACCGCCACCAGTCAGCGCAGCAAAAACGCTAAACAGCGACACCGCAGCAGAACCACCGGTCAAAGCCAGCCACGTGTTCTTCGGGCGCTTACCGGCAAAATCGTACGCGTTCGCCGGAGACATCCACGCACGCACAAAAGCCAGCACACCAACCGCAGCACCAGCGATAGCCAGCAGCGTATCAACAAAAATGGTCACATACCCGACCAGCAGAATAGGAGACATAGTATTCCTTAGAATCAGCAACTTCTCTAGACAACCCTAGCAAAGCGCTTAGCGGACAACCTTAAAGGCCTCAACCAAGTCATTGTAAAGGTCATCCACGTTCTCAATACCCACCGACAGGCGTAGCAGAGACTCCGGAATCGAATCCGGCTCGTTACCGTGGCGACGACGACGCTCCACCAGCGACTCCACACCGCCCAGGGAAGTTGCCGGGGTCCACAGCTTCAACGCCTCCACGACGTTACGGGCACCCGCAGCGTCCGTATCAAGAGTGACGCACAGAATCGCACCGAAACCGTCCATCTGCTTCTTCGCAATCTCATGACCGCGGTGGCTTTCCAGACCCGGGTAACGCACCTCAGTTACGAAGGGGTGCTCGCTCAGACGCTCCGCAAGAACCTGCGCGTTCTGCACCGCACGCTCCACGCGCAGCGCCAGGGTGCGCAGACCGCGCAGGCCGAGCCACGCCTCCACCGGGCCGGGGATTGCACCATTGGTGATGCGGTGGTGCAGCATCGCCTTGTACAGCTCCTCGTTCGAGGTCAGAGCCATGCCCAGCAGAACATCGGAGTGGCCCGCAAGGAACTTCGTAGCGGAGTGAACCACTACGTCTGCACCCAAATCCAGGGGACGTTGCAGAATCGGGGTTGCGAAGGTGTTATCCACCGCGGTCACAATGCCCAAGCGGCGAGCAGCAGAAAGCAGGGCAGGCAGGTCAGCAACCTCAAGCATCGGGTTCGTGGGGCTCTCCAGCCACGCCAGGACCTTCGGTGCCGAGTAGTTCACGTTCTCCGGGGTCACACCGGTGCGCGATGCGGCATCCTCCATAGCGGCGATAACGCTCTCGGTGTCTTCAATATCCACGCGAACGAGCTCAATGATGCCGCGGCGCTCCAAATCCTTGCACAGGGTCACCGACGCCATGTATGCGTGCTTCGGAATCAGCACGATAGAACCAACCGGCACCAAGTCGATGACAGCAGCGACAGCAGCCATACCGGAGGGGAACAGCAGACCGGGCTGGGTGGCGTTCTCCAGCTTCGCGACAACCTCTTCCATGCCCTCCCAGGTGGGGTTCGAAAAGCGGGCGTACACGCGGTCCTGCTCAATGTTGACGGCGTCCACACCGCGGTAGGTGGAAGAAAGAACAATCGGAGGGTTCACCGGCGCGTCATGCTCATGTGCCGGGCGGCCACCAGAGACGACGAAGGTCTCTGCGGAGTAATTCATGTCGTGGTTATCTGCACTCATGTATTTAAGCCTGGCACACCCGCGCCCAGAACGCACGCCCGCACAGGTGAGGGCACACAGGATTTACATGTTTTTTACCTTGATACGCGCTCAATGCCACGCGGAGGTATCACCAAAACCGCACCCGTGCAGCTAAGAGACCCGGTACCCTTGAAGGTGATGGATACTCTCAGCTACACCCCCGATGCACAGAATCTTCCCACCGACCCGACCGGTCGCCGCGGGCTTTTTATCGTGGTCGAAGGAGGCGACGGCGCCGGCAAAACCACCCAGCTCGCCCTGCTGAATGAAGCGCTCAGCGCCCGCGGATACCGTGTCATCACCACCCGCGAACCCGGCGGCACCGAGATCGGCGAGAAGCTGCGCGCCCTCGTCCTGGAAGCCGGTCAGGGCACCATTGACGACCGCACCGAGGCGCTGATTTTTGCGGCGTCCCGCGCGGCTCACGCCTCCCAGCTGATTCGCCCCGCGCTCGCTGAGGGCGCCATCGTGCTCAGTGACCGCTATATTGATTCTTCCGCCGCGTACCAGGGTGTCGGCCGTGATCTGGGTGTTGAAACCATCGTCGATTTGAGCCGTTGGGCTACCGCCGACCTGGTTCCCGACGCGACCCTGTTACTGAGTGTGCCGCTGAGCGCCGAGCAGGAGCGCATGGACCAGCGCGGCACCGTCGACCGTATTGAGGCTGAAGGCGCGGCGTTCAAGGCACGTATTCACGGTGCGTTCGAGCAGATCGCCCGCGAGGACGCTAACGGTTCGCACCGCATCATTGATGGTGTGGGCACGATTGATGAGGTACACGCGCGCGTACTCGAGGTGATTGAGCCTCTGCTTGCCGCCCGCGAACTGGTCCACACCGGTCAGGAGGACTCATGAGCCTCTGGGATACCCTGCTGATTCCTGCCGATAAGCTCCAACAGCTACGCACGGATGCCGCCGCCGACCGTCCCACGCACGCTTGGCTTTTCACGGGTGCGACCGGTGCGCCGCACCGTGAGGCGGCAAAAGTTTTCGCTGCCGCGCTGCTGTGCGAGCAGCCCGACCCGCAGAACCGCGGATGCGGCCAGTGCAAGGGCTGCGTGACCGTCATGAACGGTTCGCACGCAGATTTCACGCACTTTAGTACTGAGGCGACGCACATCAGCATTGATGAGGCACGCGAGCTGGTCATGAAGGCTCAGGACCGCCCGACCGTGGGGCGCTGGCGCGTGATTCTGGTCGAGGACACCGAGCGCATGCCGGAGCGTACCTCCAATGTGTTGTTGAAGGCGATTGAGGAGCCGCCGCCGCATACGATTTGGTTGTTGACGGCGCCCTCCCCCACCGATGTGCTGGTGACGATTCGTTCGCGTTGCCGCCCGGTACAGTTGCCGGTTCCTACCGATGCGCAGGTGCACGAGTATTTGCTGGCGCACGGTGTGGCGGATCCTTTGGCGCAGCGTGCGGCGCGGCTGGCTATGGGTGATGCGCAGGAGGGGTACCGTTTGGCGACCGATGAGCAGGCGATGGCTCGTCGGGAGTTGATTACCTCCCTGATTCTGAATGTTCGTTCTATTTCTTCGGCTTTCAATGCGGCAGAAAAGCTCACCAGCCTTGCCGACCAGGACGCACAGGCCGTCTCCGCTCTCAAGGATGAGCAGGAACGCCAGGAGCTTCTGGCGCTGCTGGGTATTCGCGAGGGTGAGCGTGTTTCGCCGTCCTTGCGAGCGCAGGTTCGCCGCCTGGAGGAGCAGCAGAAGCGCCGCGCTAAGCGCGTTTCATCCGATACGCTGTTGCGTTCCGTGGCGCAGGTTCAGACGGTTCTGCGTGATGCGTTGACGGTGGCACTGTCGGCTCAGGCTCCGCTGATCAATGAGCATCTGCGTGAGCCTCTGGAGGCGTTCTGCACCCGTCGTTCCGCCCAGCAGCTGCTGGAGGATGTGCAGGCGGTCGAGCTGACTCTGCGTCGCCTGCGGACAAACGCGAATGCACGTCTGGCACTTGAGGCGCTGATGAGCCGTTTCGTGTATTAGAAGCTTCTTAGTGGCTCATACAGCAAAAGGGGAGGCACCGAAGAGATGATCTTCGGTGCCTCCCCTTCTATTGGTTCTCAGCACCCCTAGAACTCAGTTACGGAATCAAGCTTAGTTGCGGAACCCGTGAACCGGCGACGGAATACGACCGCAGCGGGCGATGAACGCCTCCGCGCTGGGGGTGTGGGTGGGCATGACGGGTGCGCGACCAAGCAGACCACCAAATTCGACCATGTCGCCTACACCCAGGCCGACCGCCGGGATGACGCGAACCGCGGTGGTCTTGTGGTTCATCACGCCGATTGCCGCCTCGTCGGCAATCATTGCGGCGAGGGTGGCTGCGGGGGTGTCGCCGGGAACCGCAACCATATCCAGGCCGACGGAGCAGATGGCGGTCATTGCTTCGAGCTTATCCAGGGTGATGTGTCCGGCTGCTGCGGATTCAATCATGCCGATATCCTCAGAGATCGGAATGAAGGAGCCGGAGAGGCCACCGACGTTCGAGCACGCCATGAGGCCGCCCTTCTTCACCGCATCATTGAGCAGCGCGAGGGCCGCAACGGTGCCGTGGGTACCGACGGTTTCCAGACCCATCTCTTCGAGGATGTGCGCGACCGAGTCGCCAATCTCTGCGGTGGGCGCCAGGGAGAGGTCAATAATGTTGAAGGGCACGCCCAGACGCTCGGAGGCGAGGGTACCGACCAGCTGACCGACGCGGGTAATCTTGAAGGCTGCCTTCTTGATTTCTTCGGCGCAGGTGTCGAAGGATTCCCCGCGGACCTTCTGCAGGGCGCGGTGTACCACGCCGGGGCCGGAGACACCCACGGAGATGGTGGTGTCTGCCTCCTGCACGCCGTGGAATGCGCCCGCCATGAAGGGGTTGTCGCTGACTGCGTTCGCGAAGACGACGAGCTTGGCGCAGCCGAAGCCGTGTGCATCCGCGGTCAGGTCTGCGGTGGTGCGGATGGTTTCACCCATGAGCTTGACGGCGCTCATATTAATGCCGGCGCGGGAGGATCCGATGTCTACGGAGGAGCAGACCACGTCGGTTTCTGCGAGCGCACGCGGGATGGAGCGGATCAGTTTTTCGTCGGCGGGGGTCATGCCCTTGTCGACGAGGGCGCTGAAGCCGCCGACAAAGTTCACTCCGACTGCCTTAGCTGCCGCGTCGAGGGTGCGGGCGAATTCTATGTAGTCCTCATCGCCGGAGGCGCCTGCCACCAGTGCGATGGGGGTGACGGCGATGCGCTTGTTGACGATCGGGATGCCGAGCTCAGCTTCGATACCTTCGCAGACACTGACGAGGTTTGCGGCGCGGCTGGTGATCTTGTCGTAGATTTTGCGGCGGGCTACTTCGCCGTCGGAGTCGGCGCAGTCGAGCAGGGAGATGCCCATGGTGACGGTGCGAATGTCGAGCTTCTGCTCCTCGATCATTCGGATGGTTTCTAGAATGTTGGTGTTGCGCATCAGTGGAGCCCTAGATGGCGTGCATTGCCTTGAAGATGGATTCTGCCTGGATGCGAATCTGTACCTTCTGTTCGTGTTCGACACCAATCACGGCTTCCTGCAGGTCGATGAGGTTCTGCTGCTTTTCGTCGAAGGAGCAGTGCATGATCATGGTGAAGTACTCGCCCATGATGGTCTGGGAGACGTCGAGAACGTTGACTTTGCGCTCGGCGAGGGTTGCGGTCACGGCGGCGATGATGCCTTCGTGGTCGATGCCTGTGACGGTGAGAATAATCTTCACGGTGTTCTCCTAGTGGTTTGGGGCTGCGTGCCTAAGGAAGAGGTGCATAAAAGCGCATACATACGCATATTTATAAGACTAATTATAGGTTACTCAGAACACATTCTGTAGGGTCAACAGCAGGGTCAACACAAAAAGCCCCTCCCACCACACACCGGGAGAATAAAAAATCCACGTCACCTCACCATTTAAAGGTAAGAAAGAACGTGGATTCTTTATTATGTGTCAGTCTTGAAGCATCCTTCGACACTCCGTATAACTGCCTAGTTATAACTGTCTATAAGTTTTAGTGATCTAGAAGTATTTCCTAAACATAAGAAGCGATGTACAGCTCACCGCTGCCGCTCAGGGTTGCCGCCGAGGGCTCACCCACATGCAGTACCGACTCGGTGGCGCCCAGTACGAACTCTTCGGTGCCGTTGCCGTCTGCTGCGTGAATGGTGATTTCGCCGGATACGCTCAGCGCGGCGCTAATACCCTCGAAGGTGTATTCCTGCGGCTTGCCCTCTTCAACGCGGATGCGGGTCACGCTCATGCGTTCATCCCACATGGCGTAGGTGCCAACGGGTGCGTTCTCGGGGGTGGGGCGCTGAATAACCGGGGCGTCCTGGCTTTCACCGAGAACCTTAATGAGCTCCTCGGTGTCGATGTGCTTTGCGGTCAGACCGGCACGCATCACGTTATCGGAGGGGTTCATCAGCTCGATAGCGGTACCGGAGACGTAGGCGTGCACCTGACCGTCGGGGGTGAAGGCGGATTCGCCCGGTGCCAGGTGTACCAGGTTCATGACGAAGGCGACGAGCAGACCGCGGTCGCCGGGGTACTTGCCGGCAACAATCTGTACGAGCTCGGCAGCGTCAGCGATGACGGGGTTCTCTGCGTCGGTCAGCTGTGCTGCCGCCTCGACAAGCTGCTCAACAGCCGCGGTGGCGGCCTCTTCGGGCATGCGAATAATCTCGGTCAGCAGCTGCTTGGGGGTATGCTCCACGCGCTCTGCCAGCCAGCCAGCCTTGAACGCCTTAGCCAGCTCTGCCAGCTGCGCGGAGGTGCGCACACCGGTGAGCACGCGCATCTGGGTCAGCGCAATGACGGTTTCAGGCTTGGAGTAGCGATCCTTGTAGTTGCGGTGCGGCGCGTCGATCGCGATGCCGCGTGCCTGCTCATCCTCGAAGCCGGCAATAGCCTGCTCGGGGGTGGGGTGCACCTGAATGGACAGGGGCGCATCAATCGCAAGGATCTTAAAGAGGAAGGGGAACCAATCGGAGGTACGGTCCGGGCGCAGGAAGCGGGAGGGGTTCTCCACAATCAGCTCATTGAGCGGGGACTCAGTACCATCAACGGTTGCACGGGAGGGCGCAGCCGGATGCGCGCCAACCCACACCTCAGCCTCGGGCTGTTCGGTGGGCACGGGCACGCCGCGCATGCGTCCAAGAATTTCGCGGGAACCCCACGCATAATTCTGAATCTGGTTTTTTAGGGAAAAAATCTCACCCATGGGGGGAAATACCTCTCGACGTGAGTTGTTTGAAGTAAGTGACGTGATAAAAAACCCATACATTCAGCGGAATTTATAAGGTTTTACCTGCCCATTATAGAGGCTAGTTACACTTCTTTACCGCTAAAATAAAAGGCGTGACTACTATTAATCTACATGACTCATTCAAAGCGTACGACGTGCGTGGCATCGTCGGCGAGACCATTACCGCAGAGACTGTTCGCGCAACTGGCGCGGCTTTCGTAGACGTTCTGGGCCTGGAGGGCCAGACCATTCTGGTCGGTGGCGACATGCGCCCCTCCTCCCCCGAATTCATGGATGCATTCGCCCAGGGTGCAACCGCTCGCGGTGCAAATGTTGAGAAGATTGGCCTGATCTCCACTGACGTTCTGTACTTCGCATGTGGCGTTGAGAACGCTGCCGGTGTTACCTTCACCGCTAGCCACAACCCCGCAGAGTACAACGGCATGAAGATGGCTAAGGCTGGCGCTGTTCCGCTGTCCTCCGAGTCCGGTCTGTTCGATATCCGTGACCTGGCTCAGAAGTACCTGGACGCCGGCGAGATTCCTTCGGTCGAGAAGGTCGGCACCGTTTCTGAGAAGGACATCCTCAAGCCCTACGCAGAGTACCTGCGCAAGCTGGTGGACCTGTCTTCCATCCGCCCCCTGAAGGTTGTTGTTGACGCTGGTAACGGCATGGGTGGTATGACCACTCCCGCTGTTCTGGGCGACACCATCCTGCCGGGCCTGCCCCTGGAAATCGTTCCCCTGTACTTCGAGCTGGACGGCACCTTCCCGAACCACCCGGCTAACCCGCTGGAGCCGGCTAACCTGGTTGACCTGCAGAAGGCTGTTGTTGAGCACGGTGCTGACATTGGTCTGGCATTTGACGGTGACGCTGACCGCTGCTTCGTCATCGATGAGAAGGGTGAACCCGTCACTCCTTCGGCTGTGACCGCTCTGGTTGCTGAGCGCGAGATTGCTCGCGCGAAGGCAGAGGGTAACGAAGAGCCCGTCATCATCTACAACCTGATCACCTCGAAGGCTGTTCCTGAGCTGGTTGAGAAGCTGGGCGGCCGCGCAGTGAAGACCCGCGTGGGCCACTCCTTCATCAAGGCTGTTATGGCCAAGGAGAACGGCGTTTTCGGTGGCGAGCACTCCGCTCACTACTACTTCAAGGACTTCTTCAACGCAGACACCGGCATGCTCGCTGCAATGCACGTGCTGGCTGCTCTGGGTGGCGACGACAAGCCTCTCTCCGAGATCAGCGCGAAGTACTCCCCGTACGTTGCTTCCGGTGAGATTAACTCCGAGATTGAAGACAAGGCTGCCGCTGTGGACCGCGTGCGTGCACACTACGCTAACGCTCCCGTGGTTGTTGAGGACTCCGACGGCACCACCTTCACCAACACCGAAGAGGGTTGGTGGGTTAACCTGCGTCCTTCGAACACTGAGCCTTTCCTGCGCCTGAACCTTGAGGCACCGGATGTTGAGACCATGGAGCGCGTCCGCGATGAGGTTCTGGCTCTGGTTCGCCAGGGCTAAGCACTAGCTAGCTACTAAAATCCCGCCCGCAGATTACTTCTGCGGGCGGGATATTTTTCTTAAGTTCTAAACCCGGCTAGGTTCTTCTGTCTCAGAGAAAGAACCTAGCCGGGTTTAAGAAACCTAGCGGACGAGCCGGCTTACGCGGTTTTTACGCCTCGCGTGCCTGGTCGTGGAGCATCCACTGGTCGGGGCCGAAGATCTCGTAGTTGATGTTCTTGCCGGGGACGCCTGCCTCCACCAGTGCGGAGCGTACGCCCTGCATGAAGGGCAACGGGCCGCAGAGGTAAACGTTAGCGTTGGCGGGAACATCCAGCTTGGATACGTCGACGCGGCCGGTGAAGTCGCCGCCTTCGCCCTCGATGAAGGATACGAGGCGTGCGTTGGGCAGCTTGCCGACGAGCTCGGTGAGCTCTTCGCGCAGGGGCCAGGTGTCCAGGCGGCGGTCTGCGTGGACCACGGTCACGGGACGCTCGGAGCCCTTCTCAACCAGCTCGGAGAGGAAGCTGAGCATGGGGGTGGTGCCGATGCCTGCGGAGAAGAGGTACAGGGGCGCCTCGGGGTCGCCGAAGCCTTCCAGAGTCAGGTCACCGTAGGGGTTGGAGATTTCGACGACTGCGCCAACTTCCAGCTCGTGCAGGATGGAGGTCATCTCGCCGTTGGGGTCGAGCTTCACAGCGATGCGGCGCTGGTTCTTTTCGCTGGGCAGCAGGGTGTACTGGCGTGCCTGGCGCAGGCCGTCACGTGCGGGAACGACGATGGAGATGTACTGGCCGCCCTTGGACTCGGTCATGGGGGTCTCGTCGGCGGGCTCGAAGGTCAGAACTACGACGTTCTCACCGGTCTCCTTGCGGTCAACGAGCTTGAAGGGTGCGAACATGACGTCGTTTGCCTGGGAGGCGTACAGGCCCTTCTCCAGCTTGATGAGGGCGTTGCCCATGAGCCAGTAGACCTCGGTCCATGCCTCAACGATTTCGGGGGTAGCCAGGTCGCCCAGGTTAGCGGCGATTGCCTCGAAGAGGTACTTGTAGACGGTGGGGTACTCTTCTTCCTTCAGGCCCAGGGATGCGTGCTTGTGTGCAACGCGGGAGAGGACCTCGTCCGGGTAGGAGTCCGGGTGCTCGACAATGTAGGAAGCGAATACTGCGATGGAGCCAGCCAGCGCGCGAGGCTGAGTACCTTCAAGCTGGGAGGAGCGGGAGAACATGCCGTCCATCAGGTCGGGGCGGGCGGCGAACATTCGACGGTAGAAGTCGGGGGTGATGTCGTTAATGCGCTCAGCAATGATGGGCAGCGTTGCCTCAATAATGGGGCGGGACTTTTCGGAGAGCATCGGTGCGTGCCTTCTTCCTGTGTGGTCACCTCGGTCATTGTGGCGAGGCCCCTCAAGATCGGTGTTGCGGGGCATTCACTCAGACAGCTTAGTTGGTGACAGAGTGTTTATAAAGCACCCTTACCGTAGCATTTTGCGGGGTGCTTGCGCTGAGTGCAGGTCACTTTCTGAGGGATATTGAGGGGTCTAGGTGAGACTTATGGTTCAGCTTGACTCAAAGAGAGAGCCGAGCGTCACACTATATATTTTCAGCACTGTTTTTGAGTTCACCGCGTGACTAGCCCCGGAGTGTGCATAAAAATTCTGACCTGAAAATATATTTACTACGGAAAGTATGCAGTACAGTGCAAAAATGAATATGGTCACATTTTCTGCATTTGAGAAGCAAATTTGCAATATTCTGCACTTACTGCACAATTTTCGGATTCATGCAGGCGCCGACAACCGCGCACGCAGAGTCAAAAATACCCCCGCGCGGCCCTCAAAGCCCCCACGAAACACCCCCCCGTGCGAACCGCCTAGCAACCCCGGCATCAAGCGCAGAAACGCCCTAAACTCCGCGTTAAAAACTCTATGGAGCCTCCCACCGGAAAGCTCCACAGATATCACGTATCTCTTGAATACTTACGACTAGCGCGCAGGCAGCGCATTCTCCGGAGGCCCAAAGCCCAGCTCGACAAACACCGGGCCAACAGGGCGCGCACCGGCAGTCAACTCGCTAATGATCACCGAATCAACCGATGCATAGAATGCCTCGCGAGCCTTCGCCAGCACATTGCGCAGGCGACAGAACTTATCGAGGGGACAGTGGCCGTTCTCATCCTCGCACTCAATCATGGGGATATCGCCCTCAGTAGCGCGAAGAATAGTGCCGACGGTCGCAGAACGACCCGCATCGGAGAGCATGACGCCACCGGCACGACCACGAGTCGAGTCCAGGTAACCCATGTTCACGAGGAAAGCTACAGCCTTCGCCACGTGGTTGTAGGGGGTGTCCACACCTTCAGAAATCTTCTGGGTGGAAAGCTTCTGACCGGGCTCCAGAGCAGACAGGAGCATCAGAACGCGGAGCGAGACATCCGAGAATGCTGTCAAACGCATGGATACTCCTTCTATCCTTCTCGTGCTACCGTCCCCTCCACGGAGGCGGCAACGGATGCGTGAACCGGGCGGGGTTCGACGCGTTCAAAAATCTTACATTGGCATTGTATAGGGGCGGCAAGAGGGCAAGAAATTATGAGCAGCTACTATTGCCCCCAAACCACCCCGGCGGGGGTTTTAAAGTATTTCTCAAGAGCAAGTGGATTGCATAGCCTTACACTCACACCACTGCAAGAAAACTTGCCGTTCCCCAGGTGATAGGGATTCAAATTCCCCCTCAACGGAAGGAAGGAGCGGAATCTCACCGGGAGATTCCGCTCCTTACAAAGCGCTATACCGTAGGTATTAGCTGGAGTGTCTTAGTCCTCCAGAGCCTTTGCCAGAGCGTCGCGCTGTTCGCGAACCTCGGCAGGCAGCTTGTTGCCGAACTTCTCCAGCCACTCGTCGATGCCGGGCAGCTCAGCAGCCCATTCTTCCTTCGAGACAGCCAGAGCAGCCTTCAGCTCTTCCTCGGAGATTTCCAGACCGGTCAGGTCCAGGTCTTCCTTGGTGGGAACGGTGCCCAGGAAGGTCTCCTGACCGCCAGCCTTGCCGTCAAGGCGGTCGAAGATCCACTTCACAACGCGAGAGTTCTCGCCGAAGCCGGGCCATGCGAAGCCGCCGTCAGGGGTGCGGCGGAACCAGTTGACGTAGTAGACCTTCGGCATGTTCTCTGCGCCGTGCTTCTTGCCCAGATCCAGCCAGTGCTTGAAGTAGTCACCAGCGTTGTAGCCAATGAAGGGCAACATAGCCATCGGGTCGCGGCGAATCACGCCGACAGCGCCCTTAGCAGCCGCGGTGGTCTCGGAGGAGAGGGTAACTGCGCGGAACACGCCCTGCTCCCAGCTCTCGGACTCAGAAACCAGGGGGATGGTGGTCTTGCGGCGACCACCCAGAACGATAGCGCTCAGCGGCACACCCTCGGGGTCGTAGTACTCGGGAGCGAGCATGTCGACCTGGGATGCGGGGGTGCAGAAGCGGGAGTTCGGGTGAGCTGCCGGGCGGCCGGACTCGGGGGTCCAGTCCTTACCGGTCCAGTCAATCAGGTGTGCGGGAGCCTCGTCGGTCTTGCCCTCCCACCAGACGGAGCCGTCGTCGGTCAGTGCAACGTTGGTGAAGATGGTGTTGCCCTTGGCGATAGCCTTCATAGCGTTCGGATTGGTGGAGTAACCGGTGCCCGGTGCCACGCCGAACAGGCCAGCCTCGGGGTTGACCACGCGTGCCTGGTGGTTCTCGTCGAACTCAATCCATGCGATGTCGTCGCCGACCATCTCAGCCTTCCAGCCGTCAATGGTGGGCTCCATCATTGCGAAGTTGGTCTTGCCACATGCGGAGGGGAACGCTGCGGAAATGTAGCGAACCTTGCCCTCGGGGTTGGTGACCTTCAGGATGAGCATGTGCTCTGCCATCCAGCCCTCGTCGCGACCGATAACGGATGCGATACGCAGTGCGTAGCACTTCTTACCGAGCAGTGCGTTACCGCCGTAACCGGAGCCGAAGGACCAGATTTCGCGGGTCTCGGGGAACTGGACGATGTACTTCTCGGGGTTGCAGGGCCAGGGAACATCTTCCTGACCGGGCTCCAGGGGTGCACCGACAGAGTGCAGAGCCTTGACGAAGAAGCCGTTGGTCTCGTTCAGCTTGGCAAGAACGTCCTTACCAATGGTTGCCATGATGCGCATGGAGCAGACAACGTATGCGGAGTCGCTGAGCTCAACAGCAATCTTGGGGTTCTTAGCCTTCAGGGAGCCCATGACGAAGGGAATAACGTACATGGTGCGGCCGCGCATGGAGCCCTCGAACAGACCGGTCAGGGTCTGCTTCATTTCGACGGGGTCGCGCCAGTTGTTGGTCGGGCCTGCGCCTTCTTCAGTCTCGGAGCAGATGAAGGTGCGCTCCTCGACACGTGCAACGTCGTCGGGGTCGGAGAAAGCTGCGTAAGAGTTCGGGAATTCGTGATCGCTGAGGCGAACAAAGGTACCGGCGTCGACCAGTTCCTGTGCCAGGCGGTCGTATTCTTCCTGGGAGCCATCGACCCAGTAGATGTGCGCGGGCTGGGTCAGGGCCGCAACTTCGCGAACCCAATCCAGAAGGCCCTGGTGGGTAGTGGGTGCACTCTGCAGCTCCTTTTCGAGCTCAGCAGAGAGAGTACGAGTTGAGGTGTCAGCCATTGACGTTTTCCCCTTCAATCGGTGGCCCGGATACTACGTTGATCCGGATAGGTCTGCAGTAACAAAGAAGCAGTTAAACACTACAAGCGTGCAAATAATCGTGAATATGCACGCTTGGACAGTCTCCACTTCCTCGTGATGCTTACAGAATAACGCATTAATGCGCGGTAGAGCCTTCTATAACGCCATTTCTTACGTTTTGCGCATCACATTCTTTGGGCGAGAAGATTTTTTGGAGGATTTTGGGGGTGATTCTGCAGGGTCTAGGCGGATGTTTTGGGCGTCCTTGAGGTAGGTTTCGGGGCAGAGTTCGGGGCGGAACAAAAATATTTTAAAAAAATTTTAGGAGCGCAAAACCCCCGGAATCATGCGGTAAAACGGGGTATTTGAGAGTCTTTCGGAGGCGATTTTAGGCAAATTTCGAGTTTTTCGGCTTGCGTGCACTCAAGGACATCCGTATAGTAGTACCTGTTGCCGCGACGGGTTGAAGAAATCCAAAGCGAGGAACATGCGCCTGTAGCTCAACGGATAGAGCATCTGACTACGGATCAGAAGGTTGGGGGTTCGAATCCCTTCGGGCGCACCAATGATCCCCGGTTCTTCGGAACCGGGGATTTTTTGTGTCTCCAGAAATACGCTCAGACAGTGCCCCGTCAAAAGCACCGAGTACAACACAGGCCGCCGCGCTCACGACAGGCTGCGTGTTCACGACAGGCGGCGCGGCGCGTAGAAGCCACAGTGCATGGAGATGCCTATATAGGAGAGCCTGTATAGAGGTGTAGCAAAGACGCTTCAACCGCCTCGTCCGCATCCAATAGCTGAGCCAAAAGTGCGCCTCACCCTGTGAATCCACAGATTTACGCTCCAAGATGACGTGCTCCGGGGCACACCCGCGAAAAAACGCCTAGGATGGAAAGAGGACCCTTCACACATAAGCTGGAGGGCAGACAACGCAAAGGAGCACTATGGCACAGCTATCCATTCCGCAGTCCCTGATAGGTGCGCTCATCGATATTGCTGATTTGGGAACACTCGATTACTTCCCGCCCACCGAACGATGCGCCCACTGGTCCCTCTATGACGCGCAACGCCAGGAGCTCCTCTGCCCCTGCGCACCCGCCGCCAACACCACCACAGAAAAGCTCTTTGAGGCCGCGGCGAAGATTCTCTACGAGAATTTCCCCCGATATATCGACTCACCCGAGGAAATTATTCCTTATACTTCCCGCCAGGAACTCGTTGCCGCCCTACGCCGCGGCGATGAGGAACCCAGCAACAGTACGCCTCGTGAAGAGGAACAGAACGACCTGCAGGCAGCCGAAGCTACCGCAGACTCCACGGCCGAGGCTCCCGTTGCAGAGGCTAACGAGGGTGCAGTTAGCGAGGATGCCGCGGTGAGCGCCACCGCCGTTCCCAAGCCGACTGCCCCGAAGCCTGCGGTGCCCAAGCCTGCAGTACCGAAGCCGACGCCCTCCCCCGCGCTCTTTGCCGCCCGCGCGGCACAGGCACCCGCCCTGACTCCCAGCCCGGCTCCCAGCGTGCCGGCAGAAGCCCCTGTGGAAGCACCCGCAGAGGCAACAGCAGAAAAGACGGTTCCTGTACCTACCCCCGCCACGGTTACCCCCGCGGCGCCCAAGCCTGTTGCGCCCAAGCCCACCGCATCCATGCCCGCTACGCCCAAGCCTGCAGCGCCGACTCCCGGTGCGCCTTCCCCCGGCATGTTCCGCAAGTCCACGCTGACCTACCGCCCGCCGCGCATCGAAGAGTACCTGGAGGGTCTGCGTGCCCGCCAGCAGGCAGCTGAAGAAGCCACGGAAGCCGCGCAGTCGGCAGCAGCTACCGAGCAGGCACCGGCTGACGAGTTGCCCATGATCAGCCAGTCGTTGCCGAGCGCGCCCGTAGCCGAGCCGACCGCTCCAAAGCCTGCCGCGCCGAAACCCGGTGCACCGATGCCTGCCGCGTCCACCCCGAGCGCACCCGTAGCAGAACCGGTAGCCGCCGCACCTCGCGCTATTACCGCCGAGGACCGCGAACGCAGCTACCGCCTGCGCCCGAGCCTGCGCGCCCGCCTCGAACGCGAAAATATCAGCGAAGAGCTCGTACGCACCATCCTGCGCGAAGGCGAAGCGGAACGCATCAACGACTGGACCATTCGCTTCACGCACGACGACTACCGCGTTGACGTGAACACCGCCTCCGCAGAAGTCATCACCGTCATTGACGAATACGACGCCGACTACAACGAAGCGGCACAGGCATCCCTGGCGCAAGGCGAATACACCTCGCTCAACGCCCTGGAACTCGAATTCAGCGAGCGCGCCCGCACCTTCTTGAAGAAGAACCCGCCGTTCGTTTTTGATCTGATGCTTCAGGCGCTGAGCAGCCCCGAAAGCGTGCGCATGGCTGAAGGCTGGACCCGCATCTACGCGGCGCAGGGTCTGGAAATTGCGATTTCACCCGATGAGCGGACCGTTCTGGCTCTGGCGAAGACCCCGGATTTCCATGTTCTGCACGCGGAGAACCTGCGCAAGGCACAGCTGGAAGAGCTCAGTAATACCCTGGCGAAGCAGGCAGAACATCAAGTAGCTCGGGCAGAAAACACCACCGAGGAGGAGAAATAATGTCCGCTAAGCAGATTACCGTTCCTCTTGAGGTGTACGTTCGCCTGCAGGAGCTTGCCTCCCTCGCCGCCTATAGTTACCGCGATGAGCAGGGCTCCGAAGAGAACACTGCATACGATAAGCCCTGGGATTTGCTCTCCAAGGACGGCGCCTCCCTGCTCGATGAGAACGGCGCGCTCAAGCCCGAAGCGGCAGAGCTCTACTTCACCCTCCTGCCGCTCATCGCCCAGGAATTCGTGCAGCAGCAACAGGCACTCGTGGACGCGTACCGTCAGGCACCCAAGCCCGCCGCCGCACGCGCCAAGATTCGCCCCTCCAACCAGCGCCTCATTCCGCTGACCGAGGTGCCGCTGGAGAACCAGCGTATTGCCGCGCGCATCGAGAAGGAATTCTACGGCGACGTGCCACCGCGCCGCCGCGTCTACGGTGTGCTCCCCGGCGTGATGGATTACATGATGCGCCACGGGCTCACCTACGAGCTGCTTCTAGACATCATCGAATCCCCCGCAAGCACCGTGGTTCAAGAAAGCGCGCAAGAGAACCGCTACGGCCGCGAAGTCACCCTCTACACGCATGAAGAGGAAGGCTACCAGGTGGTGCTCAACCCCCTGACCGCCGAAGTGCTCGCGCTACGCCCGCTACAGGCTCTCGCCGGAGGCTACCAGCTCTCCCCCGAGGCTCAGGCTCAGCTCAAGTCGCTCGGCCTAACCGGCGAGTACATTGCCCGCATCCTCGATGAGGCTGAGGACCGCCGCCCGATTCCCGGCAGTAGCCGCACCGTGTACTCACTCAACGGCTACCAGGTCGAGTTCTCGCACTCCGACCAGCAGGTCATTCGTATTAGTCGCGGCACCGCACCCAGCCGCAACCCCTTCGAATCGCAGCCGAGGATGAGCGGCACGAAGAGGCAGCGCGGCCGCAAGATTCCGCACGATGTGGACGCGTTCGTGCAGCTGTTGCAGGAGCACGGCTTCACCATCACCATGGGCGGTAAGCACTACGATATTCGCCACGAGAAGCTGGCTCCGGGTCAGAAGGCGGTCACCTCCGTGACCCCCTCGGATTCGCAGCGCTGGCACCTGAACTCGGCACGCCAGATCCGCAATACCTTCGGTATCGACCTGCGCTACGCTGACCCGCGCGATAGCGTACGCGGTATTGTGCGCGGCCCCGGAGGAAGCGTCCAGAATACCGATCACCACAGCGCAGAAAAGCAGGAGGCCGAGAAGGCTACGGAGAAGGAATCGGAGTAGGTCTTCGTCACCGTTAAAGCGCGCCTGCGTGCCGGTTCTTTATACTGCCCCCAGCATGTCTTTGCATCTGGGGGCAGTATTCATTGGCGCTGATATCCCGCATTGTCAGGGCAATACGGGGTAGACTGGGGGCAATACAGACATGCTATTCAGCATAAAAATTAATATGCGTTCCCGTGATATGCGTGACGGTAGGGTTGGGGATGCGCCACAAAGTACGGTGAATAACAGCCCCTACCTCTACAATAGAAACGCATCACTACAGAAGAAGGAGAACGCATGGGCGTAACGATTAAGGTCACTGACGAAGCAGGCGTAAACTACGACATTCAGTGGGAAGACCACCACACCCTCCTGGAAGCCCTCCAGGCTAACGGCGTGCCGGTCCTCGCAACCTGCGGTGGTAACGCATCCTGCGCTACCTGCCACGGCTTCATCGACCCCGAGCACTTCGAAGCTTCCGGTGAACGCACCGAAGCTGAGCAGGACCTGCTCGACATGGTCGACGATGTCGCCAACGAATACTCTCGCCTGTGCTGCCAGGTCGAGTACGCCCCCGGTATGGACGGAGCAGAAATTCAAATGCAGGCGGCGATGTAATCATGTTTAAATCGGCTCAGGTACTCGCATCAACCACCCTCCTCTGTTGCGTGCTCGCGCTCAGTGGATGCGGCGCGTCCCAGGCCGGTCAGGAAGCTGAAGGCACCTCGGCGCAGCCGAGTGCTTCGGCTTCGGTCAAGCCCGGTACGATTCGAGTAGCCTCCGACGGGGCTACCCCTTCTGTGTCCCCGGGCTCCATTACCGTGGTGAACTCCCCCGATGCGGCGCACCACGATTCTTCCTCTGAGCACTCCGAGTCTTCTTCCCACACCGAGACTCACGAGTCGAAGCAGAACTCTGACTCTCATTCTTCTGATTCCTCCCGCGAGGGTTCCGATCAGAACAAGTCAGACGACTCTGCAGATTCTCAGCAGGATTCCCAGAAGAGCTCAAACTCGTCGTCACAGTCGGGTTCCAACTCTTCGGGTAACTCCTCGAACTCCTCCGGTTCTTCGGGCTCGTCGAATTCTTCCAATTCCTCGAACTCTTCGGAGAAGTCCTCTAGCTCCTCCAGCAATACTGTTGCTGAGGGCCCGACCCAGTGCGATCTGGATGACCTGAACATTTCGGTTGCTGTGGGAGAAGGCTCCCCCGGCGCCCGAAACTACACCCTGTACTTCCAGAACTCCTCAAACTCCTCCTGTACCCTGCGCGGCTACCCGCGTGTGGTGCATGCGGGTCCTTCGGGAACCTGGGTTGGTCGTGAGGCTTCCACCTCCGATGAGTACATGAACTCTGCGGGCGTGACCCTTAACCCCGGCGATAGCACCACCGCGGTACTGCGTTCGGTGTACCCGGCACGCTTCGGCGATGATTGCGGTAGCCGCCCGGTTCAGGGCTTCCTGGTGGGTCTTCCCTCGGGTTCCGGTGGAGTGATTGTTCCGCTGGATACGACCGCGTGTTCCTCGTCTGTTCCGCAGCTGTCGGTGGGCCAGTTTGGTGCCCGCTAAGGCAGCTGCCCGCTAAGGCAGCGTTGCGGATGTAAATAACTCTGGCACGTTGTGTGTACTTATAGTTCACTTGTGCACCTATAGTTCAAGGGCGGTTCCCCGTGCTGGGGGAACCGCCCTTGAACTATTTTTAAGCCTAGTGTTTAGCTATGGTGTTTAGCTATGCCGTATCCGCGTGCTCTTAGAGGGAGCGGGTGACGTCCTCGTGGCTGAAGCGTGCACCGCGCGGGTATGCGGGAGCCTCGCCGTGGCCGAGGTTGACGACCAGGAACGGGATCTCTGCGTTGTCCGCGAAGAATTCCTTCTTGATGCCGTCGAAGTCTGCGCCGGTCATGGGGCCAGCGTCCAGGCCGAGGGCACGGATTGCGGTGATGAAGTAGCCTGCCTGCAGGTGAGCGCTCAGCTCACCTGCAGGGGTGGCAAGCTCCTCGGTGGTGAAGAAACCCTTGATGAAGTCGGCAGCGTAGGGGTTGAAGGTGTCAGCGTGCTCTACCCAGTTTGCGTCCGCGGAGAGAACCGCGGTCACCGGTGCCGCCTGGGTCTTTTCCTGGTTACCGTCTGCCATGTGTGCGACGAGGCGCTCGCGTGCTTCGGGGCTCTTGACCCAGGTGATGCGCAGGGGCTGGCTATTGAAGGCGGTGGGGCCGTAGAAGGTCAGCTCCTGGATGCGGCGCAGCTGCTCGTCAGTGACGGGCTCCTCGGTGAAGGAGGAGACGGTGCGCGGCTCGTGGAAGAGGTTGATGAGCTGTTCTTCGGTCAGGCGGGTCATGGTGAGGCTCCTTTGGGTTGTTCTCTCAGTCAATTACTTTACAAGTAAAATATTACATGCTCTATAGAAGCTCTGTCAAGCACATCTTCCTCCCCGACCCCCAACAATTCAAGAGACGCACACCATAAACCCCGCCATAATAGATACATGACCGACGCACTCTCCCACTTCTCCACCCCCGTACGCGACTGGTTCCGCGCCACCTTCAGCGCACCCACCGCCGCCCAAGAAGGCGCCTGGGAGAGCATCCGCAACGGCAACAACACCCTCATCATCGCCCCCACCGGCTCCGGCAAAACCCTCGCCGCCTTCCTCTGGGCACTCGACGCCCTGCACCGCGAACACGAAGCCGGAACCGCAGGCGGCACGCGCATCCTCTACATCTCACCCCTCAAAGCACTCGGCGCCGACGTCGAACGCAACCTGCGCGCACCACTGACCGGAATCACCCGCCTAAGCGGAAACAACACGGGCGAACCGAACATCAGCGTGGGCGTGCGCAGCGGCGACACCCCCGCACGCGAACGCCGCCAACTCATCAGCAACCCGCCCGACATTCTCATCACCACCCCCGAATCCCTCTACCTCATGCTCACCAGCGCCGCCCGCAACACCCTTACGGGCGTGACCACCGTAATCGTGGACGAGATTCACAACCTCGCCGCCACCAAACGCGGCGCACACCTGGCGGTCTCCCTCGAACGCCTCGACGCGCTCCTCGAAAAGCCCGCACAGCGCATTGGCCTCTCCGCAACCGTCGAAAACCCGGAGGCGGTCGCCCGGTTCCTCGGCGGCATTCAGCCGGTGACCATCATGAGCCGCCCGGTCGCCAAAGAATGGGACCTGCGTCTGAGCGTGCCCGTACCCAATATGGCGGCGCTCGGAGGCGCCAACGACTACGGGCAGGGGCTCTACGCCCCATCAGAATATGCGCCCTCGGAGGTGCCGGGCGGCGGGGGCTCAACTTCTGCCGGCTCGGCGCAGGGCGCGGCACAGCCTGCCCCCAGCGCAGCGAATACCCCGGCAAGCGCTCCCTACACGCTCGAAGATGCCATTGGCGTATTCCCCGGCCAAGAAACCGGTCAAGAAACCGGACAGGCAAACCCGGCGCGACAGGGCAATAACGCCGCGCCTAAAAATACGCTCACCATCCCGGAAAAGGTATTGCGAGAAGGGGAGCTGCGCGAAAAGGCATTGCGAGACACCGCCGATAGCGAGCGCCCCGAGACCTCCATCTGGCCGCGCGTGCAGGAGCGCATCGTCGACCATATTGAGAACAACCGTTCTACGATTGTTTTCGTTAACTCGCGCGGACTAGCGGAAAAACTCACCGCGGCACTCAACGATATTCACCTGCGCCGCGTCCTCGCGAAGCAGGGAATTGATCCCGAAGACTATGCGGCAGGCATCTGCGACATCGCCGAGGTGCCGCCGCTCGCCCGTGCGCACCACGGCTCCGTATCCAAGGAACAGCGCACCCTCATCGAGGAGGCGCTCAAGGGCGGAACCCTGCGCTGCGTGGTCGCCACCAGCTCCCTGGAACTGGGCATCGATATGGGCCACGTGGACCTCGTAATCCAGGTGGCCGCGCCTCCCTCGGTCGCCTCCGCGCTGCAGCGCGTGGGTCGCGCCGGACACCGCGTGGGCGAAATTTCGCGCGGATTCTTCTACCCCAAGCACCGCGGCGACCTGCTCGGTGCAACAGTCACCCTCGCCGGAATGCGCAGCGGAACCCTCGAGCCGCTCACCATCCCCACCAACCCCCTGGACGTACTCGCGCAACAGACCGTCGCCGCCTGCGCGTTGGGCCCCATCAGCGTGGACTCCTGGTACGAGGCGCTACGCCGTAGCGCGCCCTACGCCGAACTGCCGCGCGCCCTCTTCGACTCCGTGCTCGAAATGCTCGCCGGACGCTACCCCTCCGACGAGTTCGCCGAACTGCGCCCGCGCATCATCTGGGACCGCACCCCCACCGAGGAGGCACCCTCCGGCAGTATTGAGGGCCGCCCCGGTGCGCAGCGCCTCGCCGTCACCAGCGGCGGCACGATTCCCGACCGCGGACTCTTCCCCGTCTACCTGGTCAGCGGCGATGAAGAGCGCGGCCCCAAGCGAGTGGGTGAGCTCGACGAGGAAATGGTGTACGAATCCCGCGCTGGCGAGGTCATTACCCTCGGCGCGAGCAGTTGGCGTATTGAAGAAATTACGCACGACGCGGTGCGGGTCTCCCCCGCGCCCGGTCAGCCCGCGCGCCTGCCCTTCTGGCACGGCGACCGCATGGGTCGCCCCTACGCCCTGGGTGTGCAGACGGGTGCGTTCACGCGCGCCCTCTCCAGCCTGGATGCCACCGATAGCGCCGCCGCCCGCCAGCAGCTTGAACAGCTCGGACTGGACACCTGGGCGGTCGATAACCTGCTCGCCTACCTACGTGAGCAGCGCGAATCCACCGGGGCGGTCCCCTCCGACACCCGCATGATTGTGGAGCGGCACCGCGACGAACTGGGCGATTGGCGAGTGGTCCTGCACTCGCCGCTCGGCTACGGAGTGCACGCACCCTGGGCGCTGGCGGTGCGCGCCCGCATCGAGGAGCGGTACGGGGTGGATGCCTCCGTCATGGCGAGCGATGACGGCTTGATTCTGCGCCTGCCCGCCATGGAGGATGTACCGCCCGGCGCTGACCTATTCCTTTTCGACCCGGACGAGCTGGAGGCGATTGTCACCGAACGCGTGGGCGATTCGGCGCTTTTTGCGTCTCGGTTCCGTGAGAATGCGGCGCGTGCCCTGCTGTTGCCGCGCCGTGATCCGGGTAAGCGCACCCCGCTGTGGCAGCAGCGTCAGCGTGCGGCTCAGCTGCTGGATGTGGCGCGTAAGTACCCTGATTTTCCGGTGCTTTTGGAGACGGCGCGCGAGTGTCTGCAGGATGTGTACGATGTTCCGGCGCTGGTTCAGGTGCACCGTTCCCTGCAGTCTCGGGCGGTGTCCATGCTGGAGGTTGAGACGAACGACCCTTCGCCTTTTGCGCGCACCCTGCTCTTTGAGTACGTTGCCGAGCACCTCTACGATGGCGATGCGCCCGCCGCCGAACGCCGCGCCGCCGCGCTGTCGCTGGACCCGGCACTGCTGGCTGAGCTTCTAGGTTCGAGCGGTCTGCGCGACCTGCTGGATCCGGCGGTTCTGGTGCAGACTCAGCAGCGTCTGCAGCGCACGGGTGAGCGTTACCGTGCCTGCGGTGTGGAGGGCGTGGCGGATCTGTTGCGTCAGCTGGGCCCGTTGAGCGCGCGGGAGTTGAGTCTGCGTTTGCGGGCTGAATCTGCGGCGCACGGTTCTCAAGATTTCGGCGAGTCCGAGGGGGCTGAAAACTACGGCGAGGGTTCCGGCGCGCACGCCAGCACGGCTGAGGCTTGCGCCCTGGCGGAGGAGCTGGTGCGCTCGCGCCGCGCGTTCTCGTTCATGGGAGCTGCCGATGGTTCCGCCGAGCCGCAGCTGTACTATGCGGCGGTTGAGGATGCCGCGCGTCTGCGCGATGGACTGGGCATTATGCCCGCTGCGGCGCTTCCTGCTGCCCTCCTGGAGCCGGTCGCGGAGCCTTTAGAGGATTTGGTTTCTCGCTATGCGCGCACCCATATTCCCTTTACGGCGCAGCAGGTGGCGGAGCATTTTTCGCGCCTGACCCCGGTGGGTGTGGGCGTGCTGACTCCGGTGTTGCAGCGTCTTCAGCAGCAGCGCCGCCTGAGCTCTGGCGAGTTCCTGCCCGAGGTGCTGCGCGCCTCCGGGGCGGTCGGCGTTGAGTGGGTGGATGCGCAGGTTTTGCGCACGATTCGCGCCCGTTCCCTGGCGGCGTTGCGTGAGGAGATTGAGCCGGTATCGGCGCAGGTCTATGGCGTTTTCCTGCCCTCATGGCAGAACGTTCGTTCTTTATCCGTGCGGGTTGCGCAGACCCTGCCGGAGGCGAGCGCCTACGGTGCGTTCATGCCCTCCCGCCGCGCCGCCACGGTGGTGGGCGAGAGGGTCGCGCCCCTCGGCACAGCGGAACCCAACCCGATGGCACTCAACCCGATGGCTGAGAACGGCGCAGAAAACGGCACCACTCATGCGGGTCAGGACTCCGCCTCCTCCACGGAGGATCTGCTCACCGCCATCGACCAGTTGGCGGGTGTGCGCGTACCGGCTTCCGCGCTGGAGACGCTGATTCTTCCGGCGCGCGTGCCCGGCTACCAGCCGCACATGCTGGACGAGCTCATGGCGAGCGGCAGGGTGTTCTTCACCGGCGCCGGTCAGCTCGGCGGCGGTAGCGCACAGAAGTCTGACGGCTGGATTCGCCTGCATTTGAGCGAGAGTTCTTCGCTGACCCTGGGCGAGGACTACCCGGAGCAGCTGCTGCGCGCGGAGAACCCGGAGCTCTGGGAGGCGTTGCAGGCTCCGGGCACGCTGGAGCACGCCATCTATGAGGCGCTGGCTCACGGCGGCCTGTTCGTGCCGGCGCTGCGTGAGCGGGTGGCGCAGTTGATGAGCGCGGCGGCACCCGCCGGTCAGGTGGTGACTTTCCCGGAGGCGGCGGAGGTTTCGGCGGCGCTGTGGCGCCTGGTGTGGGCTGGTGCGGTGACGAACGATAGTTTCGCGCCGGTTCGGGCGATGCTTGCGGGTGTCCGCAGTGCGCATCCGACCCCGACCGCCCCTGCGCGCCTGTCGCGGGTGGGTCGCCGCGGGGCGGGCCGTATTGCGGCGGCGCGCGCCTCCATGGGTAACGGCATGGCGGGCGGTTACAGTGCTGACAGCTATAGTTCCGGCGGCTACTCTGCTCCTGTCGCCGGGCGTGGCTTGCGTTCCCTGCGCGGTAGTTCCCTCCGCGGCGGGCTCCATACGACCGCCCCCACTGTTGCCCCGCAGGATAGCGGTCGCTTCTCGCGCGTGGACACCCTGCTGCAGGAGCCGGTGGAGGCGACCGTTGCGGTGCTCGCACGCGCCGACCTGCTACTGGATCGCTACGGTGTGCTGACTCGCGGGTGCCTGCAGGTGGAGGATTCTGCCGGCGGGTTCTCGCAGCTGTACCGGATTTATTCGGCGGCTGAGGATCGTGCGCTGGTGCGTCGCGGCTACTTTATTGAGGGTTTGGGTGCGGCGCAGTTCGCCGCCCCCGCGACGGTGGACCTGCTGCGTTCTACCGCCGATAACCTCAGTATTCCCGCAGGTCCACAGAATTATAGTGCGACACAGGGTTTTGGTGCGAGCGCCTACACCCCGCAGCGTACCGATACGGAACAGGTGTACGGCACGTTCACGGTGACCCTGTTGGCGGCGACCGACCCGGCGAACCCGTACGGTGCGGCGCTGAGCTGGCCCGCGATTCCGTCCTTTGCGGGCGAGGGTGTGGGAGTGGTCAAGCACCGCCCGGCACGCAAGGCGGGCGCCTGCGTGGTGCTGGTGGACGGCGCCCCGGTGCTGTACGTGGAGCGCGGCGCGAAGACCCTGCTGGCTTTCACCACCGACCCGGTGCTTCTGGAGGCGGCGGCCCCCGCCCTGGCGCGCCTGGTATCCGCCGGTGGTGCGGAGAAGATTTCGGTGGAGAAGGTCAACGATGTGGAGCTTTTGAGCACTCACACGCTGGGCACCCACACGCTGAATCCCTCCACCGGCGAGGCTGTGGTGCATCCGGTGGAGGCACTGCGTGCCGCACTGCAGGCACAGGGTTTCTACGCGACGGTTCGTGGCCTGTCGCTACGCCGCTCCATTTAACTTAACGCAAGCAGATCCTCAAGCTTAGCCTCAGATTAAATTATTTCCTCAACCTCAACCTGAGCATCATAATGCCCCGCACCCTCACGGAAGGGGGTACGGGGCATTATGTTTCCCTACTCACGAACCGGGTGGTATTCCCGGAGTCCGCCACGTCGCAAGCGGCGCGACGGAGGAATAACCGCCCGGATGTCCACGTCGCCTTTGCCGTGGAGCACATAACCAAACATCGGAGCGGGAAGTCCTACGTTGACCTGTCACCTCTTAGAGTGGCTAGTAGCCGCCGGTGAGGGTGTCAACGGCACCCAGGCACAGGTCGATAGCTTCTTCGAGCCCGAGCCCGCGGGAGCGAACGGTGCGCTGATCGCGGGGGTTGAGCTGCACGACGTGCAGGGCGAAGTAGTCGACGAGCTGCAACCAGCCTCCGAGGATGACGCGGGTGCGGTCATTAATCGGCATGCCGGTGCGTTGGAGCATCCATTCGAGGTAGTCAGTGGGGTTGTTCGGGAAGTCCTCCCCACCGGGGGTGGGGACACCGGCTACGACGAGGAAGTAGGTGCGCAACGCCCTGCGGAGTGCTTCCTCGGGGTTTTCGTGGTGCTCGCCGAGCGCTTCGAGGACTGCGTTGGCTTCGCGTCGGGTGACGGCTGCCGCCAGGGAGTCCTTGCCGGGGAAGTAGTGGTAGAGCAGGGCGCGGGTAATGCCTGCATCGCGGGCGATAGCGCTCATGGAGGCGCCGAGTACGCCGCGTCGAGCGAAATGTTCTGCAGCAATTTTCAGAATTTGCTCTTCGCGTTCGTGCGGTTCCATGCGCAGGGCACCGGTGCGAGGCTCCGCATTCTTTTGTGAATGTTCCATAACCTCTCCTATCGCATTTTCCGGTGCTTTGGAATTGTCTGATTGCACCGCCGTAATTGGGGGTGTTCCTTTACTCTCTGCGCCCTTGCGCTGTTTCTGTCCCATTTCGACCCCTTCGTTCGAAATATCGAACTTCTGTGTCTTAATCGTACCGCTTTAAGGCTACTTTCAGCCTTTATTAAGGCGTTTATGACGTAGGATGCTCAGGTTAGCAGGTATTTATTTGCTTCACATCTTTTATACTTAGAAAAACCACGGGGGCTAAATTGAGGGTTATTAGTTTCTGATTTGACAGAACTTTCGAAAATACCGCACATAAACGCTGTTTTTTGTAAAATTAATGCAGTTTTTTTAAATTAAATGTCCAATAATTTCAAAAATTTGTGAAGTTTTCGTTTTTTGTTCCACGCATTCACACAAACATTCATGAGTGTCAGACAAAACTGCATTCCGCAACCCCACGCCCAAACCCACGGTAATATTTCCACTCGCAGGCAACTTAGCCTAGCGCACCCGGGTCGTCGCCGAATCAGCCCCTCCTGAAACTCCCAAAAGGTAGAGTAGAGCCATGCCCGCACAGAACATCGCACGCCCCCGCCCTCAGCCCAGCTCACTGCCCAACTCTCAGCCCGATACGCAGCAGGGAATGCAGTCCGGCACCGTCTATCAGGCGAAACCGGCACGCCGCACGCACCGCCGCCTACTGACCCCTCCGCTGGCTCAGAAGAACGGTATCGACCCGATTCAGCTGATCCTGCCGCTTGTGGAGGAGCTCCCCGCCGAGCTCACCCCGAACAACACCGTCCCGGCAACCATTGCGGATTACCTGATTGCGCGTTTCTACCCGAACGACCCGCAGATTATTCACGCCCGCTTCGACACCGGCGAGGTGCGTCTGGATGACGGCACAATTCTGACCGGCGATAGCCCGTATATGCCGGGCGAGCGCATCTGGTACTTCCGTGAGCTTGCCGACGAGCCGCAGCTGCCCTCCGATATGCCGGTGCTCTACGAGGATGAGCACGTGCTGGCGATTGATAAGCCGCATTTTCTGCCGACCACCCCGCGCGGTTCCTATATTGCGCAGACCGCGCTGACCAAGCTGCGGGTGCGTGAGCGGAACCCGTTGCTGATTCCGATTCACCGCCTGGATCGCCCGACCGCGGGCGTGCTGCTCTTTGCTAAGACTGTGGAGGCGCGCCGCCCCTTCCAGATGATGTTTCAGCATCGTCAGGTGTCGAAGACCTACCGCGCCGTGGCGCCGGTTCCCGCCGACACGTCCGCCGCCGAGCAGGCGTTGAGTGCGGAGGGTCTGCAGGTGCGTTCACATATTCAGAAGATTCGTGATCAGCTGCAGGTTCAGCAGCTGTCTGAGGAGCAGTGCGCGGCGCAGGGTGTGGAGCCGAATACGCTGACGACCGTGAAGATTCTGCGAACTTTCACTCCGAGTGCGCAGGCGGTTAAGGGGTGGGGAGCCGAGCCTACACTGAACAAAAAACAAGAATGGGCGCTCTATGATTTGGCGCCCCACACCGGCAAGACGCACCAACTGCGGGCGCACCTGAACCTTTTGGGTTCCCCCATTCTGGGCGATGTTCTCTACCCGCAGGTGTTGCCCGACGCCCCAGACCGCCCGGAGTACCCGCTGCAGCTGCTGGCGTACAGCCTGCACTTTGAGCACCCCATCACCGGCGAGCGGGTGGACCTGTACAGCCAGCGCTCGCTGGCTGCCGCCGCCTAACCGGTTTTTGAGTGGCGTTCACTCCGTTCCCTGCGGTGCATCTTCTTGGCGGGCTCTCGAAAAGGGATCACGCCCGAGAGCCCGCCCACAGCATCCGGGCGCTCAGAGGGCAAAAAGTGGGATAATTTCAGACGTAATACTTCATCGCACACTACAGAGGGTCCATGAAATCCCAGCCGTCTTCCCACAACGAGCAGTCTCTGGAGTCGATTAGCGAGTACGCCCAGCGCACCTCCTCGCACGCCGCTGCCGCAGCCGTCAGCGTCACCGATACCTTTGTGCATCGCATCCTCGGTGTGCCCGGTGCCCTCATCGGTTCAGTGCAGGTGCCCGATCCGCGCCCACTGAGCCAGCGCCTGAACGTTTGGCATTACTGGTGGCAGGCGCACCTGCTGGACTGCGTGATTGACGCCGGTCAGCGTCACCTGCGCGAGGGCGATATTACTGCCGCCCAGGAAGAGCTACACCGCGCCCGCGCGCTGTTGCGCGGCATTAACGTGCGTAACTACGGTCGCTTCGCGAACGATTATTTTGACGATATGGCGTGGCTGACCCTCGCGGTGGGCCGCATGAATTCCTTCTGCATTGAGCTGACCGGCGCTAATGACGTTGCCGCTCAGGATGCTGGCGCGGCTCTCTTCGAGCAACTGGCAAAGGGTATTTCCCCGGTGGGCGGCATGAGTTGGCGTAAGTCCAAGCGTGATTTTGTGAATGCTGCGGCGACCGCGCCGACCGCTCTGGCGTATGTGCGTGCGGGCGACCCGAAGACTGCCGCCGCGCTCATGGACTGGATGAACGAAACCCTCTGGGATGCAGAACGTTCGCTCTATATTGACGGCGTGAACGTGCGCGGCGACGAGTATGAATACGAGCGCGGCGAATTCACCTACAACCAGGGAACCGCCCTGGGCGCCCTGCTGAGCCTCGCCGCATCCGGTGTATCCTGCGAGGTGGACCCCGCAGAACGCGCTGAGCGCCTCATCGTCGGCATCGTCAAGCACATGACCGAGGAGGTGGAGTTCCTCTCCGGTGCGCGCCGCCGCATCCTCATCTCGCACGGCAACGGCGACGGCGGCCTGTTCACCGGCATTCTCGTGCGCTACCTGGGCATGGCGGCATCCTCGCCGCTGCTCAGCGATGAGGCGCGAGCGCTCGCCTCGACCCTGGTGTACTCGACCGCACGCGCCCTGTGGGAGGGTCGCCGCGAGTTCGACCCCGACCTGCCGATGAACGAGTACGGCATTGACCCGAATGAGATTCGCGGTAAGGCGCTCGTGCAGTTCTCCCCGCGGTTCACCGAGCCGATGAGTAAGGTTGTGAAGCCCGGCGCGCCGGTGGAGCTGTCCACTCAGGTGCAGGCGTGGACCATTTTCGAGACGGCGGCACGCCTGGCGCATGCCCGTGACCTCGCCTCCCACGGTTTCTAAAGCACTGTTTCTAAAGCACGGCCTCTAAAACCCTACGATTCTTCACCCCAGCCCTAATCTTCTCCGTTCAGCGCAGAAGATCAGGGCTAGTGCAGAAGGTTAGGGCTGGATTCATTGCAGGGGCATGCACACGGGCGTACGGTGGATTTTATGCTTGCTTCAGAATCACAACAGGTCACTGCCAGCCCGAACGCTAACACCATTTTCATGGTCTGGAAGTTCAAGGAGGGCATCTCGCAGGATGCGCTCGTTGAGGGATTCCAGAACCTCTGCGGGCTCGTCATTAACCTCAACCACACCGCCGCGAACCGCTACTCGCCCGAGAACGCCAGCATTGTGCTGGGTATCAGCCACAGCGCGTGGCTGACCCTGGATCTGCCTATGCCGCTGCCGCAGGAGCTCGTGGAGTTCGAGGAGATTAAGGGCCCCAAGCACACCGCGGTGTCCACTCCCGGTGATCTGCACTTCCACATCCGCGCGACTCAGCCGTCCGTCGCCTACGATATGGCCTCCGCTATTACTGCGGCTCTACGCGATATTGCCGAGACCGTGGATGAGGTGCACGGCTTCCGCTACTGGGACGGCCGCTCCATCATTGGTTTTGTGGACGGCACCGAAAACCCGCAGACCCCCGCGGCACGCGAATACTTCGGCATCATCGGTGACGATGACCCCATGTACAAGGGCGGCAGCTACCAGTTCGTGCAGAAGTACATCCACGACATGACCGCGTGGAACGCCCTGCCCGTCTCCGAGCAGGAGAAGGTCATTGGCCGCTCCAAGCACGAGGACATCGAGATGAGCGAGGACGAGAAGCCCGCCAACTCGCACTCCGCTCTTGCCAATATCGGTGACGACTTCAAGGTTATTCGCGACAACATGCCCTTCGGCACCGTGGGTAACAACGAGCTGGGCACCTACTTCATCTGCTACGCCAGCACCTTCTCGACCGTTCGGAAGATGCTCATGAACATGTTCATGGGAGTGGATGGCGCCAACTACGACCGTCTGCTGGATTTCAGCACCGCGGTGACCGGCACCCTCTTCTTCGTGCCGACCGTGGATATGCTCGGCGACTTCGCCGGCTAACTTCGCTGGCTAACTTCGCCGACTAGGGCTAGCTAAACTCAGCCACCCTGCCTATACCCCAATCTTGCTGTACCCCAACCTGACAGTACCCTAGCCTGACAGTACCCTCGCAAACCCCGCCTCCGGCAAGAGAGGCGGGGTTTTCCGGTAGGCTAGGGTGTAGACATTCAGACGGAAAGCAAACAATCGAGAGAAGAATGAGCGTTCTAGATAACTCTTTCCCCACCGAGGACTTTGGCTTCACCATCACCAGCCGCCTGGCGGACACCGCCTCCCCCAGCGCTGAACGTGTAGAAGCCAACGGCGGACAGTTCCGCGGACGCACCGGTGTCATCACCACCCCGCACGGACAGATCCAGACCCCTGCCTTCACCCCCGTGGGCACCAAGGCAACCGTCAAGGCGGTCCTGCCCGAATCCATGAAGGAGCTCGGCGCTCAGGCTCTGCTCTCCAACGCCTACCACCTGTACCTGCAGCCCGGCCCCGAAATCCTCGACGCGGCAGGCGGCCTGGGCGCCTTCATGAACTGGGACGGCCCGACCTTCACCGACTCCGGCGGCTTCCAGGTCATGAGCCTGGGCTCCGGCTTCAAGAAGGTGATCGACATGGGTACCATCGCGGACGCTAAGGGCGCCGACGGCCGCCCCCTCGGTGACGACGACGTGGCAAAGGGCAAGGAACGCCTCGCCCACATTGACGACGACGGCGTGAACTTCAAGTCGCATATTGACGGCTCGATCCACCGCTTCACCCCCGAGGTGTCCATGCAGGTTCAGCACCAGATCGGTGCCGACGTCATGTTCGCCTTCGACGAGCTGACCACCCTCTACAACTCCCGCGGCTACCAGGAGGAGGCGCTCGAACGCACCCGCCTGTGGGCGCTGCGCTGCATCGCTGAGCACCAGCGCCTGACCGCTGAGCGCGTGGGCAAGCCCTACCAGGCACTGTTCGGCGTCATTCAGGGTGCACAGTACGAGGACCTGCGCCGCAAGGCATGCCAGGACCTCGGTTCCATGCCCTTCGACGGCTTCGGTATCGGCGGTGCGCTTGAGAAGGAAAACCTCGGCACCATCGTGCGCTGGTGCGCCGAAGAGCTGCCCGAGTCCAAGCCCCGCCACCTGCTCGGCATCTCCGAACCCGACGACATCTTCGTCGGCATTGAGAACGGTGTAGACACCTTCGATTGCGTCTCCCCCACCCGCGTGGCACGCAACGCCGCCGTCTACTCCCCCACCGGCCGCTACAACATCACCAACGCGCGCTTCAAGGCGGACTTCTCGCCCATCTACGAGGGCTGCGACTGCTACACCTGCACCCACTACACCCGCGCCTACCTGCGTCACCTGTTCAAGGCGGACGAGCGTCTGGCGGCGACCCTCGCATCCATCCACAATGAGCGTTTCATCGTGCGCATGGTGGACGACGCCCGCGAAGCCATCAAGGACGGCACCTACTTTGAGTACCGTGACGAGTTCCTCGGCAACTACTACTCCGGTAAGAAGCCCTAAACCCGCTCTTCAACCCGTTTAAGGAGAACCCTATGAGCATCACTCATGTTCCCGATGAGGAGCTTCTCGTCTTCGACCACGAGATCGCAGCTCCGGTCGAGGACGTCTTCGGCGCCTACCTGGACCCCGAACTGCTGGTCCGTTGGTACGGCCCTGCCGGCTGGCACGTGCGCCCCACCGACGTTGTCGTGGAGCCCGTCGTCGGCGGTCTGCAGCGCCTATCCATGATCAACGAGGTTGACCCCTCGGTGTCATGCATTTTGCAGAGCCGCTTTTTGAGCATTGAGCCGTTCAAGGAGCTCGAATACGCCGAGCAGCTTCCTGACCACCTGGGCAACCCCGGTAGCGTGCTGGTGTACCAGCGTCACCGTTTCTTCCCCGAAACCGTGATTACCGCCGACGGCGTGGGAGCCGGTACCCGCATCGTCATTGAGATTGGCCCCATGCCCGCCTCGGTTCACGAGGAGGTGCGCACCACCTGGCGTTCGACCTTCGCCCGCCTGGATGACGTGCTCGCCGCCCGCGCACGCGGAGAGCTCTAAAACCCACCGCGCAGCACTCGCTGCCGCGCCAGCGGCCTGAGGTAGCTTCGAAACACACAAGCGCCGCGTTGACGAATGATTCGTCAACGCGGCGCTTGTGTTTAAGACCTGTGCCTGTGGAGTGTGAGCCGTGAACTAGTTGGTCAGCTTCACGGTAATGACGGTGCTGCCACCATCCAGGGACACGCACTCGGGGGTCGCACGATCCGCGCCGTCACCCGGCTTCCAGTAGCAGCGCGCCGACATGACGGTACGCTCACCATTCGCCTTATCGGTCACCTCGGCGGGGTTCTGCACCACAAACTGGCGGATCAGCTCACGCGCAAACAGGCAATCCACCGCGCCGGAGGTCACCTGAACCGTAGCGTTGTGCTTCAGGTAGCCGGTAGCGTCCATGCTGCCGCAGCTACCGCCCGCAGACTGAACATCCGAGCTGGACAGGCTCGCAGTGCTCGACGCCTTCGCCACAGCGCTCGCCGAAGTATTCGCCTTAGCCGATGCGGAGGAGCTCGCCGCCGCGCTCGCCTGAGCAGTCGTTGCCGGGCTTGCGGTGGTGATGGTTCCTGGGCTCACGGTAGCCGCCGCGGTAGGGGTGTGCACAGTACCGGCAGTCGGGGTGCTTTCAGTGACCGTTGCGGTGCGGGTGGGCGAAGGGGTCGCCTTCGCGCTCGTAGCGCTGGGGCTAGGGACTACGGTGGCGCTCGGGGAGGCGGTGGTAGTGCCTCCGGAGCATGCCGACAGCGCCAGCAGCAGCGTGGCACCGAGCGCTACGGGGCTGTAGCGCTTAGCGGTGCGGAGCGTAGAACGAGTCTGGGTAGAAGTCTGGTTAGAATGCTTCTGTGCCGGATGCATGGTGACCTTTCTGCGTCATTGGTTCGGGTTCCTCAACAGTATTCTAAAGACGCTACCTGTGAGCTAGCTATACGGCATCTGAGGAACCCGCAGGGTGCCCCCTCTAGGGCCCAATGGGAAAGGGACACAGCGGGCAGAACCCAATAAGAGGGGCTCCCCGGCATCGCGGGGAGTCCCTCCTTAGCTATTTGCCGCTCAATGACAACTCATTGGCAGCTCATTGCCTCTGGTGCGGGCGCTTAGCCTTCGTGCCTGCCACGCACCGTAATAGTGCGGCCGTTTCCGTCATGGCAGGTAATCGAGCCAGCCTCAATCTCGCCGAAGCAGGTCAGCTGCTTGCCCTCAGCGGCGGGCACCGTCACCACATCCAGGGCGTGCATGATTTTCGTGTTTGCGGTGTTGGTTTCCGCGTGCAGAGCCGAGGACTCATTCACGGTATTCACCTCGCTGGCGCCGGTCAGGAAGTTCATGCGAGTCACCTCCACCGGGCCGGCAAAAGTACGACCGACCGCACCGTTACCGTCGCCGGTCTGCTCGCCGGTGCGGCGCTCGCACACCAGGGTTCCGTCCGCGGGGTTCAGCTCGCAGAGGGTGCGCTCGTCCTCGCTCTTGAAACGGTAGTAGCCGGCGCCGGAATCGTAGTAGGAGGGCTCCATGAGGAAGGGAATCTGAGGAGCATCCGGATTGTCCAGGCGAGCCACAAAGGCGACGTCCTCATCAATGGTGCATTCGGGGGCGGCGCGATCCTCGCGACGGTTCTCAGCCATATCGGACGGCGGGTTCCAGTAGCAGGTGGCGTCCTGAACCTTCGCAACCTTGTGCTGGGTCGTGTTGTCGTCGGCACGCGGGGTGGTGACGTACTCGGTCAGCACATCCAGGGCGTGGGCGCAGTCCACGGTACCGCGCAGCACCATGATTTCCGCACCGGTCTTCAGGTAGCCCTTGCGGCCAATGTGTCCACAACGCTCACCGGCGGAGGCGCGCTCAGCCTCCACCTTTTCGGGTGCGCGGGGTGTCGCAGCGGCAGTGGGGTTTGCGACCGCCGCCGTTTCCTTCGCTTCAGCGGGTGCCGAGGATTCGGATGCCTTCGCCTCGGCGCTCTCTGCGGGGGCTGACACCCGGGTCTCGGTGACGGTCGGCTCGGTCTTCTTCGTTGGCGACGCCGTGGAGGAAGGGAGCGGGTACTTCGAGTGGTTAGCCGTGTTGGAGGGGCTGGGGGTCGACGAGGAGTTTTCGCTCTGAGAACCGCCAAAGCAGCCGGTCAGGGCGAGGAGAAGGGCGGCGGCGCATCCGGTGGCGCGCATCGTGCGGCGACCCCAGCCGACGGAGCCTGCCTGAGTGTGGTGAAACGGCATTGTTATCTCTCCCGGGAATGAACCTTTTGCACCCTTTGCAGAAGGTATTTAAAGCATACGCTTACCCCCGTTCAATACCGTTTTATTACAGCGGAGCGCCCCTACTTCTGCGGCAGGTAGGAGCTCAGCAGATCACGCTGCTCGGGGGTCAGTCGAGTCAGTCGCCCCGCAACCGAGTCCCAGAACGCCAGCACGGTAAAGGCACGCACGCATTCACGATGGTCCACCGGGGAGAGAATCGAGTAGCCAATACGCACGGATGCGGCGCTGACCTTCTCCACGCTCAAGCGCACCGGCACGGGCTCGCCGGTGTAGGGCAGCTGAGCCAGGTAGCGGATGCCGTGCTCGGCAATGAGCGCCTGCACGCCCTCGGCAACCAGGTCGAACAGCGGAATCGGAGGCTGCGGTGCCACGGTCGGCTTCTGCCCGGAGGACGGCGGTGGGCCGAAGAGCGCTACACGGGCTTCTTCCATGACCGAGAGGATAGCAACGTTGTTGACGTGCCCGTAGGCGTCCATATCACCCCAGCGGGCGGGCACGTGCACCAGCAGTTCGGTGGTACCGGCCTCAGAGGCGGGGTTCTGTTCGCGGTTCTTTTCATGGTTTTGCATGGTTTTAACTCTACTCGCCCCGCACCACGAGTCGGCCATTCGCACAGACTCGCAACATAAAACAAATGAACACATTATCTAGGATTAATGCTCTAAAAATATGTTCAGAAATTAAAGCGATGAGGCTCGAAAGCTACGATGCTTTCGAGCCTCATCCAACACACAGACATTTGAACGCATACAAGATCATACGGTTCACTGTCTATGATAGACCCGCCCTGAGGACCAATGGTATTTTTACGGTTTTATTACGGGGAATTCCAGAAATTTTCCGTATTTTTCGTTTATTACCTTCTTGGAGTTTGGAGTCTCTGCAGGCCCCAACACAGCCCTCCGAGGAGCTACAGAATCCGAGGAGCCACAGAACCTTAACGGCCCAGCTTTGCCGCGGTCTCCAAGGCATGATCAGCCTCGTACTTCATGGCGTCATACTCGGCAGTTGCCTGCTGAGCCTCCACGAAGGTCTGTTCGTCAATCACGTGAGTGTGTCGAATACGAGCAAAGTACAGCAGGCTCAGCACCACAAAGTAGCCCACGCCCACAATTGCCGGAACCATGGAACCGCGCACCATGAAGAGCGCAACCCACACCGCGAAGAGCAGCAGAACGCCGACCGCGGCGGTGAACTGGCCACCCCACAGGCGGAAACCGCCCGTTGCCGGCTCAACACGCTTGTACACGATGTAGGCGAACAGAATCAGAACCCACACGGTCAACGCGCACACCATAATCACGAAAATCATGGAGAGGAACGCTTCCTTCGGGCTGTACAGCGCCAGCAGAATAGCGATTACCATGCCGCTGGTCGACAGCCATACCGCACGAGCCGGAACGCCAGCGCGGTTCACCTGAGCCAGCTGGCGAGGCGCCATGCCGTCAGCCGCCAGGGAGTGCAACAGACGCGCACCCGCGTACAGGTTCGCGTTCGCACTCGACAGCGCCGCAATCAGCACCACAAAGTTCACGAAGTGCGCCACGCCGTGCACGCCCAGCTGCTCAAAGACCAGAACGAACGGGGACGCCTCCACAGCGTCGCCCAGACCGGACGCCGAACGCCACGGAATAACAGCTACAACAATCAGAACCGCCAGCACGTAGAAGGTCGCCAGGCGAATCATCATCGCCTTCGCCGAGGAACGCACCGAACGGGAGGGGTCCTTCGCCTCCGCAGCGGAAATCGAGATCATCTCAATACCGCCGAAGGAGAACATCACAACAGCCAGCGACAGCCACACAGACTGCGGGCCGTTCGGCATGAAACCGCCGTCGTTGAAGAGGTTTGCGGTACCCACCGCAGCGTGACCGGGCAGACCGAAGAAAATCAGGCACAGGCCCACCAGCAGGAAGGCAACAATCGAAATGACCTTAATCGAAGACAGGAAGAACTCCAGCATGCCGAAAGACTTCACACTCGTCAGGTTCAGCACAATCAGCGCCACACCAAACACGGCGATACCGACCCACAGGGGCAGCTGCGGCCACCAATAATTCAGGTAGGTCGCCACCGACACCAGCTCAACACCGGCAATCAGAACGGTCGCCGTCCAGTAGGCGATGCGAGTCAAAAAGCCCGCGAAGGGGCCCAGGTAGCGGGTAGCGATAGTACCGAAACCGCCACGGACAGGGTAGCGAACCGCCATTTCGCCGGTTGCCGCACCAATCACCGAAGCGAGCGCAGAACCAATAGCGTAGGTAAGAATGACCGCAGGACCAGCCATCGCAATGGCGGTGCCCGAACCCAAGAAGAGGCCCGTACCGAGCGCGGAACCCATCACGATCATGGTCATCTGTCCGTGGGACAGGGAACGCTTCAGGGTGCGCGATCCGGCGGTCCCCGCTGCAGCGTGGCTGCGGGTATCGTCGTTGTGGGACACGAAGGTGCCTTCCGTCAGTACGCCTTAGGGGCGTGATGTGCAATGTGTGCTCGCACCCGGCTGCTGCGGCTTCTAGCCTTGTTGACGGGTACGAATAGTTAACTATTCTACGGGCACACTCACGCCGCTCAGAACGGCGTCATCTAGGGCACAAAAGCGAAAGGCACCGAACGGGGTGCTCCCCCATCCGGTGCCTTGTATGTTTTAGCCTTGTGAGGCTTTCACGCTATTTAGTGCTGTGCCGCGCTGGTGTCTTCGTCGGCGTGCATAGCGTCCAGGTCGGGGCGCTCATAGCCGCCCTGAACCTTCGAGGAGATGGCGTAGCCGATAGAAATCAGCACGAAGAAGACGATGCCGACCATGATGGATTCCTGAACACCCGAGCCGGGCAGCATGAACATTGCCGCCAGGGTCGCCAGAACACCCGCCAGAGCCAGGCCTGCGGTGACGCGGCCACCCAGCACGGTGAAGGAGGAGGCGTTCTTCTGGTCCTTCTTGTACGCCTGGTAGGTCAGCAGAATCATGACCCACACAATCAGGATGCACAGGGTCACCAGTGCCATGAGCAGGGCAAAGATGTCGCCAATCTTGGCAACGGCCATCACGGTCGCCACGACAACGCCGGTGAAGGAGATGAGCAGAGCCACGACCGGCACGCCGCGCGAGGAGGTGCGTGCAGCCACTGCGGGAGCCATGCGGTCAGAGCCCAGGGCGTGCAGCAGGCGGGTTGCCGCGTACAGGGAGGCGTTAGCGCCCGAGAGCGCAGCAACGAGCACGACGAAGTTCATGATGTCCGCTGCGAAGGGGATGCCCAGTTCAGAGAAGACGAGCACGAACGGCGACTCGGTCAGCTCCGAGTTCTGTGCGGCGGTCTGCCAGGGCACCAGGCACAGAATAATTGCCATGGACACCACGTAGAAGGTGGACAGGCGCCAAATCATTGCCTTCACGCTGGTTGCCACCGAGCGTGCCGGGTCTTTCGCCTCCGCTGCGGAGAGAGAAATCATTTCCACACCGCCGAAGGAGAACATGACAACAGCCATCGAAATCCAGATGGATGCCGGGCCGTTGGGCAGGAAGCCGCCGTCGTTCACGAGGTTTGCGGTACCCGCCGCGGCGTGACCGGGCAGACCCACGAACACCAGCAGTACACCAATCACCATGAACACGATGACGGCAGAAACCTTAATCGAAGAGAGCAGGAACTCCAGGGCGCCGAAGGACTTCACGCTCACCAGGTTCAGCGCCAGAATAATTGCGCCGAAGAGAGCGACGAACACAGCCAGGGGAACGTCCGGGAACCAGTACGCCATGTAGTGACCAACCGCCACCAGCTCAGCGCCAGCCAGCGGCACGGTGCATGCCCAATACGCCCAGCGAGTCAGGTAGCCGCTAAAGGGGTTCAGGTATCGGCTCGCAATGGTGCCGAAACCGCCCTGGACGGGGTGACGCACGGACATTTCGCCCGCGCACGCAGCAATGGTTGCCGCAATCATCGCACCAATAGCGTAAGAGATGATTGCGCCGGGGCCCGCAATTTTAATGGCGGAGGAGGAGCCCAGGAACAGGCCCGTACCCAGCGCCAAGCCCATTGCAATCATGGTCAACTGGCCGTGGGAGAGGGAACGATTCAACGAGTCGTTCTTCGACTGCTCGGGGGTGTTCCCCTGCAGTTTAGACATAACGTATCTCTTTCTTAGACATGCTGTGTATTGAACAAAGCTGAAATGGCAACGCCGCCCAGGCGTTAGGCCGGGCGGCTGTGCACATCAGCTGTAAGGAGGTTAGCTTATGCCACGTACTCGAGTTCGTGACGCTTGAACCAACCAATAATCGGGTAGCTGATCGGCATGAGGAGCACCTCGACCAGGCACTTGTAGATATAGCCGATCAGTACGTAGTTGATGAATGCTTCCACGGTGTCGATACCGAGCACCGGTGCCGCAATGGAGCAGAAGATGAGGGTATCAAGCAGCTCACCGACCAGGGTGGAGACAATCATGCGCAGCCACAGGAAACGGCCCTTGCTTGCCTTCTTCATCGCGACCATGACCCAGGCGTTCAGGGTCTGGCCGAAGAGGTAACCGAGCAGGGAGCCCACAAAAATCTGCCAGACCGGGCCGAGAACCTGCGCGAATGCCTCCTGGCCGGTGTAGAAGCTCGCAGCGGGCAGGTGCACAATCAGCAGGAAGCACAGGGCCGCAAAAGCAGCCGAGCCGAAGGACGCCACAATGGCGCGGCGGGCACGCTTGAAGCCGTACACCTCAGAAAGAAGGTCGCCAATCACGTAGGCGAGCGGGAAGAGGAAGAAACCACCGTCGGTGACGATGGTCGAGCCAATCAGGGGCAACTCGAAGGGTAGCGGACCGAACTCCACACCCTTGGTTGCACCAATATTCGAAATGATCAGGATGACGCAGGATGCGCCCAGCAGCAGATCAAAGTAGCCGCGGCGACCAGCCCAGGGCACCTTGACGGTGCTCGTCTGAGCTTTAGATTCGCTAACGGGTTTAGCCATTACTTTCCCCAAGTCTTTCTTCATGCGATGTGTTTCTTCACGTCAGGTACGAGCCCTCACGCGTGGTGGTGAGCCTGCAATGCAGGGCAGGGTTCACCGGCTCGTCTGCCACCCGAGCCTATCTAATAGTACCTATACGCCGTACCGGCGGCAGGTTTATGGGCTCCGTTCAAGAGTGTGGACGCTCATGACCATCCCGCCAGCCTTCCTGACCGCACATTTACAATAAATGTATGAAGAATCTGGGCCGCGGAGTTCACCATACCGGGCAGGTGGCGTCCCCGCTGGATGCGGGGCATGCTTCACGCGCCTCGGTTCGCGGCTCGGTGCAGCGCTCGGTTCGTGGCTCTCTACGGCGAGCGCGGAGGCGGCGGTACCGTAACCAGCGGCGGCTGAGCGCGCATATTCCGCGTCTGCATCCGCTGTTGACCTATACAGCGCAGGCTGTGCGCACCGGTCTTTCTCTGCTGGAGCCGATGCTTCTGGCGTCCTCTGAGCTGCTCGGTTACCGGTCGTTTACGCATCGGGGTCGCAATATCTACTACCGGGTCGATAATCTGCATCTTCTGTCGGAGTCTGAGTCTGCGCCCGGTGTGCTGTTCTATTTTGATGGTGATCATCTTTCGCGTGCCGGTAGTCGCCTGTTGCGCCGTACTTCTCCCCTGCGTGCCGAGTTGGCGCAGGTGGCGGCTGAGTTCAATATGCTGTCGGTGCCGGTGCTGTCGCCGGGTAGCCTACGGGAGCCTCGCCTGAAGGATGCCGGTTCCTATGCGCCTCCTCTGACCTATAACTGGTGGGTTCGTGCCCGCTCGAACGGCAGGATGGTGCGTGCTCTGATTGAGGAGATTGCCCTGGCGTACGGGGTGGATATGAGCCGCGTCTGGCTTGCGGGCTATTCGGGGGGCGCGGAGTTCCTCAGCTACGAGCTGCTCTCGCACGATATTGACTGGATCCGTGGAGGCGGTGCGACCTTCATCGGTGGCGGCGGTGCCGACGGTGTGCCGGAACGGGTGCGTGAGCGGGCGGCGTTGAATCCTTCCTCGCATGAGCACCTGTTGATGAGTTGGCATGTGGGTGTGTTGGATGGGCGTTCGCCGTCGGGTCGTCGGCGTATGGCGACCAGTGCGGAGGGTAGCTGGTCGGCGCGTATTGCGGTGCAGGAGGGTAGCGCTTTCTACGAAGGTTTGGGGGCGCGGACTTTGTTGCAGGTGACTCCGGGGCGCGGCCATACGGGGTATCCGATTGCGTCGTTGGTGGGTGCTGATTTGGCGGCGGCTACTCGTTTGGGGTTCTTGTAGGGGGCGGTTATTTCGTCATAAACGCGAAAATTCGCATGGATTGGGCAAATTTCTTGGTGACACATTCAATAAATTCGTCATTTGATGACGATTTGGGGTAGAGTGTCACTATGCCTCGTATTTCTGCAGCAACCAACGCCGCCCAGCGCGAGAACACCAAGCGTGCCATTCTCAACTCCTTCGGCGAGATCCTCTACACCCGCGGCCTGCCCGGCCTGACCATGACCGACGTCGCCAAGAACGCCGGCATCGGCCGCACCGCGGTCTACAACTACTTCGCCGACATGGGCGAACTGTTGGTCGCCTACGCCCTGGATGAGACCGAACGCTTCCTCAACGAACTGCGCGTCGGTCTGGAGGGCATCGAGAACCCGATTGACCAGCTCGCGGTCTACATTCGCCTGCAGATCAACGATTTGGCGCGCCGCCACCTGCCTCCGGGCCCGGCGATGCGCTCCATGCTTTCCCCCGAGTCCTACGCGAAGCTCGGCAAGCACGTGCACGAACTGCAGATGGTGCTGGCGCATATTCTCTCTGCCGCCATTGCTGAAAACTACATTCCGAAGAACGACATTCGCGAGCTGGCGATGCTCGTACACGGTTCCCTCTCCTCAAGTGCGGGTCGCGCGGAGGATGCACCGGATGAGGAGACTCGCGAGCGCCAGATTCTGAATACTATCCGTTTTATTCAGATGGGCCTGGGCGCACGTTTTGACGCCGCAGGCAACCCTGTTCGCCTGGACTCCGAGGAGTCTCTGCCGGAGCAGTCGCCCGTGCAGGAGGCGAACTTGAAGGTCGCATCCTAAGTGTGGCGCTCCAGGCAGTAATACGCAGAGCAGTTATGCGTCAATAAAAATGCCGCGGACCTGATGCTTCTTTGCATCGGTCCGCGGTATTTTCTGTATTCGGGTGGTGTATTCGGGCAGGTTTTTACGCGCCGGGCAGCAGTGCCGGGGAGATGGAGTCCAGGTCCAGTACGCGCGCGTACATGACGGCGCGGCGGTGCAGGGCGTTGCGCAGTGCGCGGTGCACGCCGTCTTCGAGGTAGAGTTCGCCGCCCCATTTGACGACGTGCGGGAAGAGGTCGCCGTAGTAGGTGGAGTCTTCGGCGAGTAGGGTCTCGAGGTTGAGGGTTTTTTGGGTGGTGATGAGCGTGTCGAGGCGTACCTGCTGCGGCGGGATTCCTCCCCAGTCGGCGTGGGTCATGCCGTGTTGGGGGTAGGGGCGGCTGTCGCCTACTTTTTTGAAGATCATGGTGGTGCTTTCTGCAGGTGTGGGGCGCTTCGGCGGCACGTGGAACCGTGGGGTTCTGAAGAAATAGTACCAAGGGGCATAAAAAATCCCCGGTCTTAGAATCTAAGACCGGGGATCGGTGGCGGAGGATGGGGGATTTGAACCCCCGAGGGCTGTTAACCCAACACGCGTTCCAGGCGTGCGCCATAGGCCGCTAGGCGAATCCTCCAGCTATGTTTTCTACGCATTGCGTAGGCAACGAATAAAACTTTACTACGCTTTTGTGAAACATGCAAGCCCCGAATGGGAAAAGTAACAGAAAGCACATTTGTGGGTGCTTGTGCCCGTTTTTGGGTAAAGAAAAACCTCCTACGCACCCGCTGAAACCCAGGATTCCGAGCGAGCGAGGATATAAATCCTGGGTTGAAGCCGTCGAACGACAGTGAGACGGATAAGACGGGGGCGAACTACCCAGGTGCCTGATTTTGGGCATGAAAAAACCTCCTACGCACCCGTCATAGCTCGAATACCCTTGCTACCTTCCGGTCCTGGGGGAGTTTTCCAAGATAACGCCACGTAAGAGGCAAGAACCAGTGTACCGGATTTTTGGGTTCTTGGGAATTCGGCGCCTCCGCGGTATTTCTGTGGGCGTACATGACGCCGGGGTGAGCGTCCGGGCGGCGGTGTTGTGCTGGGGTGCTGTAGCAGCGTGTTCGCCGGTGACTGTCGGCCACTCGGGCCGGGGGGGGTAAAGCGTCTAAAATGGTAGGGATCGTCCTATCCGCACCCCGAGTTGAAGAGGTTGCCGTGAGCACTGCCCTTTATCGTCGTTATCGCCCCGAGACCTTTGCTGAGGTTATCGGGCAGGAGCACGTGACCGAACCTCTTATGGTCGCTCTGGAGAAGAACCGCGTGAATCACGCGTACCTGTTCTCGGGTCCGCGTGGTTGCGGTAAGACCACGTCGGCGCGTATTTTGGCGCGCTGTTTGAACTGTGCGCAGGGTCCGACTCCTACTCCGTGTGGTGTGTGCGATTCGTGCCGTGAGCTGTCGCGTGATGGTGGCGGTTCCCTTGACGTGATTGAGATGGACGCGGCGAGCCACGGTGGTGTGGATCATGCCCGTGACTTGCGTGAGCGCGCTACTTTGGCGCCGGTGCGTGACCGTTACAAGATCTTCATTATTGATGAGGCGCATATGGTGACCCGTGAGGGTTTCAATGCGCTGCTGAAGATTGTGGAGGAGCCGCCGGAGCACGTGAAGTTTATCTTCGCGACGACTGAGCCGAATAAGGTGCTGGGTACGATTCGTTCGCGTACTCACCATTACCCGTTCCGTCTGGTCCCGCCGGAGGTTCTTCTGCCGTTCCTGCAGGGTCTGTGCGATCAGGAGCAGGTGGCTGTGGAGCCTGGTGTGTTGCAGCTGGTGATTCGTGCTGGTGGCGGTTCGGTGCGTGATTCGCTGTCGATTCTTGATCAGCTGATGGCTGGTGCGTCTTCGCAGAACGGTATTGAGTATGACCGTGCGGTGGCGCTGCTGGGTTATACGCACGCGCAGCTTCTGGATGAGGTTATTGAGGCGTTGGGTGCGAAGGATGCGCCGACTCTCTTTGGTGCGGTTTCTCGTGTGGTCGCGACCGGTCAGGATCCTCGCCGTTTTGTGGAGGATCTGCTGGAGCGTCTGCGTGATTTGATTGTGGTGAAGGCTGTTCCGCAGGCTGCCGGCCAGATTTTGCAGGGTGTTCCGCAAGATCAGTTGGAGCGCCTGGCTCAGCAGGCTCAGGCTCTGGGTGAGCGTGAGTTGACGGTTGCCGCGGGTACGGTCAATGAGACTCTGAATGGTATGACGGGTGCGGCGAATCCGCAGCTTCAGCTGGAGTTGCTGTGTGCTCGTCTGCTTCTGCCTGCGGCGGAGGGTTCTGCCGGTGGTGCTGAGGTTGCGGCGTTGGCTTCTCGCCTGCAGGTTTTGGAGCGTCGCGTGGCTTCTGGTGCTACTGGTTCGGTTCCGGTGCAGGGTGGCATGTCTGCTGCTCGTGCGGCGGGTATGGCGGCGGCCGGCCTGGCGCCTAAGGCTCAGGCACCTAACGCCCCGGTTCAGGAAGCAGTTCAGGAGGCGGCTCAGCCCGCGCAGCAGCCTACCTCTCAGCAGGCTAGTGCTGGTGCTCCCCCGCTGGCGGGCGCGCCCCTGAGCGCTACACCCCTGAGCAGTGCACCTCTGGCACCGACCGCGCAGGCCCCTGCACCTCCGACTGGTGCTCCCTTGGCGGGTAACACCCCGGCGGCACCTGATGCTCCGGAGGCACCGAATGCCCCGGCATCCCCCGCAGCTAATGCCGCTGCGGCGGGCACCCCCTCCGCGCCTCTGAAGCTTAACCCGAACGATCCGCTGGCGGCAGTTCAGGGTAATTGGCGTGCCATCCTTAACCGAATGAGCGTTCCGGGTGCGGCGGAGCAGCTGATGAAGGTGCATCCCGCCCGCATGGACGGCGCGACCCTGTACGTGAGCGCCGACATTGCGACTCTGCGCGCGGTCAAGGGCTTTGTGCCCGAGCTGACCGCCCGCGTGAGTGAGTTCCTGCGCCGTCAGGTGACTATTCACGCTCAGGTGGCGAAGCCCGGTGAGCAGGTCAAGCCTGCAGTTCAGCCTGCCCCGGCAGCTCAGCCCGCGGAACCCAGTGCCCCGCCTGCGCCCAGTACTCCTCCAGCGCCCAGTGCTCCCGCAGCCCAGTCCGTAGCTCCGGCGGCTCCTGCCCCGCAGGTGTCTCAGCCGCCTGTTCAGCAGACTCCCCCGCAGCCCGTTCAGCCGGCGCCTCTGGCTGATGGTCCGCGCGGCGGTGAGGATGCGTGGCGTCGCCACGGTCAGCCGCTGACCGGCGCAAACACCTCCGAGTCCACGAGCGTGGATGCGCCCCTGGGTGCGTGGGAGGTTGCCCCGATTCCGCAGAGCGCCCCCGAGGAGGCGCCTCAGCAGACTGCCCCGGCTGCACCGCAGGTACCGGCTGGTCCGCTTGCGCCTGAGCCTCCGCTTCCTCAGCAGGTTTCGGCTGTTCAGCAGGTTCCGACTGCTCCGGCGGGCGGTTTTGGTGAGCGTGATTCCTTTGCAGCCTCCGGTAGTGGAGTCCCGCAGCAGGAGAGCACTGCTGAACCCCAGCATGTACAGGAACCTCCCTATGAGGAGGAGCCCCCTTTTGAGGATGAGCCTGCCTACTCTGAACCGGTTGAGGCGCCCACTGCACCCCCGATGCCCACTGCGCCCGCACAGCCTGCTGAGCCTGTAGCACTGGCTGGTCCGCTCGCCACTCCGGTTGAGCCTGCAGATCCGCTTGCCCCGGCGGCGGCACCGGTAGCTCCGGCAGGCCCGCTCTCTACTCCGGTTGCCCCGGCAGGCCCGCTGGCAACTCCCCCGCAGGCGGCTCCGGCCGATAACGCTCCGGCAAGCGATGAGAAGCCCGCAGCGCCGGCTCCTAGCGCACCGGCGGCACCGGCTCGCCCGGCACGCGCCGCATCCGATGAGGACTACGTCTCTGAGGATGACGAGAAGGTCGAAAACAGCACCTTCATCGGTCTGCGCGCTATCGAAAAAATTATTGGTGGCACCGTCATTGACGAACGCCCCCTGCACCAGCCCTAATACGGGGTCGTAGGTGCCGCGCCCGCCATCGCACCGATGGCGGGCGCACTCATTCTGGCCGCATACTCGCTACGCGAAACGCCCCTAAACTGTCAGGGGTTGGGTGCATACTCATAACGTCGCCCAAACAACACACCAGCACAACACACCGCATTTGAAGGAGAAGCCATGTACGAGGGAGCAGTTCAAAACCTCATTGACGAGCTCGGCCGCCTGCCGGGTGTGGGCCCCAAGTCGGCTCAGCGCATCGCTTTTCACATCCTGAATGCGGATGCGGCAGATATGGCGCGCCTAGCCAACGCCATTTCCACGGTGAAGACCAGCGTGAGCTTCTGCGAGGAGTGCGGTAACGTCTCCGAGACGAAGCTGTGCACCATCTGCCGTGATGAGCGCCGCGACCCGTCCGTGCTGTGTGTGGTCGAAGAGTCAAAGGACGTGGTGGCGATTGAGCGCACCCGTTCCTTTACCGGCCGCTACCATGTGCTCGGCGGCGCTATTAACCCGCTGGCTGGTGTGGGTCCGGAGCAGCTGCGTATCCGTGAGCTGGTGTCCCGCCTGGCGGATGAGCGCATCCAGGAGATTATTCTGGCGATGGACCCGAACCTTGAGGGTGAGGCAACCGCAACCTACCTCTCGCGCATGCTCGTGCCGCTGGGTGTACGCCTGTCGCGTCTGGCGTCGGGTCTGCCGGTCGGTGGCGATCTGGAGTATGCGGACGAGATTACCCTGGGCCGCGCATTGGAGGGCCGCCGCGTCATTAGCGAGGGCACGGCGGTGGCTCATACTGCCGCCGAGGATTTTGAGCGCGTAAACCGCGAGGAGGAGCAGGAGCGTGAGCAGGCGGCTCAGGTTCAGGCTCAGGAGGCGAAGCAGAGTCGTCGCCGCTGGAATTCGAGCATGTTTGATGACCTGGATTCTGAGGATTCTGCCGTTTCCCACGTGGAGGCGTCCGCCGTCGAGGGTGTGCAGGGCACGGTGGATGAGCAGCTGATTGAGCGGGTTCTGCAGGAGGCTGAGGAGTCCAAAAACGAGGGCTCACCCACCGATTCTGCTGAGGCTGAAACCACCGCAGAATCCACCCCTGACCTGGGCAAAGACTCCGGCGAGGACGCCCCAGTTGAGGAAGCTCCGGCGAGCGCCGCCTCCGAACCGGCTGAAGCACCCGTAGCTGAGCAGGCGGAAGATGCGCCGGAGGTGTTCCGCACCCCCGACTATGAGGAGAAGATCCGCTCGATTCAGAACGCCCCGTTGCGCACTCCGAAGCCGGATGTTCCGCCGCTGCCGGGTGTCACGTACGTGAACCCGTGGACCTAGAAACTCGCCTCCGCGGGCGTGCTGTACCCGCCTGCGCACCCCGCATCACCGCCCCGTAACACTACGTAATATTTCACGAGGCAATACACACGGGCACCCAGTTAGCCGCTTGTGCTGAACGCCGTCTACTATAAATGAGGAGCCGGTGTCTGCCGGCAGCACACAAGTAACTGACCTGGAGATATCAATGAGCCTGATCGTCCAAAAGTTCGGCGGTTCCTCCGTAGCGGATGCGGAGGGCGTCAAGCGCGTTGCCCGCCGCGTCGTGGACACTCAGAAGGCAGGTAACGATGTGGTCGTCGTGGTGTCCGCTATGGGTGACACCACCGATGAGCTGCTCGACCTTGCCGCAGAGGTCACCAGCAATGTCACTCCTTCGCGTGAGCTGGACATGCTGCTGACTGCCGGTGAACGCATTTCGACCGCCATCCTGTCGATGGCTATTAACGACCTGGGTGCTAAGGCCCAGTCTTTCACTGGTTCTCAGGCTGGCATGATTACCGACGGCGTGCACGGTTCTGCACGTCTGGTGGAGGTCAACCCGGATCGCATCCGTGAGTCGATTGAGGCTGGCAACATTGCGATTGTTGCTGGTTTCCAGGGTATGAACCGTCAGAGCGGCGATATTACGACTCTGGGCCGTGGCGGTTCTGATACGACTGCTGTTGCTCTGGCTGCTGCTCTGAACGCTGATGTGTGCGAGATTTACTCGGATGTTGACGGCGTTTTCACTGCCGACCCGCGCATCGTGCCGACCGCGCATAAGCTGGACACCATCACCAGTGAAGAGATGCTGGAGATGGCTGCTAATGGTGCGAAGATTCTGCACCTGCGCAGTGTTGAGTATGCTCGTCGTTTTAATTTGAAGCTTCACGTGCGTTCTTCGTTCTCTAACCTTGAAGGCACTATTGTGGTTCCGGAGGAGTCCGCGGAACTGACCCCCACCCATCTGAAGGAGATTCCCTTGGAGCAGCCCCTGATTTCTGGTGTCGCGCACGATCGCACCCGCGCAAAGATTACTGTTGTTGGTGTTCCGGATGTTCCCGGTTCGGCAGCTAAGGTGTTCGGCCTGATCAACGAGGCGAAGGTTAACCTGGACATGATTGTTCAGAACGTTCCGACTGACCGCCCCGGCGTGACTGATATTTCCTTCACTCTGGATCAGGCTCAGGGCCCCACCGCGCTGAAGGCGCTGGAGGCTGCTAAGGCTGAGCTGGGTTTCCAGGAGGTTATTTACAACGAGTCGGTTGGTAAGCTGTCGCTGGTTGGCGCGGGCATGAAGACTAACACGGGTGTTTCGTTCACTTTCTTTGAGGCCCTGTCTAACGCTGGCGTGAACATTGACATGATTTCGACTTCTGAGATTCGTATTTCGGTGATTACTGAGCTGAACAAGCTGGATGAGGCTGTTCGCGCGGTGCACACTGCGTTCGGTCTGGACGCTGAGGGCGAGGCTACTGTTTACGGTGGTACTGGCCGCTAGAGTTTAGCTCGTTTGTGAGCTGCACGCTTCGGGAGGGGCGGTGCTGGTTTGGTCCGGCACCGCCCCTCCCCTTTTGTTGGTGTATTTGTGGGCGTGCGGGTGCTCTACTCTAGAAGCATGAGTAGTGTTGTGTTTTCCCAGGTGATGGATGCCCGCGAATGGCGTGCCGCAGAGGCGGCGCATGAGGCGCGTGCCGGCCGCTACGCCGACCCGTTTGCGCAGCGTCGCGCCCGCCACGAAGTGCACCCCGTGGAGGATTTCCTCTTCACCTACTACACGCTCAAGCCCGGCCAGTTTAAGCGCTGGCACCCCGGCGCCGGCATCATCCTGCTGGATGCGCCCGAACGCGCCTCCTGGCGTTTTTACCGGCGCGCAACCGAGCAGGAACTCCTTGAGACTGGTTGCACTCCTGAGGTGGCGCGCGCCCAGGCGGATGCCGCCTCCGCCGTCACCGTGGACGTCACCGATTTTGTGGAGCGCCGCGCTACCGCCCTCGCCTTTACCCACGAGATCCTGCGCAACACCGCCGCTAAGAAGGGTCAGTTCGGTTGCTTCGGCATGCACGAGTGGGCGATGGCGTACAAGTCGGTGGAGAACAATATTCGCCACGACTACCTGAAGCTGCGCCTGGGTGCGGAGGGTACGGACCAGGTGGTGGAGAGCCACCGCATCCGCTGCTCGCACTTTGACGCGTTCCGTTTCTTCATGCCGCAGGCGGCGCCGATGAACGAGCTGCAGCCCACCCGTGAGACGCAGCGCGTGCTGGAGCAGCCGGCGTGCCTGCACGCGAACATGGACGTGTACAAGTGGGCGTACAAGCTGCTGCCGCTGGTTGATTCGACCCTGGTCATGGATTGTTTCAACCTGGCGTGGGATGCGCGCGAACTAGATATGCGCGCCGCCCCCTACGATATTCGTGACTGGGGCTATGAGCCGATTCCGGTGGAGACGACCGAGGGTAAGGCTGAGTACGTGCGGATTCAGCGTGGGCTGTCGGAGCGTTCGATTGAGCTGCGTGAGCGTCTGCTGCGGGTGTGCGAGCGCTATCTTCCACCCCTCGAGGCGTAAAAGACGTGATTCGAGCCTCTTAGGGTATCCACCAACCGAACACATACCCCCGTTACGGTCGTTAGTACGGTAAGATGAGATACGGCTCATACAGAACCCACGCACCCAAGGAGTGCCCACACATGGCCCGTATTGTTGTTGATGTTATGCTCAAGCCCGAAATTCTTGACCCGCAGGGTAAGGCTATTTCTCACGAGCTGCCCCGTATCGGCGTTGATTCTTTCGTTGATGTTCGCCAGGGTAAGCGCTTCGAGCTGACCGTCGAGGGTGAGGCAACCGAGGAGCACCTCGCAGCTGCCCGCAAGGCTGCTGAAGAGCTGCTCTCGAACCCCGTCATCGAAGATGTTGTGAACGTTTCGGTTCTGGAGGACTAACACCTATGGCAGAGTCCCTCGCACCTACTGAAGTCCCCCTGGTTGGCGACTTTTCTACTTACTCCCCGAACCCCGCTTTCGCTGATGCACGCGTTGGCGTGGTGACTTTCCCCGGCACCCTGGATGACCGTGACGCTGCGCGTGCTGTCCGTCTGGCTGGCGGTACCGTCGTTGAGCTGTGGCACGACGACGCTGATTTGAAGAACGTTGATGCCGTCATTATTCCTGGCGGTTTCTCCTATGGTGACTACCTGCGTGCTGGCGCTATTGCGGCGAAGGCTCCCGTGATGCGTTCGGTGATTGATGCCGCTAACGCTGCTGGTACCTCCGGTTCCGCACCCCTGCCTGTTCTGGGTATTTGCAATGGTTTCCAGATTCTGACTGAGTCTCACCTGCTGCCCGGTTCGATGATTAAGAACAATCACCGCAAGTTCATTTGCCGTGACCAGGTTCTGCGCATTGAGAATAACTCCACCTCCTGGACGAGCTACTACGCTGCTGGCCAGGAGATTGTTGTCCCGCTGAAGAACCAGGACGGTCAGTATGTTGCTGACCAGAAGACTCTGGAGGCGCTGGAGGCTGAGGGTCGCGTGGTGTTCCGCTACGTTGGTTTCAACCCGAACGGTTCCCGTAATGACATTGCTGGTATCAGCAATGAGCGCGGTAACGTGGTCGGTCTGATGCCGCACCCGGAGCACGCTGTGGAGCCTGGCTTCGGTCCTTCCTCTTCTGGTTTTGGTGAGGTTTCTCTGCGTGGTGGCGCCGATGGTCTCGGCGTGTTCACCTCCGTTCTTGCCAACCTGATTAACGCCCGCTAACGCACGACAAGGATTCTAAGAAGTTATGAGCGAAAAGCAGTTTAACCTCGACACCGTCGAGCACGCGGCGGCAACCCCGGACACTGAACTCCCCTGGGCTGAGCTGGGCCTGAAGGAGAACGAGTTCGAGGATATTAAGGAGATTCTTGGTCGCCGTCCTACCGCGGCTGAGCTGGCAATGTACTCGGTCATGTGGTCCGAGCACTGCTCCTACAAGTCTTCTAAGGTTCATCTGAAGCAGTTCGGTGCGAAGGTCACCGATGAGATGAAGAAGGACCTGATGGTCGGTATCGGTGAGAACGCCGGTGTGACCGATATTGGTGACGGCTGGGCTGTTACCTTCAAGATTGAGTCCCACAACCACCCCTCGTACGTGGAGCCCTACCAGGGTGCTGCGACCGGTGTGGGCGGTATTGTGCGTGACATTATTTCCATGGGTGCACGCCCGATTGCTGTGATGGATCCGCTGCGTTTCGGCGCGATTGATCACCCGGACACCGCCCGCGTTATTGGCGGCGTGGTTGCCGGTATTGGTGGTTACGGTAACTCCCTGGGCCTGCCGAACATCGGCGGCGAGGTTGAGTTCGACTCCTGCTACCAGGCAAACCCGCTGGTCAACGCACTGGCTGTGGGCATTATGCGCCACGAGGATATCCGCCTGGCGAACGCATCGGGCGTGGGCAACAAGGTTGTTCTGTTCGGTGCGCGCACCGGTGGCGACGGCATCGGCGGTGCGTCGGTGCTGGCGTCCGAGTCTTTCGATGACACCAAGCCTTCGAAGCGTCCTGCCGTTCAGGTGGGCGACCCCTTCGCTGAGAAGGTTCTGATTGAGTGCTGCCTGGAGCTGTTCAAGGGCTCCGTGGTGGAGGGTATTCAGGACCTGGGTGCTGCGGGTATTTCCTGTGCAACCAGCGAGCTGGCTTCTAACGGTGAGGGCGGCATGCACGTGGACCTGACCAAGGTTCTGCTGCGTGACCCCACCCTGACCCCGGGCGAGATTCTGATGTCTGAGTCTCAGGAACGCATGATGGCTGTTGTCTCCCCCGAGAACGTGGAGCGCTTCGAAGCGATCATGAACAAGTGGGGCGTGGAGTACTCCTTCCTCGGTGAGGTCACCAACTCTGGCCGCCTGGTCATCGAGTGGGACGGCGAGGTCATCGTGGATGTTGACCCCCGCACCGTTGCACACGACGGCCCGACCTACGAGCGTCCTTACGCACGCCCCGAGTGGCAGGATGACGTTCAGGCTAACCACTTCACCGGTTCGGCTGCTGACGATTCCCGCCCGCGCGGTAAGGAGCTGGGCGAGGCAATCAAGGCGTTCATGGCGTCCCCGAACATGTGCTCCAAGTCCTGGATCACTAACCAGTACGACCGCTACGTTCAGGGCAACACCGCCCTGTCCATGCCGGACGACGGCGGTGTGGTGCGCGTGGACGAGAACACCAACCTCGGTGTTGCTCTGGCGACCGACGCCTCTCCGCGTTTCACCTACCTGGATCCGTACGAGGGTGCTCGCGCGTCCTTGGCTGAGGCGTACCGTAACGTTGCGACCGTTGGTGCACGCCCCGTGGCTGTGTCTGACTGCCTGAACTTCGGTTCTCCCGAGGATCCGGACGTCATGTGGCAGTTCGCTGAGGCTGTTCGCGGCCTGGCTGATGGTTGCATGGAGCTGGGTGTTCCGGTGACCGGCGGTAACGTGTCCCTGTACAACCAGACCGGTGGCAAGGCTATTAACCCGACCCCCGTGGTGGCGATGATGGGCGTGATGGATGACGTCACTCGCCGCACCCCTTCGGGTTGGGCTCCTGAGCATGACGGTCAGGCTATCTACCTGCTGGGTACCACTCGCGATGAGCTGGACGGCTCCGAGTGGGCTCGTTTCAAGGGTCACCTGGGCGGTCAGCCGCCGAAGGTTGATTTGGCCCTGGAGCGTCAGCTGGGTGACATGCTGGTGAACATGTCTCGTGACGGCATGATTGATGCCGCGCACGACGTGTCTGCTGGTGGTCTGGCTGCGGCTCTGTCGGAGGCTTGCCTGCGTTTCAACACCGGTGCCCGCATTGGTCTGGGTGAGGTTGCTGAGCGTGACGGTCTGGACCTGTTCACCCTGCTGTTCTCGGAGTCCCTGGGCCGCGTTGTGGTTTCGGTTCCGCGTTCTGAGGAGGTGCGCTTCAAGGATATGTGCACCGCTCGCCAGTTCCCCTTCGCACGTATTGGCGTGGTGGATGCTGAGTCGAACGCTCTGGACTTCCAGGATGAGGTTTCTATTGACCTAGATGAGCTGCGTGCAGCTCACGAGGGTACTCTCGCTTCTTACTTCGGTGAGGTTGCGAAGGGCTAGTCTTCGACTAGTTTGAGACAAACGCCGAAAGGGGCGGATGCTTGTGAAAGCATCCGCCCCTTTTGTTATGCCCGTGTTATGCCCGCAGGCTTGTGCCCGCGAACTTGTGTACTAGGCGTTTAGGCGTTTAGGTTTATGCCTCGGCGACCTTGCGGCCCAGCTGCGCGAACAGGGAGGCGTTGATGCGGAAGCCTTCGATGCATTCGTCGATAAGGGCTTCGCGCTGTTCGTCGGTCATGGGTGCGTTGTCGAGCAGTTCGCGGTAGCCGTCCTTGAAAACCTTGGGCTTGGGCAGTTCGGTGAAGCGGTACATGCTCAGTGCTTCGGCGGGGATGCCGTAGTGGCGGGTGACGAGCGCTGCGACTGCCTGGCCGCCGGAGAGGTCGCCGAGGTAGCGCAGGTAGTGGTGTGCGAGGTAGCGTTCGGGGGAGTTGATGGTGGCGCGGATGCGCTCTACGTATTCTGCGGTTGCGGGCAGGGGCGCGTCGATGTCGCCTTCCTGGCCGAGTGCGCGGATGTCTGCGCGGATGTATTCTGCGCGGTCGAGGCCCGGGTGGGTGAAGGGTTCGGTGATGGGGCTGGGTTCTGCGCGGTAGTGTTCGGAGACTGCTTCGAGTGCTTCGTAGATGTGCACGTACTGGTTGATGAGGCGCAGGTATGCCTCGGTGTTGAGGGAACCGCCCATGAGGTCTTCCATGAAGGTGGAGTGTTCGGCGTTGTCGTGGACGTGCTTGGTGCTTTCCTTCAGACGTGCGGAGAAGCGTTCCTGGGTGGTTTCGGGGGCGATCACGGTCATTGTGAGTTCCTCAAGTGGCTTGTGGGTGAACAATAAATGTTTTAGTGACATGATGTCACCAAAACCTGACAATGACATATTGTCACCAAAAATCGGTTTTGGCAATAGTTTTCAAAAACTTTTGCTAAGGTATACCTCATGCACAAGTCACCCTAGGCATTAAGTTACACAAACATAAGCTAATAAGGCTAGACTTGATACGAACACCACAATCACAAAATTCAAGGAGACACCGAATGTCTACCCCCTCTCTCCCCAAGCGCACCTGGGCGTTCTTGGCTTCAGCAACCATTGGTCTCAGCGGCGTCGCCGGCGTACCCGCAGCCTTCGCAGCTGAAACCAACTCCCACATCAGCGCCGGTGAGGTAACCGCAGCCTCAGAGCAGAGCCTGCAGGACGTCACCGTCAATTGGGGCCTGAAGAAGTCCTTCCGCTCTTACATCAACGGCGCCTTCTCCCAGGGCTCCCAGGAACTGACCGGCGTCACCACCAACGAAGACGGCTCCTACCACTTCACCTCCGCCGAAGGCACCGTAGCCAACGGCGAATACTCGGTCACCTTCACCGGCTCCTCGATTCACTACACCGCACACCACGGTCTGCTGGAAGTCATCATCTCGGACCTCTCCGTCACCATTAAGGACGGCGTGGGCACCGTGCGCGCCAACGTTCAGTCGCGCCCCTACAACGGCAACACCGCCCCGAACGACCTGGTCGAGACCAAGAACATGACCATTGGTACTTTCAACGCCTCCGGTCTGAAGGTTGAGGGCAACACCATCACCCTGCCCAGCGTGGACGAGGAAAACGGCACCCGCGTCAAGCTTGCCGAAGAGGCAACCGGCGCCTTCGCGGGCTTCTACAAGGCAGGCCAGGAGCTGGATGCGCTCAGCTTCTCCGCAACCATCGTGACCAAGGAAGCACCCGCACCGACTGCAAAGCCGAGCCCTGAGCCCAGCAGCGAGCCGACCGCAGAGCCCAGCAGCGAGCCCTCCTCCGCACCGACCAGCGAGGCACCCAAGCCCGCAGAGCCTAAGCCCGCAGAGCCCACTTCTGCAGCGCCGAGCGCAGCCCCCACCTCCGCGGCACCTTCCTCCCCCGCCGCAACCACCGAACCCAAGCGTGAAGAAAAGGTCACCGGCAACGTCGTCGAGTCCGGCACCCTCAGCTGGGATATCCGCGAGTCCTTCCTGAAGTACCTGACCAGCTTCGCGCACGGCTCCGTGAACGTTGAGGGCATGGAGAAGACCGCGGCTGGCGGCTTCAAGTACACTCAGGCATCCGGCGTGTACAACCCCGAGACCAAGACCGGTCAGATCAACTTCGCGGGCACCGCAGAGTTCACCGGCCACAACGGTCAGCTCAAGAGCACCATCAAGAACATGCGCCTGGTCGTCGTCAACGGCAAGGGCACCCTGGTCGCTGACGTTGACGCGCTGACCCGCGACGGTAAGTCCGTTTCTAAGACCGGCCTGGCTATCGCCGAGGTGGACCTCTCCGGCGCGAGCGTGAAGGACGGCGTTTTCTCGGCGCAGAACGCAGCAGTCGCGCTCACCGCTGAAGGCTCCGACGTGCTCTTCGCGGGCCAGTACCGCGGTGCCGACAACGCCATGGCACCGCTGAGCTTCTCCGTAAAGCTCAGCGAACAGACCGCGGAGAACACCGTTGAGGTTCCCCGCGTCTCTGAGAACAAGTCCTCCGATAACAAGGGTTCTGAGAACGGCTCCTCCGATAACAGCTCCTCGAACTCCTCCGGTAACTCCGGCGCTAACGGCTCCGGTTCTAACGGTTCGGCAGGCACCTCCGGCAGCGTTTCTAACGGCGGTTCCTCCTCGAACGGTTCTGTCAGCAACAACCCGGCACAGCCGGTCTGCGTACCCGTCACCCGCACCCGCGAGGTGCAGGAGCAGGGCGCATCCGACGGCACCATTAAGAGCGCAAACCTTGGCTGGGGCGTGCGTGATTCATTCCGCAACTACGTGCGCGGCGGCATCGCGAACGGTAGCTGGGAGCTGAACGGCACCTCCTACTCTTCGGATGCGTTCAACTGGTCTAACGGCACCGGCACCTTCAAGGGCGGTAAGGGTTCCATCTCCTTCAGCGGTTCGGTTCGTTTCACCGGTCACCACGGCATTCTGGACACCACCATTGCGAACCCGCGCCTTGAGATTAACGGCAATTCCGGCACTCTCTACGCGACCATGAACAGCAATGACCCCTCCGGCAAGGCAACTAACTACGGTGAGGTGGCACTGCTGAAGGTGGATCTTTCGGGTCTGCAGAGCTCCGCTGACGCTGTGAGCGTCAACGGTGCGGCAACCACCCTGACCGCTGAGGGCGCGAAGGCGTTCGCTGGCTTCTACGACGCCGGTAAGGACATGGCTCCGCTGAGCTTCTCCGCGGCGATTAACGGCGCGAAGACCACCACCAAGACCGTGTCCGAGACCGTCTACGAGGGTGAGGGTTGCGACCCGGTCACCGGCAAGCCTCTGGCTTCCACCGGTGCCTCCGGTGTTGAGGGCACCCTGGTTGCAGGCTTCATCGCTGTTGCAGCCGGTGCGGGTACCGTCGTGTACACTCGCCGCCGCAAGAAGGCATAACGGCACCTCACGAGGATGCCCACACTGTGGGCTCGCCTGTGAGACTCAACCATGAGGTTCACCGGTGAGCCGACACGGCCCGTGCGGGGGTGCAGATTTTCACTGCACCCCCGCTTCAGGTGCCAGGTTTTGCCCCGACGCCTACCCTAGTTTTTCTAACTCCCTTTTTTCTGTGAGACGACGATGTTTTCTTCCCTTTCTTCTTCTGCCCTGAACCGCCGCGATGCAGTGAAGTATGCGGCGTTCTCCATCACTTCCGCTTTTCTACTGAGCTCTTGCGGTGTGGGTACTCAGAACCCGGCCGCTTCTTCAAGCACTTCGCAGGCTGTGGTGGATGAGCAGAGCACCCGCACCGTTTTGGAGAACCTGGCGGATCAGCTGCGTTCTTCTATTGCCCCTAATCAGAAGGCTCTGCGCGGCCCCAATAGCGCTGCGGACACCCCCGAAATTCAGCCGATGGTCGACACCCCCACTCCGGCCTTCCCGGTGACGTTCAAGGATTTCAACGGCACTGAGGTGACCGTTAAGTCCGCTGACCGTGTGCTGGCGCTGGACCTGTACGGCACTCTGGCTCAGCAGATGATTGCGCTGGGTCTGGGCGGCCGCCTGGTTGGTCGTGTCACCTCCTCGACTGAGCAGTCGCTGGCTCATCTGCCGCTGGTGACGCAGAACGGTCACGACCTGAACGCTGAGGCGATTCTGGCGACCTCCCCGGACCTGGTGCTGTGGGATAAGAGCAACGGCCCGATTGAGATTGTGGATCAGCTGCGCGCTGCGGGTGTGACCGTCGTGGCATTCGATCATGAGCGTCGTATGGATAAGATCATTCCGCAGCTCAAGGCTGTTGCGCAGGCGCTGGGTGTTCCGGAGGCGGGCGAACAGGTTGCTGCCCGCGTGCAGAAGGACCTGGATTATGCCCTGCAGGTGCTCAAGGATGTTGCCCCGAAGGGTGAGCAGCAGGTGTCGTTCGCGTTCCTGTACGTGCGCGGTACCGCTGGCGTGTTCTTTGTGCTCGGTAAGGGTTCGGGCGCTGATGATTTGATTCAGGCTATTGGCGGCAAGGATGTGGCGTCTGAGCAGAACGCGACGAATATTATTCCGGCGACCAGTGAGGCGCTGGTGAAGCTGAACCCGGACGTCATTCTGACCATGAGCGGCGGCATTAAGTCCACTGGTGGTTTGGATGGTTTCTTGGCGCGCCCGGGTGTGGGTGAGACGACTGCCGGTAAGAATAAGCGCATTATCGATATGGGTGACGGCCAGATTCTGTCCTATGGCCCGAATACTCCGGCGGTTTTGCTCTCGCTGGCTAAGGCTGCGTACTCGACTCCTGCGGGAGCCCAGTAGTGGCTGCGGTGAAGAGTGCGGCGAGTGCACGGGATTATCGTGCTTCGCGTCGGCGTCGTGCCGGTCTGACGTTTACGTTTTTGGCGGTGGCGCTGTGCGCTGTGATGGTGCTGTCTGCGGGTTTGGGCCAGTACAATATCCCGGTTGATCAGGTGGTTGCTTCTGTGGGCCGCCGTCTGGGTCTTGCACCGGAGAACCCGGCGATGCAGCTGGCGGATAGCACCCTGTGGAATATCCGTTTCCCGCGTGTGCTGTTGGGCGTGCTGGTGGGTGCCGCTTTGGGCACTTCCGGCGCGGTGATGCAGTCGGTGTTTGGTAACCCGTTGGCTGAGCCGGGCGTGATTGGTGTTTCTTCGGGTGCGGCGGTTGGCGCGTGTTTGTCGATTGTGTTGAACCTGCAGTTCTTCGGTATTTTCACGACTCCTGCATTCGCGTTTGTGGGTGCGTTGGCGGCTACCGCGCTGGTGTACTTCCTGTCGCGTTCTTCGGGCCGCGCGAAGGTTCTGTCGATGATTTTGACGGGTATTGCGGTGACTGCGGTGGCGAATGCGATTATTGCGTTCCTCATGTTTATTGCTGATACGACGAGCCGCGATCAGATTGTGTTCTGGCAGATGGGTTCGCTGAACGGTTCCACATGGAAGGCTGTGGCGAGCGTGTGGCCGGTTATTCTGATCGGCTTGGTAGCGTGTTTTGTGATGGCGTCTTCGCTGGATGTTCTGGCGTTGGGTGAGCGTGCGGCGCAGCATTCGGGCGTGAACGTGGAGCGTCTGCGTGCGGTGTCTATTGCGGCGACGGCTTTGTTGACGGGTGCTGCGGTGGCGTATGCGGGCATTATTGCGTTTATTGGTCTGATTATTCCTCACCTGTTGCGCATGATTTTGGGTCCGTCGAATCGTGTGTTGTTGCCGGCTTCGGCGTTGGGTGGCGCCTTGTTGATTGCGCTGTCTGATTTGGGTGCGCGTACGCTGGTACCTTTTGCTGATTTGCCGATTGGTATTTTTACGGCTTTGGTGGGCGGCCCGACGTTCTTCGTGTTGTTGCGTCGTTCCCTGGGTCAGGGCGGAGGTGCTTCGTGAGCGAGTTGTTGAGCCTGTCCGGTGTGTGTTTTAACGCTGGTGGGCGTCAGATTTTGAATGATGTGTCCCTGTCGGTTTCTGCGGGCGAGGTTGTTTCGCTGATTGGTCCCAATGGTGCCGGTAAGTCGACTCTGTTGGGTGTGATTGCTGGTGATATTGCGCCCAGTAGCGGCGAGATTCTGTTGGATGGCGCCCCTCTGGGTTCGATTCATGCCCGTCAAATGGCGCGTCAGCGTGCGATGCTACTGCAGAAGTTGAATGTGGCGTTTTCGTATACGGTGCACGAGGTGGTTCAGATGGGCCGTACCCCGTGGAAGGGTACGGAGCGCGCTGAAGAGGATGACGCCGTGGTTGCTTCGATGATGGAGCGTACGTCGGTGACTCATTTGTCTGATCGCGATATTACGACTCTGTCCGGTGGTGAGAGTGGTCGTGCGCATTTGGCGCGTGTGTTTGCTCAGCAGACTCCGCTGATTCTTTTGGATGAGCCGACTGCGGCGTTGGATATTACGCATCAGGAGCAGACGTTGCGGGTGAGCCGTGAGTTGGCTGCTGAGGGTGCCGCGGTGCTGACGGTGCTTCATGATCTGGATGTGGCGGCTGCGTATTCTGACCGTATGGTGTTGTTGCGTGGTGGTGAGGTGGTTGCTTCGGGTTCCCCTGAGCAGGTGTGTTCGGCGGAGTTGTTGTCTGAGGTGTATCAGCATCCGATTGAGGTGTTGAGGCATCCGGTGACGAATCGTTTGTTGATTCTGCCAGAACGCTGAGTCTGCTAGCGCGTTGAGTTTGCTGGCGCGCTGATTTTATAGGGCGTTAGCGAACCATCCCGCAAACACTTTCCACCTCAAAATATGCCAATATTCGCATATATTAAATCTCCGTTCTGGAATGGCTGTAAATATCAGTTCATTACAGGGCGGAGATTATCTTTATCCCCTCCTGCACGGATACACTGAAAGGTAGTGTCCGCAATACTGAACTCTATTCAGTTCAGCATTCCATCCATTCGAGAAAGAGACCCCCGCATGGATCCTCAGCAGAAAACGGCAGCGCCTGCCGTTGCCGGCTACATTCCCGAATATTCTGAAACACCGCATAGCGGATCTTTCGATATTGCCCAGCACGGTTTGAGCAGCGATGATGTTGCTCGCCTGACTGCTGAGGGCAGGGTCAATACCCAGAACAATAAGTCTTCTCGCACGCTGTGGAGCATTATGCGTGCGCACCTGTTCACGGTCTTCAACTTTGTGTTGGGTGCCTGTGGTGCCGTGGTGATCATGTACCAGCGTTGGGCTGATTTGCTCTTCCTGGCGGCTGTTATCGCTAACGTGGTGATTGGTTTTGTGCAGGAGTACAAGGCGAAGCTTGAGCTGGACCGCATCTCCCTGCTGGACCGCTCCCCCGCTACTGCCGTGCGTGACGGCAAGAGCGTTGAGGTTCCGATGGAGCAGCTGGTTGAGGGTGACGTTGTCATCCTCAAGCGCGGCGATCAGGTTCCCGCGGATGCTGTTGTGCTCACCTCCGATTCTTTGGAGCTGGACGAGTCCCTGCTGACCGGTGAGAACGACCCGATTGCTAAGCGCCCCGGCGATATGGTGCTGTCGGCGTCGAGTGTGCTGGGTGGTACCGGCCGCGTCCTGCTCTCTCACGTGGGTGCGAATTCTCGTGCAAGCAAGATTTCTGATGAGGCGCGTCAGTTCTCGCGTATTCAGTCTGAGCTGCGTGATGCACTGAACCGTGTGGTCCGCTGGATTACGGTGGGTCTTGCGGTCATTATTCCTGTGGTGTCGTGGGGTCAGATTCAGGCGGCTGGTGGCCTGGAGACCGTGCAGCAGAACCACCTGTGGGAGCAGGTTTCTATTGCTGTGGTGTCCTCGGTTGCTTCGATGATTCCGCAGGGTCTGGCGCTGATGACTACTCTGGCATTTGCGGCGGCGGCTGTGGCGCTGGGTCGTAAGCACAACATCCTGGTGCAGGAGCAGCCTGCGGTTGAGGTTCTGGCTCGTGTGGATGTGGTCTGCTTTGATAAGACCGGCACCCTGACTGAGGGTGGCGTGATTTTTGATTCGGTGCGCCCGCTGGACACCGTTGCTGAGGCTGAGGGCCCGGATGCTGACTCGGCGGAGCACACTTCTTGGCGTGCTTCTCTGCCTGCCGGTTGGAATGAGGCGCTGGCGTGGTTTGGTCACGATGAGAACGCGAACCCGACCGCTGCGGCTCTGACCGGTGGTTTCTCGGATGCTTCCTCAGCGTCGGTGAGCGGTATTGTGCCGTTCTCCTCGGCTCTGCGTTTTAGCGCGATTGAGTTTAAGGATTCGGGTGCGTGGCTTCTGGGTGCTCCGGAGGCGCTTCTCGCCAAGGGCACCGCTGAGCGTGAGCGTGCCGCTGAGCTGGCGGCGCTGGGTCTGCGCACGATGGTTTTGGCGCATGCTTCTGCGGTGGTTCGCAATGAGAAGGATGAGCCGATTCAGAAGATCCCGTCGGATGCTACCCCGGTTCTGTTCGTAATTTTCCGTGAGAATGTGCGTGCGGATGCGCCTGAGATTGTGGAGTATTTCCACCGTCAGGGTGTGACTTTGAAGGTCTTCTCGGGTGATAACCCGTTCACTGTGGCTGCGGCTGCGAAGACTGCGGGCATGGATACGTCTGCGGGCGCGGTTGATGCTTCGACTCTGCCTGAGGACGGTCCGGAGCTTGCTGAGGCTGCGGCTACTCACAATATTTTCGGTCGTGTGTCGCCCGAGCAGAAGAAGAACATGGTGATTGCTCTGAAGGAGCGCGGCCATGTGGTGGCGATGACCGGTGACGGCATTAACGATGCTCTGGCGCTTAAGCATGCAAGCTTGGGTATTGCGATGGGTAACGCGGCTCCTGCGACGAAGGCTGTTTCTCGCCTGGTTCTTCTGGATGGTAAGTTCTCGTCTCTGCCGGCTGCGTTGGAGCAGGGTCGTCAGGTCATTACGAACATTGAGATGGTGGCTAACCTGTTCTTGACGAAGACTGGTTTCGCGATTCTTCTGGGTGTTCTGTTCAGCCTCTTCGGTTTGACCTTCCCGTTCTTGCCGCGTCAGTACTCGACTGCGGACTTCTTGATTGTGGGTGCGTCGTCCTTCGCGTTGACTCTGTTGCCGAATTCGCGCCGTTACGTGCCGGGCTTCTTGCGCCGCGTGCTGAATTACACGGTTCCGAACTCGATTATTGTGGTTGCGATGCTGTTGGCGGTGACGTTCACGGCTCGCGGCATGGGTGTTGAGGATATCCGTCAGATTCAGACGGCTTCGTTCATCACCCTGGTGATGATGGGTCTGTGGAACTTGGCTGCGGTGGCTCGCCCGTTCAACCGTGCTCGTGTTCTGCTGTTTGGTGCGTTGCTTGCGGTGTTCTTCGCGGCGTTGTTCGTGCCGATTCTGGTGGAGTACCACCAGTTCGTTACTGTGCTTCCGCATCTGCTGTGGACGGCTCTGGGTGCCGGTGCTCTGGGTGCCGCGCTGATTGAGGTGAATGCGCATCGTAATCGCCGTTGGCAGAAGCGTAATTACCCTGAGCTGGAGGTTGCTCCGCTGAATTTCTTCCCGGCTAAGTAGTTAGTCGGAAGGTAGCTGCTTCGGTAGCGTGTGGGCCCCGTATCCTGTGGATGCGGGGCCCTTTCGTGTCTTCATGAGCGCCGTCTTCGAAAGCACCCGGTCCGGGGGCGTATCTGGGCGTACCGGAGGGCTCTGGAACCCTGCCCGAGCCCTACCCGAACCCTGCTGGAGTTCCAGCCGGGAGGCGCCCCGCAATCAGTGCCGAGAGCGTGTCTCAGCTATTCTCAGCTATCACTTGGGTGAAACATTTAACAGCTTCTGATAGCTTTTGCCTCTCACCTTGCTCTTAACCTGGGAAAACCCTTAGAGTTACAGGGAACTATTTGAGAAGGGAAACCTTCTTCAGGGTTGTTACTGGTTTGGCAGGCAAGACCTGAGTTACTCAACACCGTATGGGACGGCAGCATATATCTGCCGAGAATCCCCTCTATTTGCTGTACCGAAGCTCCATAGTGGGCACGAGTGTAGTGCTTCCGGTGGTCGAGAGACTCGGGTCTTTTGTGTTTTCTGGCCGTGTTTTCCGGGGCTTTTTCGGCCACCGCAACGTCAGGTAGGCACAGCCTCCGGCAACAACCGTATAGACATTGACCGCATATCTAAGGAAGTATCGTGAATAACCGCGAACTTGGCGAGAAGATTCTTGACGGCCTGGGTGGCCCCGAGAACATCGCGCACATTACTCACTGTGCAACCCGCCTTCGTGTCACTCCTGTGTCTAACGATGCAGTGCAGAACAAGAAGATTGAGAGCCTGCCCGGCGTTCTCTCTGTGATTGAGCAGTCCGGCCAGACTCAGGTTGTTCTGGGCGAGCGCGTTGAGGCTGTGTACAACGAGATCAACGCTCTGCCTTCTATGTCCGGCCACGCTGAGGGTGACACCAAGGTTGAGGCTGAGGGCAAGAAGTCTGGCTGGCTTACCAACGTCTTCGACGTTCTGTCTGACTCCTTCCGTCCTCTGCTGTGGGCACTTCTGGGTACCTCGATGATTCTGACCCTGATTGTGTTCCTGCAGCAGCTGGGCTTCTTCGGCCAGTACACTGACTTGACCGGTCAGAGCGTGAACATCGACATCATTAACGGTGCTCGTGTGGCTGACCCGGAGGCTGCTAAGGCTCTGAACAACCAGTGGATGCAGCAGTTCGCTTTCTGGTACATCCTGAAGGCTGCTTCGCTGTCGGTTCTGAACTTCATGCCCATCATGCTGGGCGCTACCGCTGCTAAGCGTCTGGGCGCGAACATGTGGGTTGGTGCGGCTATCCCCGCTGCGCTGATGACCGGTACCTTCACCGATCTGACCGCTCTGGCTGACCCCGCCACCAAGATTCTGAATGTTCCGTTCTTCGGTCTGGATCTGCCGCTGTACGCATTCAGCTACACCGGCCAGGTCTTCCCCCCGCTGCTGGCTGTTGCTCTGCTGGCTCCGTTTGAGCGCTTCCTGAAGAAGGTTATTCCTTCGATGCTGCAGATGGTGTTCGTGCCGATGATTTCGGTCATCATTCTGGTTCCGGTGACCGCGTTCCTGGTTGGCCCCATCGGTATTGGTGTGGCTATGGGTATCTCTGACTTCCTGAAGATGGTTAACGACCAGGCTCCGGCTCTGGTTGGTGCTCTGATTGCTGGCCTGTACCTGTTCATGGTTCCGCTGGGTCTGCACTGGCCGCTGAACGCTGTCATGATTAACAACCTGCAGACCATGGGTACTGACTTCATTCAGTCCCCCATGGGTGCTTACAACTTCGCTGTGTTCGGCCTGGTCACCGGTGTGGCTATTAAGGCTAAGCACGACCGCGAGCTGCGCCAGACCGCTGTTGGCGCGTCGATGTCCGGTCTGCTTGGTGGTATTTCTGAGCCGTCCCTGTACGGTGTTGTGCTCCGTTACAAGCGTGTGATTCCGATTATTCTGGTTCCCGCTGTTATTGGTGGCGCTACCATTTCCTTCCTGGGCGTTAAGTCCTACGCATTCGCGTTCACCTCGCTGCTGTCGATTCCGGCTATGCAGCCTTCCTACCTGTACGTGATTGGTCTGGCTATTGCGTTCTTCGGCGCTATGACCGGTGTTCTGATTTTCGGTTACGAGTCGAAGGCTGACGCTGTAAGGCACGCTGCGGAGCGTAAGGCTGAGGATGCTGAGGCCGCTCCCAAGGCTGAGGCTGTTGCTGCTAAGGCTGCTCCGGCTGCTGCTGCGTCTACCGCTGTTGCTGCTGAGGTTGCTGCACCCGCTGCTTCCGCCGGTGAGGTCATTGAGCTGCACTCCCCGATTGAGGGTACTGCTGTGGCTCTGTCTGATGTTCCGGACCCGATCTTCGCTGCGGGCAAGCTGGGCGAGGGTGTGGCTATTGAGCCGACCGGTACCACCGTGGTTGCTCCCGCAGCCGGTAAGGTTGCTGCAACCTACCCCTCGGGCCACGCTGTTGGTCTGAAGCTGGAGAACGGCATTGAGCTGCTGATTCACGTTGGTCTGGATACCGTGAACCTGGACGGTAAGGGCTTCAGCGTGAAGGTTGCTAAGGGCGACGTTGTTGCTGCTGGCGATGCTCTGATTGAGTTCGATCCCGAGGTCATCAAGGAGGCGGGTTACCCGCTGATTACCCCGGTTATCGTGACCAACACCCGCAAGTTCGCTGAGGTGAAGGGTCTGCCGGGCGTTGCTCACCAGAACCTGAGCACTGTCCTGAAGGTGACCACTAAGTAGTTCCCTTTATAGGCTCTAAGGGGCCCCACCATTATGGTGGGGCCCCTTTCCTTATGCCTCCCTTTCCTGATGCCCTGCTTCCTGATGTGCTGATTCTTTAGGCAGGGTTTGCTGGGCAGGTTTTGCTGGGGTTTAGGCACTAGCCGGGGGGGGTATTTCTGCTAGTGTGATAATAAGCTCAACAAGGAAGTTCTCACGTGATAGGGAGTACGATGATGTCTTCTGATACTAGGGTATGGGATACCGAGGTGTGGGAAGAGCAGCAAAAAGAGTTGCGTGCTCTATCTCCTGTTCGGCGCCTGATGCGCCGGCTCAATCTTGAGGCGCTCGTCTACGAGTCCGCGCCGTTTCCCGTTCTGCTGCGCAAGCTCTCCGCGTTAATTCCCGCGTGCCTTCTGTGGTGGGTTATCTACGAGCCGCACCGGCTTGCTTCCTCCGCAAACCTCCCCGAGGGCACTCACGCTATTACGTTGCTCCCCGGAGCCTGGGGCGACCCCGCTACGGGGGCTTATGGAGGTCTTCCTGAGCTGCCGGGGGTCCTCGTGCGCTGGGTACTGTGCATCGCGGCAATGGTGGCTGTCGTTCATCTCTGCGGCGTCAAGGCGAAGGGCCAGAGCTTCACCATTCCTCACGATGCGCGTTCACGGTTGATTGCACTGATGCAGGCGCTGGGCATTTTCGGTGCTTTTGCGCTGGTCGTCTGGATCGAGTACATGATGACTCCGCTGACCCTCATGTTTGAAACCGTGTACGCGGGCCCGACCGCCGTCTATAGCGGCGATGGCATGATTCCCCTGCACCTGTTCCTGTCCTCGTCGTTGAGCGCTATTTTCTTGGGCTATTTTTGTGTGAACATTCTTGCCTCGCTGAATATCCCCGGGTACCTGGGCATCCCCGCAATTATTTACGTGGGGGCGCTCCCTTGGGCTCAGGCGGAGCGGCACCAGTTCACGTTGGCGCTGGCGTGGGTCATTGCGGTGGCACTGGTGAGTTGGCTCGTGCGCGGCATGTGGGGCACTCTGCTCGCCTGCGTTGGCTATTCTCTCTGGATTGTGCTGGTGGCAACCAGCGGTGATCCGTTTGATCTGTCCGCCAATATGAGCCGTGTACTCGTGATTTTGGGTTTCCCGCTGGCTTTCATCGTTGCTGGAGGCGGCATTTACCGCATCTTCTATCTGCGGCAGAACCCGAAGATGTTGAGGTACCTGCAGGAGCGTGCCCTGTACCTGGGCGAGTGGTAGCAACCGGTTAGGGCGGTGTTCCCCTAGTTTTTGTAATTACATATCCCGCTAAAGGGCACAAAAAATCCCGGGCACTCTCTCGTGAGAGTACCCGGGATTTTATTGTCCTATAGGACGGCTAGAGCGTTACCGTAAGCGGTACTACTCCTGCCAGCCAACGTTGACCCAGTAGTCAGCGCTGGTGTAGCTCTGCTTGAACAGGGACGGACCGTAGTTCGCAACCTTAGCCTTGACAGCGGCGTACATCGGGCCGTTTGCGTAGGGCAGGTACACTGCGACCTTCTCGTAGTAGAGCTTCTCCGCCTCGTTAGCGATCTTGATGCGCTCGTCTTCCTTCTCGGTGTTCTGCAGCTTCTCGATGAGCTTATCAACTTCGGGGTCACCGACTCCGAACACCTCGGTGGTGAAGAAGTAGGGTGCCGAGGAAGCCAGGTCGGGCAGAACGCCCCAACCGGTGAAGATTGCTTCGTAGCTCTTCTGGCCGAGCACGGAGTTGGAGTTCGACTGCGGCTGGTTGTCAGCGCTCAGGCGGATACCTGCGGACTTCAGCTGCTGCTCCAGAATCTGGTAGACCGCCTGGTAGACAGCCTCGGAACCGAAGGAGGTCAGCGCGAAGCCAGCAACCTTGCCGTCCTTAGCGTAGTAGTCGCCGGACTTGGAGTAGCCTGCTGCCTCCAGAATCTTGCCAGCTGCCTGTGCACCGGTGTCACCAGCGTAGTTGTTCTGGTAGCCCTTCTGGAACGGCATTGCGATGATGGAGCCGGGCAGCGGCTCGGTCCAGCCGAGCTGCGAGAAGTATGCCTTAGCAATCTGCTCGCGGTCCACAGAAGCGAGGATTGCGCGGCGCAGTGCCAGGTCCTCGATGCGCTTGGGGTTCAGCTGAATGATGTTGACGTTGGTGTTCTGGCTCTGGCGAATCTCGGTGCCTGCCTGGCCCTTCACAGCGTTGTAGCTGGTTGCGCCAACGAAGGTAAAGGCGTCCAGTTCGCCGTTCTTGAAGCTTGCACGGATTGCTTCGGAGTCCATCTGACGCCAGATGATGCGGTCCAGCACCGGCTTCTCGCCCCACCACTTGTCGTTCTTGACCAGGGTGAGCACCTTCTGGGAGGAGTTCCACTCGCCAACCTTGAAGGGACCTGCCCAGTACTGGTCGAGGGGCTTGTCAACGAAGCCTTCGTTGAAGAGGTTGACGTCTTCCAGGGCGGGGTGGATTGCGAAGGCGCACAGACCCTCGGAGGGGTAATACGGAGCCTTCATGGTGACCTTGACGTGGAAGTTGTCGCCGTCCACAGCCTCGATGCTCTCAACCTGCTGCCACATGGTGTTATCGGTGATGTGGTAGGGGTTGTCGGTGGTTGCGCGGTAGACCTTCCACACGGCGCGAACAGCGTTCACGTCCATGGGGGTGCCGTCGTTGAAGGCAGCCTTGGGGTTGATCTTGAAGGTCGCGGTCTGCACGCCATCGACGGTCTCGGTCTTGTGCTCGGTGCAGAACTCGGGGTTGAGGGTACCTTCGCCTTCGGGGCTCATGGTGTAGAAGCCCATCACGGCGGGAATGTTGCAGGGTGCCAGAGCGTCCAGGTTGCTGGAGGTGTAGCCGCTCTGGGTCTGCAGGTTGAAGTTGGGGCCCAGGGCGGTAGCCGCGAGGGTCAGGGTGCCACCCTGCTTGAGGGAGGAACGGTCCTGCTTGTTGACCTGAAGGTTCTTCAGAATATCTTCAGCGTTGTTAGCGGCGCTACCGCCAACCTTTTCCTTCGAGCTGCCGCAGGCAGCCAGTAGACCAACGGTGCCGAGGGCAACGGTGCCGGTCAGGAGGGTACGGCGAGAGACAGACATGCTCTTCATGGAATTTCTCCTAGAGTATTCGCAGTGTTGTGGAGGCGGTACGCGAACGGTGCGCAACTAACACTCCAACCCGGCGGGAGGACAGTCTCTGCCGGGGTTGCGGGCAGAATGCCCACATTTGTTTTAAGTATATCCGTGCGACTCTCTTAGGAACGGGAAAGCGGCGTGCTACAGAAGGTTTTAATCCTTTTGTAACACGCCGCTGTAGCGCTTTTACCCCTTATGGAGTGTGTGAGCGGTGCTCAACGCTTAGTTTTGCTTCTCCCAACCGACGTTGATCCATACGTTCGGGTTGTAGTAGGGCAGGCCGAAGAGCATGGGGCCGTAGTTCGCCAGGCCCTTACGGCACGCCTTGAAGTTCGGGCCGTTGTGGGTGGGCACGTAGATGGCGACCTCGTCCAGGTGGCGCTTCTCCAGCTCGTTCATGATCTTGAGCTGTTCCTTCGGGTCCTCGGTGGACATCATGGTTGCTGCCAGCGAGTCCAGATCCTTACCGTGACCGTTGTTGGTCTCGGAGATGTAGAAGTAGTTCGCCGCATCCACCGGGGAGGTGGTGATGCCGTAGCCACCGGTCTTAATCGCGAAGTTCTTCGAGGAGATGATGCTCGACATTTCAGAGGCACCGTGGTTCTCGATGGTCAGTTCAACGCCGATTTCCTTCATCTGCTGGACGAGGAACTGCGCGGTGGAGCTGACAACCGGGTCGCTACCGAAGGTGATGACCGGGTAGGAGACCTTAGCGCCGTCCTTGGTGTAGTAGTCACCGGACTTGGTGTAGCCTGCGTCCTCAAGGATCTTGGTAGCGACGTCCTTGCCGAGCTTGGTCGGGTAGTTGTCCTGGTAGCCTTCCTGCATGGGCAGCATGCACATGGAGCCGGGCAGGGTTTCCTTCCAGCCGAGCTTCTCGTAGCGCAGCTTCTGCAGCTGCTCACGGTTCAGGGCTGCAACGAATGCGCGGCGGACGGGCAGGGGCACCTTTTCGGGGTTGATTTCGTAGTTGCCCACGCTGAGAGCGCTACCCTTGCGAATGTCGGTGTTTGCCACGCCGGAGAGCTCGTTGTAGGAGCTGAGGGTGCTGGCGTCCACATAGTCGATTTCGCCGTTCTTGTAAGCTGCCTGCTCTGCCTGGGAGCTCATTTCACGCCAGGTGATGCGCTCAAGAGCGGGCTTGGTGCCCCACCACTTCTCGTTGCGGACGACGGTGAGCACCTTGGAGGAGGAGTTCCACTCGCCGACCTTGAAGGGGCCTGCCCAGTACTGGTCGAGGGGCTTGTCGTTCAGGCCGTCGTTGAAGAACTTGGGTTCGACGAATGCCGGGTGCAGGAAGGAGGTGAAGCTGCCTTCGATGGGGTACCAGGGCTTGGACATGGTGACCTTCACGTGGCGGGTATCGCCGTCCACAGCCTCGACGCTTGCGACCTGCTCCCAGATGGGCGAGGGGGTGATCTGGTAGTCCGAACCGGATGCCGCGGCGGTGTAGATGGTCTGGTAGCTCTTGACGGCGTTCACGTCGATGGGGGTACCGTCGTTGAAGGCTGCCTTGGGGTTGATCTTGAAGGTCACGGTCTGCACGCCATCAACGGTCTGCGCCTTGTACTCGGTGACGTAGTCCTGGTTCATGTGCGACTCGCCGCGGAAGTCAGCGTAGAAGCCGCCGGTGAAGGCGGAGTTGATTGCCGCCTGAATATTCAGGTTACCGGCGGTGTAGCCGTTGGTGTTGAGGATGTTGAAGTTCGGGCCAATGCCGTCTGCGCTCAGTCGCAACTCGCCGCCGTCCTTGAGGGCGGAGCGGTCCTTCTCGTTGTAGGAGACTGCCTTGGACAGGTCGTCGCCGGCGGAGAGAGCGCTGTTCTCGTTCTTGGAGGAGTTGCCGCCGCAGGCTGCGAGCAGGCCGACGGTGCCCAGGGCAACGGTGCCGGTGAGCAGGGTACGACGGTTGAGGGTGAAAGTGGTCATTAGTTTTCCTCAGTTAGGTGGGATGCTGCTTTGCTGTACGCGGGGGAACACAACCCGCACACCTTTGTGACAGCACGCACATTTTGCATTGGCAATAGTATACACACATTTCCCACCCACTATGACCCAGTTCACCGTTTTAGGGGAAATATTTCAGCAGAAACTTTTCTTTCCCCAATCTCAAGCAGTCCTCCCCGGGAAACAGAAAAGTCCCACGGTACCCCACCTCTAAGGCGGAATACCGCGGGACTTCGCCCTTCCGAAGCCTATGCCGGCGCCTCCAAAAATTCAGAAACTACCGAATAGGAATCCAGAAAATTAGCCTGTGGCTTTAGTTCTGCCAACCCACATTGGTCCAGCGCTTGGGGTCGGTGTAGCTGGTTGCGAAGAGGGAAGGACCGTAGTTAGCCAGCTTCTCCTTCACAGCTGCGTAGCTGGGGCCGTTAGCGTAGGGGAAGTAAATAGCAACCTTCTCCATGTGCTGCTTCTCAGCCTCAGCAGCCATCTTCAACTGCTCCTCGTGAGATTCCTTCTCGTAAATGGACGCGATGAACTTATCCAGCTCGGGATCGCCCACACCTTCGTTGATTTCGCTGGTGTAGAAGTACTGAACGCTGTCTGCAGGGTCAGCACCAATACCCCAACCGGAGAAGGCGCAGTCGTACTGCTTAGCACCCATCACGGAGTTGAACTGGGACTGCGGCTGGTTGTCCTGCTCGAGCTTAATACCTGCTGCCTTGAGCTGCTGCTCGAGGTTCTGGAACTGAGCCAGAGAGGTTGCATCCGAACCGAAGTAGGTGATGGAGAAGCCTGCAGTCTTGCCATCCTTGGCGTAGTAGTCGCCATTCTTGGAGTAGCCTGCTGCTTCCAGGATCTTTGCCGCAGCCTCGGCACCGGGGTTAGAAGGCATAGCGTCCTGGTAGCCCTTCTGGAAGGGCATAGCAATCATGGAGCCGGTCAGGGGCTCTTCCCAGTTGATCTGGCCGAACTTGACCTTAGCCAGCTGAGAGCGGTCAACCGCGGCGAAGACTGCACGGCGCAGGGCGGTGTCGGTCACGCGGGTCGGGTTGAACTGCAGGTTGATCACGCCAACGCTCTGGCCGGAGCGAATCTGAACACCGGGCTGACCCTTGACAGCGTTGTAGGTTGCCAGGCCAGCGAAGCCGATGCTGTCCAGCTCGCCGTTCTTGAACGCTGCGCGCTCTGCTTCGTCGCCCATTTCGCGCCAGATGATGCGATCCAGCAGCGGCTTCTCGCCCCACCACTTGTCGTTGGGCACAAGGGTGAGGGTCTTAGCCGAAGAGTTCCACTCGCCAATCTTGAAGGGGCCGGACCAGTACTGATCCATGGGCTTGTTCACGAAGCCGTTGTTGAAGAGCTCCTTGTCGGTCAGTGCGGGGTGCAGACCGAGCAGGCCGAGGGTCTCAGCGGGGTACAGGGGCTTGGACATAACAATCTTGACGCGGGTCTTGTCGCCATCCACGGGGTCGATGGACGCCACCTGCTGCCAGAAGGGAGCGGCGATAACGTTGTAGCCGTCATCGGGGTTGCGGTAGACGGTCCACGCGGCGCGGATTGCCTCAATGTCAACGGGGGTGCCGTCGTTGAAGACAGCCTTAGAGTTGAGCTTGAAGGTGATGGTCTGCACGCCGTCAACAGTCTCAGCCTTGTAGTCGCTGACGTAGTCGTCGTTGAGGCTGTAGTCGCCGGCAGGGCTTAGGGAGGTGAAGCCGATAGCGGAGGGGATGTTGCAGGCGCCACCGAATGCGGTGAGGTTCTCGGTGGTGTAGCCGCTCTGAGTCAGAATGTTGAAGTTCGGGCCGACTGCAGAGACGCTACCGCGGAACTCGCCACCCTGCTTGAGGGAGGAGCGGTCCTGCTTGTTGATTTCGAGGTTCTTGACGATTTCCTCGGTGCTCGAAGCAGCCTTACCGCTGATCTTCTTGTCAGAGCCGCCGCCGCATGCAGCGAGCAGGCCGACGGTACCCAGGGCAACGGTGCCGGTCAGCAGGGTACGGCGATTAATACGTAGATGAGTCATGTATTCTCCTCATGCCGGAGGGCTCAGGTGCTATTCGATAAGCGCACCGTGTTGTGCGCCGATTTTGCGGGAGCGCCGAAGCTCCCGCCCATCACCTTTGTGAGAGCCCCCACATTGTTTGTGGTTGAAACACAGTATACCCCCAAAAGAAGCGACGCAGACCACAGTCCAATCCGTGGAAGAACTATACACCGTCTAAAAATCACGGGTTCAGCGCCTGAACCCGCATCATCACGCGGAAGCCGCGTGCGAAAACTAAAAAATGAAATATTATGTCGCATTGGCGCGCGAGCGCGTCACACCCGGTACTTTGAGAGTCGTTACAAGTTACAAGCACAGCGTCGGGGCAACTAAAGCGCGCTGAACCCTCCACAAGAAAAAGCTCCCCACCCCTATACGACACTGCGAAAACGTATAGGGGCGGGGAGCTTAAAACTGCGGCTTACGCCATCCAGCCAACCGAAGACCAGTCGGTGCTCTTGAAGAGGAACGCACCGTAGTTAGCGAGCTTCGGGCGGCATGCCTTGAAGTCCGGACCATTGAGGAACGGGATGAAGAGGCAAACCTCGCTCATGTGCTTCTTCTCAATTTCGTTGCACTTCTCGGCGCGCTTAGCGTCGTCGAGGATGGTGACCATCTCGTCGACCATAGCGTCGATTTCGGGGGTGCCGACGCCGTTCCAGTTCTTGGAGTGGTAGAAGTACTCGGTAGAGCTGGTCGGCTCGGAGCTCACACCGAAGCCCGAAATGCTCACGTCGTACTCGCGGTTACCAACGACCTTCGAGAATTCAGACTGTGCACGCGAATCGAGCTCGAAGTTAATGCCGATTTCCTTCATGCTCTGGATGAAGGTCTGTGCCTGGCCCTTGGTGGTGGCGTCATCACCGAAGGTGGTCAGCTTCAGGGTGATGGTCTTGCCGTCCTTCGCGTAGAAGTCGCCGGACTTGGTGTAGCCTGCCTTCTCCAGGACCTTGCGTGCTTCCTCCGGGTTACGTGCCGGGTAGTTGTCGCGGTAGTACTGGGAGGAACCCAACAGAAGCATCGAGCCGGGAACTTCTTCTTCGTAGGGCAGACCCTGGAAGCGAATCTTTGCCAGAGCACCACGGTCAATACCCAGGAAGATTGCCTTACGGACAGCAACATCGGTGATGTGCTGTGCGTTCAGGTTCATGCCGCCGGCGAAGAGGCGGCGACCGCGGCGGATTTCAGAGTTCGCAACGTCCTTCATCTCGTTGTAGGCGCTGAGGGTACGTGAGTCGACGACGTCCAGCTCGCCGTTCTTGTAGGCGGCGCGAGCTGCGGCGTCTGCCATTTCACGCACGACGATGCGGTCCAGCTTGGGCTTCTCACCCCACCACTTGTCGTTGGGGACTGCGGTGAAGGTCTTCTCGGAGGAGTTCCAGCCGTTGGGTGCCAGGGTGAAGGGGCCGCAACCGAGCTCGGGGTGGGGGTTGTCGACGAAGCCTTCGTTGAAGAGGTTTACGTCGAGCATCGCCGGGTGCAGAATGCCCGTGAAGAGCAGGCCCTTGACGGGGTTGTGCGCGGTCTTGAGGACAACGCGTGCGTGGTAGCGGTCGCCGTCGATAGCTTCAACGCTTTCGATGAATTCGTAGATACCTGCTGCGGCAATCTTGTATTCACCGTCGGGGTCACGCTGAATCTGCCAGGTTGCCTTGAGGGCGTCGATGTCGATGGGGGTGCCGTCGTTGAAGACTGCCTTGGGGTTCAGGCGAACCTCTGCGGTAATCTTGCCGTCTACTTCCTTAGCTTCGAAGCCGAGGCAGTAGTTGGGGTCGAGCTCATCTTCACCCTTGTAGGTGCTGCGCCAGATGCCGGCACCGGCGATAATGCCCATGGTTTCGGAGACGGAGGTGCTCGAGCCATTCTGGGAGAAGCGGTTGAAGTCCGGGCCGAGGGAGTAGGTGCTCAGGTTCAGGGTACCGCCCTGCTTGAGCTTCGAGGCATCCTGCTCGTTGATTTCATAGAACGGGGTTTCGCTTGCCTTGTGCTCGGTCTTGGAGGACGAGGAGCCACAAGCGCTCAGTACGCCGGCAGCAGCGACGGCGGTTGCGCCGCCGAACAGTACGCGGCGGCTCATGATCGGGTTGAATCCGGAGAGGGAGGGGATGGGGTGAGGGCTCATGATGGGCTCCTTGTGGGTGTGGACTGCGCTGATGCAGTGTTTGCAGTGTAGAGTGGGTGGCTCGCATGCTCTGGAGGCGGGGTTTCCGCCTACAGGAGCGTCTGCCATCTGCGGTGATGGGCGGGCAGGTCAAGCCATGCAAAATAATGTGACTTACAGCTATGTTCTAAGCCACATTTAATATTTTTAGTAGTGTACACCACACACATCACTACAAGTGCGCAACACGATAAATATTTCTTAATTATTACGACAGAGCTTAAATCCGCATCGGCATCACCCCCCACCACCTCTCATGCAGCACCCCTCCCCCGCCCCCCACAACCCAGCCTCCCAAAATAGCAAACGGGCACAGCAAAGCGGGCCGAACGCGCATATACGCATTCGACCCGCTCATAGGGTAGGAACCCCTAGGAGTTCATCCAGCCCACAGCAGTCCAGTCCATCGACTTATACAGGCGCGGACCGTAGTTAGCCAGAGCCTTCTTGACCATCACGAAGTCAGGACCGTTCGTAATAGTACCCAGGAAGGCGAACTCAGCCATGTGCTTCTTCTCAATCTCATTGCAGGCAAGGTTACGTTCCTTGTCATCTTCAATGAGAGTCATGGCATCAATAAGGGCGTCAATTTCCTTGCTGCCGATACCTTCATTGTTCTCGGAGTAGTAGAACTGCTTGGTACCCTCAGTTGCGTCAGCAGAGACCGAGTAGCCGCTGAAGGAAATATCGTAGTCCCAGTTGCCCAGAATGGTGGCGAACTCACTATCGGAGTGCTGATCAATCCGGATCTCGATACCGACATCCTTCATCTGCTGAGTGAAGGTCTGAGCCTTACCCTTGGTGGTCGGATCATCACCAAAGACCACCACAGCGCAGCCAGCCTTTACGCCGTCCTTCTCGTAGTAGTCGCCATTCTTGGTGTAGCCGGCGGCCTCCAGAATCTTCTGCGCCTCCGAAACACTATTATTCGGGGTCGGGTAAGAATCCTGGTAGTAAGGCGAGAAGGGCATGTGAATCATCGAACCGGGAATGGTTTCCTCGTAGGGCAGGCCCTGGAACTGAATCTTCGCAAGTGCTTCACGGTTAGTGCCAGCGAAGATTGCCTTACGCAGGGCAGCGTCCTTGACGCGGCGGGGATTAATATCCAGACCGCCCGCGTAGAGGCGGGTACCCTTACGCAATTCGGTACCGGCAATATTCTTCACCTCGGCATAGGTGGAGGCGGTGCTTGCACCGATAGCGTCAATTTCGTCGTTCTTGAACGCGGCACGTGCAGCGCTGGACTCCATCTGGGTAAAGACAATCTTGTCCAGCAGGGGCTTGGCGCCCCACCACTTGTCATTGGGTACAACACTGAAGGTCTTCGCGGTGGAGTCCCAACCCTTATCCGCCAGGGTAAAGGGGCCAGCCCAGTACTCGGGGTGGGGTGCATCCACAAAGCCATTATTGAAGAGCTCGACATCCTCCAGGGCGGGGTGCAGAATCTCGGAGAAGAGGCTCTGCAGCGGATAGAAGGGCTTGGAGAAAGTGACGATTGCACTGTAGTCATCTTCGCCCTTTTCTACAGATTCAACGAATTCGTAGATGCCGCTGGTGACAATGTTGTAGCCATTATCCAGGCTCTTGAAGATGTTCCAGGTGGACTGGAGCGCTTCGTAGGTGATGGGGGTGCCATCGTTGAAGACAGCCTTGGGGTTGAGCTTGACGGCAACCTGAATCTTGTCGTCCTTCTTGCTGTGCTCGAAGGAGACAGCGAAGTCGGTGTTTAGCTTGTAGGTGCCGTTAAAGTCGAGGTTCCACAGGCCAGCCTGGCTGATGGTGCTCATAACGTTGACGTTATCGCTGGTGTTACCGCTCTGGGTATAGAAGTTGAAGTTCGGGCCGATGGATCCGGCGGGCAGGCGCAGGGTGCCACCCTTCTTCAGGCTGTTTACGTCCTGAGCGTTGATGTTGTAGAGGTCTTCGATGTTGGCACCGGCGCCGGCTGCCTTGGTCTTTTCGGAGCTTGCACTGCCGTTGCCGCAGGCACTGAGCAGGCCCACAGCTCCCAGAGCCGCGGTGCCGCCAATGAGGGCGCGGCGGCTGAAGCTGTTCTTGGTCGCTTCGTGGCTACTCGCGGTGTATGCGGTGTTGGCGGTCATGGGAGTGGTTTCCTTCTGTCTTATGCGGGTGGGTGTATCCCGTATCCCCGAGTAATGATTATTTATGCAGAACACTGCATAACTTTGTATGACTCCACTGTAGCGCGCCTCCGGAACAAAAACCAAGGATTTTCACAATATTTCTTAATATTTATCGTGTTATTTGAATATTCATACTACGCATACGCTGTTTTTGTGCGATTTTTTCGGATTTTGACGGATAGCTATACCACCACTCCCCCGCATCGGTATACAAAAGCACCCAAAACCCCCTCCAGATATGCAAAAAGTGTCCACCCGGATAATCCGGGTGGACACTTTCAATAGCTCTAGGCTATTCACCTAGCAGGTGAAGGGATGAGGACTTACTTAGCCCAACCAACCTTCTCCCAGTGAATACCGGTGCCCTGGAAGAGGGACACACCGTAGTTGTGCAGACCCTTCTTCACGAACTTGTACTCGGGGCCGTTGATGAGCGGAATCAGCACTGCGAACTCAGCCAGGTGCTTCTTCTCGATCTCGTTGCAAGCCTGGTTGCGTTCCTTGTCGTCAGCAATGAGCTTCATCTTTGCAATCATCTCATTGATCTCATCGGAACCGGCTTCCTCGGGCTTACGACGCATGTAGAACTGCTCGGTGGCTTCGGTAGCATCCGGGGAGGTCGGAGCGAAACCGGAGGAGGTTGCGTCGTAATCCTTGGAGGCCATGGTCTTGTTGAACTCGCTAACAGCACGCGAGTCGAGCTCAGCATTAATGCCTACGGACTTCAGCTGCTGAACCAGGGTCTGACCGACAGCCTTGGAGGTGGGGTCCTCACCGAAGATGGAGAACTTGAAGGCAGCCTGCTTGCCGTCCTTCTCGTAGAACTCACCGTTCTTGGTGTAGCCTGCCTCTTCCAGAATCTTGGATGCTGCAGTAGCATCGTTGTTCGGGGTCGGGTAGTCGTCCTGGTAGTACTCGGTGAAGGGCATATGAATAACCGAGTTGGGGAGCTTCTCTTCGTAATCCAGACCCTGGAAACGAACCTTAGCGAGAGCCTCACGGTTCAGACCAACAACCACAGCGCGACGCAGAGCAACATCCTGCATGCGGGCGGGGTTCATGGTCAGACCGCCGGCGAAGAGGCGAGCACCGCGACGAATCTCGGTGTTAGCAACTTCCTTGAGCTCCTTGTATGCAGAAGCGGTGGTAGCGCCAATCGCGTCAAGCTCATCGTTCTTGAATGCCGCGCGCTCAGCAGCGGTATCCATCTGACGGAAGACGATGCGCTCCAGAACGGGCTTCTCGCCCCACCACTTCTCATTGCGGGTCAGGGTCAGGGTCTTCTCGGTGGAGTTCCAGCCACCTTCAGCAATGGTGAAGGGGCCAACCCAGTACTCGGGGTGCGGCTTGTCAACGAAACCAGTGTTGAAGAGTTCCTTGTCCAGCAGAGCCGGGTGCATAATGCCAGCGAAGAGGGTATCCAGCGGGTAGTAAGGTGCGGAGAAAGTTACCTTCACCTTGAAGTCATCACCGTCGCGCTCCACGGAAGCAATGCTGCTGTAGATGCCGCTGGTACCAATCTTGTAGCCGCCATCGGTGCTCTTGAGGACCTCCCAGGTAGCCTGCAGAGCCTTGTAGTCGATGGGGGTACCGTCGTTGAACTTAGCCTGGGGGTTCAGCTCAATGGAGACAACGGGCAGACCGTTTTCTTCGGAAACATCGAAGCTCTTCGCGAAATCGGGAGCCAGAGTGCGCTTACCCATGGGGTCACCCTGCCACAGGCCTGCGTAAGCCACGGGGCTCATAGCAGTCTGGGTGTACAGGGAGTTGCCGTCCGCGCTGAAAAGGTTGAAGTCCGGACCAATACCGGGAATAGCCAGGCGCAGAGTGCCGCCATCCTTCAGCTCAGATACAGCTGCCTCACCAAGGTCATAAAGCTCCTTGGCATCGGTGCCCACGGTTGCACCCTGGGTGGTTGCCTTGGAGTCCTTGGACGAGCCGCACGCAGCCAGTACGCCCACGGTACCCAGTGCTGCAGCGCCACCGAGAACGGTACGACGGTTCAGGATGAAATTCTTCTCCATGAGAGTGTCCTCTTATACGTTTGACCCTCAATAATCCCGCAGGAAAGCGTCAAGGATTCCCTGCTCATGCGCCGCAATTAGGGTGCGGTGAGCGATGAATTAGTGCCGGTCTATGAATGTGTTCCTTGAGGCACGCCCCTAGCGGCGCACCCACAGGCTTAATTATGGCTTACCCGCGGTATAGAAGCTCGCCTATAAATATTCATATCTTGAATGGTGAGAAAGGTTACGCCTAGTCAGTGCAGTTTTTCCTGTTTTCTTGCTGGTTTCAGTGCCAAGCGCCACATTCTGAGGCTCCCGCCGTCTCACCAGGTGACAATCTCAAGCTGCACGCGCCTCACCAGTACCGGGCATTAAAAAACCCGAGGGGCGAATATTCAACGAATATTCGCCCCTCGGCACACATGCGACTTATTCAGCCGACTCTAGAGCTACACCGTAGCGGCCTCAGCCTCCGGGAAGTAGCAAGCATAACCGTGATCCTCACCCTCAACGTGGGTCAGCTCCGGCATCTCCTCCAGGCAACGACGCTTCTTGTCCTCAGGCAGCAGCTTGAAGACCGGGCAACGGCTCGAGAAGCCACAACCCTTAGGCGCGTTCACCGGAGTGGGCAGGTCGCCCTCAAGCATAATGCGGTGGCGCTTTGCCTCAACCTCGGGATCCGGAACCGGAATTGCCGAGAGCAGTGCACGGGTGTACGGGTGGATCGGGTTGTCGAACACCTGGTCGACGTCACCAATCTCAACAATACGACCCAGGTACATCACTGCAACGCGGTCGGATGCGTGGCGAATCACCGCGAGGTCGTGAGCAACCATCAGGTAGCTCAGGCCCAGGTTTGCACGCAGCTCCTCCAGCAGGTTAATCACACCAGCCTGGACGGACACGTCCAGTGCGGACACCGGCTCATCCAGAACCACGAGCTTGGGGTTCACAGCAAGCGCACGAGCAATACCGATACGCTGACGCTGACCGCCAGAGAACTGGTTCGGGAAGCGGTTCACGTGGTCAGGCTGCAGACCCACAATGTGCATCAGTTCGATGACGCGCTTCTTGATGTCTGCCTTGTTCATGCCCTGGTTTTCCAGCGGCTCGGCAAGCACCTCGTAAACGGTGAAGCGCGGATCCAGAGCACCGGTGGGGTCCTGGAACACCATCTGCTGGTTCTTACGCAGCTCAAGAATCTCACCTGCGGACTTGCCGTCCTTGGTGGAGGTTCCGTTGATCAGAATCTCACCGTCGGTGTTCTTGTTGAACTCCATGATTTCCAGCAGGGTGGTGGTCTTACCACAACCGGACTCACCCACGATGGAGAAGCACTCGCCCTCGCGAATGTCGAAGGACAGGCCGTTCACAGCCTTCACAGTGCCCACGCGGCGCTTAATCAGCGCACCCTTCATGAGCGGGAAGTGCTTCTTGACGTTGCGGACCTCCAGGACGGGGGCACGCTCCTCACGCGGAATACCGTCGTACTTCGATACCGGGGGCTCCGGAACCGGGTACAGCTCGTCAGCGGTCTTACCGACCAGCTCCTGAGAGATGGTGCAGGAGGAGTAGTGGCCCTCGCCAACGCCTTCCAGCAGCTGCAGATCGGGCTCGCCGTTGGAGTCCTGGCAGCACTGGCCACCGCTCTTAGCGATGGGGCAACGCGGGCGGAAGGAGCACGCGGTCACCGGGTTAATCAGGTTCGGAGGGGTACCCTCAATCGGAACCAGGGAGACCTTCTCGGAACGGTCCACACGCGGGACCGCACCCAGCAGACCGATGGTGTACGGGTGGGAGGGATGCTTGTACAGGTCTTCTGCCTTCGCAATCTCCACCGGCTTACCGGCGTACATCACCAGAATGTCGTCAGCCATACCAGCCACAACACCCAGGTCGTGGGTAATCATGATGGTCGCTGCGCCAGTCTCTTCCTGAGCCTTCTGCATAACCTCCAGCACCTGCGCCTGAATGGTCACATCCAGTGCGGTGGTGGGCTCATCGGCGATGAGCACGCGGGGGTCATTCGCAATCGCCATAGCGATCATGATGCGCTGACGCATACCACCGGAGAACTCGTGCGGGAAGGAACGCAGGCGGTCAGCCGGCGAGGGAATACCCACCATACGCATCAGTTCGATGGAACGGTCCTTGATAGCCTGCTTGCTCATGCCCTTGTTGTGGACCTTGAGCACCTCAGCGATCTGATCACCAATGGTGTACACGGGGGTCAGCGAGGACAGCGGATCCTGGAAGATCATAGAGATCTCCTTGCCGCGGTATGCGCACATTTCCTTATCGCTCAAGCCCAGCAGCTCGGTGCCGTTGTACTTGACCGAACCAGTGATGTCAGCGGTAGTCGGGTGCAGACCCATAATCGCCATGGAGGCAACGGACTTACCGGAACCGGACTCACCCACAATACCCAGGGTCTTACCGGGGTACAGGTCAAAGTTCACACCGCGAACAGCATGCACGATGCCATTCTCAGTGTTGAAGCGGACGTTGAGGTCCTTAACGCTCAGAACGGGAGAGGTACTCATTAGTTCTTCGCCTCCTTTGCAGCGGCAGCGGGTGCCTCTGCCTTCTCGTTCTTCTTGGACTTCTTGATCTTACCGACCGACATCGAAGTCGGGTCGAATGCGTCACGCAGACCGTCGTTCATGAGGGCCAGCGGACCAACCAGCAGGAAGAAGAACAGAACCGGGAACCAGAACATGTGCGGCAGGGTGTTAATCTGCTGCGAAGCATCCGAAATCAGCGAGCCCAGCGAGTAGTTGGGGTACTTAATACCGATGCCGATGAAGGAGTAAGCGACCTCAGAGAGCACAGCGCCCATGATGCCGCTGGTGAAGTTCAGAACCAGCAGGGAGCCAATGTTCGGAACCAGGTGGCGCATCACAATCTTGAAGGGGTGCACACCCATGTAGCGTGCAGCCTTCACGAAGTCGCGGTTGATGAGGGACTGCGCCATTGCACGAATAACACGGGCGCTACCCATCCAGCCGAAGGCAATCAGCACTGCAGAGAGCAGAACCCAGGTGGGGACGCTCTTCTGAATCTGCTTACCAACCTGACCGTTGATCAGAATTGCCAGAATCAGCAGCGAGGGAACCATGATCAGGGTCTCGAGGATGAACAGCATAATCTTGTCAATCCAGCCACCGAAGTACGCCATCACACAACCGTAAACTGCGGAGATGAACACAGTGGCCAAACCGACGACCACACCAATCTGGAGAGAGGTCCAGACGGCCTCAGACATCATGGCGAACACGTCATTACCCGCGATGGTGGTACCGAACCAGTGCTCGGCCGAGGGGCCTTCACCCAGCGCCATGTAGTCAATGTCGTTGGGCTTGTACTTGGTCAGGTACTTACCGAACAGACCCATGCCGATGAACACGCACAGACCGAAGACTGCAGCCTTGTTACGCAGGAAGCGGCGCAGAATAATAACGCTCTTGTTGATGACCTTGAAGTCACCGTTCTCCTGTACCACCGGTACGGAGGAAGTTGCAGTTACCTGACTCATGAGATCCTCACTCGGGGGTCGACGATGGTGGTAGCGATATCAGCGATGATCGCACCGACAGCGAACAGTGCAGAACCGTACGCGAGGGTCACGGTCGCAGCGTTCACGTCCTGCGCGGAAATGGAGTCAATCGACCACTTACCGATACCGGGCCATGCAAAGACGGTCTCGGCGAAGAATGCACCCGCAAAAATCATCGGAATCTGGTACGCGATGGACTGTGCCACGGGGATGAAGGAGACGCGCAGTGCGTGGCGAGTAATCGCCTGGTTACGGGTCAAGCCCTTAGCACGAGCGGTACGCACGAAGTCAGCGTTCACGTTATCGAGCAGGTACTGACGCTGTGCAATCTGGTAACCAGCCCAACCGAAGATGGTCATACAGAAGGTCGGCACGACGTAGTGCGCCGCCATATCCATGGTGATTTCCCAGAATCCGGTCAGACCCGGAGTCGAAATACCGGTCACATAGAAAATCTTCTCTCCACCATTAGCAACGGCGATGTTGTTGATAGTGGTCGCGCCCTGCTGCACCACGAAGTAAGCAACGGGAGCGGGGATGATGTAGACCAGGTAGGAGTAACCGGTGATAACACGGTCAGAGAACTTGTACTGGCGAGCTGCCGAGTACACACCCAGGGCAATACCAATCACAATCGAGAGAATGGTAGCCACCAGCAGCAGGCGGGTAGAAACCCACACGCGCTGGCCAAATTCCTGGTTAATGTACGCGCCGTTGGGGCTACGGCCCCAATCGAACTTGGTGACCACATTGGTCAGCCACTGAACGTAGCGGTCCCAGGGGTTCATTTCGGGATCGAGACCCAGGGATGCGAAGTTACGGTTCACCTGCTCGGGGCTAGGCTTCGGAACCTTTTCCTGCTCCAAGAGGGCAGGCTTCAGGGCAGTAACCGCTGCAAAGTAACCCATCGTGGTCGTAATAAAGACCATGACGAGGTACGTCAGCGATCGCTGGAGGATGTACCTAAACATGGGACGGTTCCCCTCCTTGTGTAGATGTCGGTGTTAAGGCATGTGTGTCATGCTGTCCTAGCGCACTGCTTCGTGATGACTGTCACTAGGAGCATATGTACTTTATCTTATATAGCCTGTAACACTTCCACCAAACCCACATTGGGCACTTTCACCCCTTAGAACAGCCTGTATGCAAGCTAAAAGGGAGCTGGGTAAAAAAATGCCCCGGAATACCGGGGAAAAGGGGCGGATTAACAATTTTTACGAAAATTTTACATCGGAAACAATTCTCTCGACATAGGGACGTAATAACCTTTTCGATAAGCGCTTTAATGGGGCAAAACACCACGTAAACCCACTATTTAAGGGACTAAACCAACACTTCCAACCCCTAAACCAAGCACTAAGGCACACCTCTTAAGCGCGCTATTTAAGGCAACTCAGCCAAAAACGGCGCCCCGGCACGAGCACACGACTCGCACCGGGGCGCCGCTTATATAGGAAGGCAACGCCTCCGGCGCGCACCTTTTCGTTATCCCTCATTCTAAGAACGCGAGGAGCCGCCATCCTCCGAAGAACCCGCCTCAGGCGAAGCCTCCGAGCTCAACGACTCATCAATACGAGCACGAGCAGAGCCGTGCATGCTCTTCAAAGCCTGCGCGTCCTTAGCAGCCATCTCCGGAGTAATCACCGGAATCGCGCCAGTCGCCGCACGAGCAATATCAACAGCCGGCTCAGTCTCCAGGGTCGTCGCCAACGCATCCTCACGAATGAAGAACAGAAGCAGCGTAGACACCAGACCCAGCGGCACCAGGTACAGGAACAGCGGAATCAACGCATCGTTATAGGCATTCACAATGATGCCGTGCACCGGCTCCGGCAAAGACGCCACCAACTCAGGAGTCAGCGATGAAGACGCATGGCCACCCGAAGACTGAAGCGCCTGCTGCGGCATACGCTCAGAAATCAGCGAGGTCAGACGCGAGGTAAACAGACCACCCACCAGCGAGGCACCTACAGTAGCGCCCACCTGACGGAAGAAATTATTCGACGCCGTCGCCGTACCAACCACGCTCACCGGGAACGCATTCTGAACAATCAGAGTCAAGAACTGCATGGACATACCCAGACCGGCACCCATCACCGCAAGGTACATACAGAACAGCCAAGTCGGGGTATCGACATTCACGGTCGACAGCAGGAACAGGCCCAGCGCCACAATCGCGGTACCGGTCGTCACGTAACGCTTATAGCGACCGGTCTTCGACACCACGCGGCCCGTCACAATGGACACCACCAGCATGACGCCCATCATCGGGATCATCAGCAGACCGGCCACCGTAGCGCTCACACCCAGCGCCATCTGCAGATAAGTCGGGATGTACTCCACCGCACCGAACATTGCCACGCCCAGCGCCAGCGAAGCGCCCAGAGTCAGCAGGAAGTTACGATTCTTGAACAGGTACATGGGCATGACCGGCTCAGCCGCACGGTTCTCCACCGGGATAAACACCAGCGCAGCAACCACAGAGAAGACCAGCAGACCAATAATCTCGGGCGAGGTCCACTCGTACTGGTTGCCACCCCAAATCGTGGCAAGCACCAGCGCACTCGTACCCGCCATCAGAATCAGCGAACCAAGGTAGTCGATACTGTGCTTCTCACGGTCACGGAACGGGCGGTGCGGTAGCAAGAAAATCACCGCAAGAATCGACAGAATAGCCAACGGCAGATTAAGCCAGAACGCCCAACGCCAACCCGGACCCTCAGTAATCCAGCCACCAATCAGCGGACCAGCCACCGACGAGAAAGCAAAAACGCCACCGATAATACCCATGTAGCGGCCGCGGTCGCGGGGAGGGATCACGTCAGCAATCACAGCCTGAGAAAGAATCATCAGACCGCCACCGCCCAGACCCTGCAGGGCACGAGCGAAAATCAGCCAGTTCATGTTCTGCGCGAGCGCGCCAACAATCGAACCCGCCATGAAGGAGACAATCGCAAAAATCAGGAAGGGCTTGCGTCCGAACTGGTCCGATAGCTTGCCGTAGACTGGCATCGTAATCGTCGAAAGCAGGATGAAAATAGTAATCACCCAGCTCATGTGCTCCACGCCGTGAAGCTCACCAACGATCGTGGGCAGCGACGGCGCCAGAATCGTCTGGTTCAGCGAGGACATGAGCATCACAATGACCAGGCCCAGGAACATGGCGCGGATGCGGTTTTTACTTTCCTGCTTAGCCTCACCGGCTGGCGGCTGAGGTAGATTCTTTTCCTCTGTACTCATCGTTTAATCCTTAGTTACGTTCTATATATGTCTGTTGTGAGTATCCGCCGGGCTCTGGATTCGGTTACCTCGATTCGGGGCCTCCGATTCGGTTTCCGGCGGGCTTTTGTCATTTGTAGCAGTGAACCGCCGCTAGATTGCCGGTCGGTTCTGCTCAAAAAGCAGGAACTGGAAGGTCTTCACCGTCTGGCGGATATGGCGGGCGATATCCTCTTTGTCTTCCAGGTCGCGGGCAAACTCCAGCTGACGAAGCACCGCGGAGGCAAGCTGGACCTTTGCGCGCGATCGCTCGCGGAAGTGATCGGTCAGCGGGTCAGCCGGGTTTCGGCGCGGGAAGGGGCCGCGGCGACCAGCAGCATCAAAAGCCACCCAGTCGATGGTGTTCAGGTACTCGGTGAGCACCTGTTCGCACTTCATGTAGTGCATCTTCATTCGTTTCGCGGACTCGGGGAACTCCTGATAGGGAGCTCGAGGGTCCTTGCCCTTGGCGTAGTGGAAGCTCTGGAAAATGACCTCCCAGAGAAGGTGGGTTACACGAATGATCGTGTTGTCATCCTCGTGGGCACGGTCTGTTTCGAGGATTTCCTCGCTGACCACCGGTTCGCGCAGACCCAGGACGGCATCCTCTTTAGAGGGGAAGTAGTTGAAGAAGGTACGCGGGGAGACGCCCGCCTCCTGGGCGATTTCTTCAACGGTGGTTCCGCGCATCCCGTGTTCGCGGACGCGTTTGAGGGCTGCTTCGTGGATTGCCGTCCAGGTTTGTTCGCGGCGGCGTTCGCGAAGGCTCTGTTCCTTTTTCTGCATAACTGCAATTATTTCATCACTGCACACAATGCTCAAGTGCATTTTTGGCGTTAAGGCCCACAGCATAGCCAGCTAAGCTCCAGCCCCACACAAAACATCGGCATAATAGAGGGATGAACTTGTTTGCCCCCGCCTATCTCGATTTCCTGCCAGACTGGCTACGCCTCGCACTCGGCATCGCCGATATCCTCATCCGACTCGCAGCCCTCTGTTGGCTCCCCTACAACCGCAAACCCGTGGTTGCCCTGGGCTGGCTCATGGCCATCTTCTTCATCCCCTTCGTAGGGTTCATCGCATTCCTCGTCTTCGGCTCCTCGCGCCTGCCCGCCTACCGCCGCGCACGCCAACACGCCATGAACGACTTGATCCGCGAAGTCAGCGAGAACAAGCCCTTCCTCACCCGCACCGACGACCTCTCCGACCCCGCAAAGGCAGCCAGCCAGCTCAACTACACCCTGGGCTCACTCCCCCTGGTCGGCGGCAACCAATTCACCCTCCACACCGACAACCACGAGGCAATGGTCGCCATGGCGGAAGAAGTCGACCGCGCCACCAAATACGTGCACTTCGAGTTCTACATCACCGCCTACGACGAGGCGAGCGCAGTCCTCTGGGACGCCCTCTTCGCAGCCCACGAACGCGGTGTACAGGTGCGCGTACTCCTCGACCACATCGGCTCCCGCAAATACCCGTCCTATAAGAAACTCGTGAAAATGCTCAACGACTCGGGTATGCAGTGGCGCCTCATGCTGCCGCTCAAACCGTGGAAACTCAAGTGGCAGCGACCCGACCTGCGTAACCACCGCAAGGTCCTCGTCGTGGACGGACGCGTCGCGTTCTCCGGTTCGCAGAACGCTATTCACCGCTCCTACGACATGCCCGAAAACATTAAGAAGGGCTTGGAGTGGAAGGACCTGACCTTCTCCTGCACCGGCCCCATCGTTGAAGAGCTCAACGCCGTTTTCGTCTCCGACTGGTACTCCGAAACGAACCAGCTGATCCTGGCAGAAATTAACACCAATATCCCCTACTACAAGGATGGGATGCGCGCCCAGGTTGTGCCCTCCGGCCCCGGTTTTGAAACCGAAAACAACCTGCGCCTCATTAACTACCTGATCTACAACGCCGAGCGGCGTATTACCATCTGCTCGCCCTACTTCGTGCCCGAAGAGACCCTACTGCAGGCACTCACAAACGCCGCATACTCCGGTATTGAAACCACCGTGATTGTGTGCGAGAAGGGCGACCAGTTCCTGCCGAACATGGCGCAGCGTTCCTACTACGAGCAGCTGCTGCAGGCGGGCGTGCGTATTCTGCAGTACCCCAGCCCGACCGTGCTGCACTCCAAGTTCATGATGGTCGACGACGAAATCGCGTTCATTGGCTCGTCCAATATGGACCCGCGTTCCTTCTCGCTGAACATGGAAGTGTCAACGTTCGTCATTGACCGCGGCATGGTCGCGATGCTGGATGAAGTATGCGCCGACTACGAGCAGGTCTGCACCGAGCTGCTGTACACCCAGTGGGCGGAGCGCCCGCGCCGCATCAAGATGGCGGAGAACCTCTGCCGACTGTGGTCATCGCTCCTCTAAACTATTTTTCACGCACTAGCTTCACCCGCTAGGGCGCACAAGATAAAAGCTCCCCCTGAGTTCGACTGAATCAACGCTCAGGGGGAGCTTTTGTATGCCTCGCGCCATCGCAGGATACGCCAGGCCACAAGCTAGAGCAGCGCCACACGCCAAAGCGGCGCTACACGCCAGCCGCGCACAAGCGCAGGCAGAAACAGCAAAAAGGGCAAAAAGAAACACGCGACACCTCCGACATCGCATACCTTCGTATGCGGCGAATGCATCGCGCGTTCATTTCTACCCTGGACTAGTTTAGCGCCATAAACGGTTTCCCGTGTGGATTGAAGAAGGTTTAATCTGCAACCACTCCGGCGCAAGCAAGCGAACAGCCTTCGCACAACCCGACAAAGCAGTAATAATCGACTCGCAACGCTGATTAAACTCGCTCTGGTGACGTTTATCCACAATCTGCCCCGGAAAATGGCGATGCATCTTCGACACAGAGTCGCTACTCTCCTGCAAACCGTGGCCTGTATGGCCCGGAACATGCTTCACCAGCACACGCTTCTCGCGGATAGCCTCCGTCAAAGCACGCATCTGAGCCACCACGCGCTCATCCTGAATACCCTCAGAAACCCACGCCTCAAAAGCCCAACGGCTATGCGCCAAACGCAACACAAACGTCAACGCACCCAAAGAATCCGTATGAATAATCAGGCGGCGCGAACCGCTATGGAACACCGTATAAGCCGCCAACATCGCAGACAGCTCACCGGTCATAATATTCACGCCATCATAGTGGGCATGAAAATAGAAGCCGTCCTCACTCACGCCGGCGATGCCCATACGGCCGCCACGCTGATACTTCTTATTGTGAGTCGAACGGAACGAACAATCCGTGAAAACGCTATAGTCCTGCAGCTGATCCAGCGGTCGAGGGGTCAGCGCCTCCTCCACCATCTCATCCACCGCGGTACGTGCCGCGCACACCTCAGCCTGCATCCGCTCATACGCGGGCGTGCCAGCAAGCTTCACATGCACTTCACCCAAAGAATGGTTATCGTACGGGTCCAGCACCTTCTCAAAGGCGCGGTACTCCATAATCCCCTTCAACTGGTCGCAATCACGGAAAAGATGCTTCAGATTCTTACGGTCAGCAGCAATCGTCACCAGGTTCTGACGGTACTGCTCAGGAACCACATCCCACGCAGAAAGCACTGCACGACCCAGCAGACGCGGATGCACCTCATCGCAGCACTCCATCAGGGAATGAACGTGAGTGAAAAGCATCAGCTCCTCATTCACCACCGTGCGGGTGCCGTCCTGCTTAGAAATAAAAACCACCGTCGACAACGCCGAATAGCAAAAACCCTGCGCCGTACGATGCTCCTGAGCCACCGCAATCACAGCAACGCCCTGATCCGTGTACCCGGCAGGGTACGAGGCGCTATAGTCGGGAGCCTCCCAAGTCAGGGTGCATCGTTTGATATGCGCCGGTGAAAATCCCATGAGTGTCACCCCCCATGTGTGCCATACCGCTTCTCCTTCCATTCATGCGGTGTATCGTCCTCATTCTTTTATAGGTCGAAAAGAAAGGGGCACGCAAATATAAAACACCTTTTTTACAGTTAGCGAATGGCTCAGCCGAAAATCCTCTCACCCGCCGCCACGACACAAAACCCAGCACAAAACACAGTGCACAACACAGCGCGAGAAACCCCCGCGCATACCTCACCGAGGCGCGAGGGAAGGTGTACGGTAAAAGAGTCATATACGACGCGGCAACCGCCGCACCACCCCACAAGGAGAGCCCCATGATTGGTGTTTACGCCGGAGTATCCGTCAAGCCCGAGCACGTCGAAGAATTCCTCAAGACCATCGAACCGCTCGTGACCGCAAGCCGCCAAGACGAAGGCAACGTCAGCTACGACTTCGGTGCCGTCTCCGACACCGACTTCGCATTCATCGAGCGCTGGGAATCCCAGGCACTGCTCGAAAAGCACATGGGCACCGAGCACTTCCAGAAGGCTGTCGCCGCATGGGAGCCGCTGCTCTCCTCCGAGCTGGACGTTCGCATCGTCAACTTCCGCTAAGCAACGTTAAAGACCGAGGTGCCCGGCACCCCCTACGTGAGGGGTGCCGGGCACCTTCGTATTGAAAATCCTGGAGGCGAGCGCGGCTACCCGCGGTGCGCCTTCATGCTCGCCAGGTTTATCGGCGTTCTACGCCAACCTCCACCGAATCAAGCGTGAAACCATTCGTCGCGCTCACGCAATGCACCTTACCGCTATTCACCGACTTGCAGGTGTAACCATACGCAGTCACCACCTGACCGGCAGGCAGCGCAGTAATACCCTCGGTATTCACCGGCTCCGGAGTGGCGGTCTGACCGACCAGGCTCACCGCAGGAGCCTGGTCCTGCACCATGTGCACGCGCTGCTGCGCCTTACCGGAGGCGGCATCCCAACCCTCCAGGGTCACGCCCACCAAAGCCTGGCAATCCACGCCCGACGGGGTCACCGAGCACGCAACCTTAGAGTCCGGGCTGGTGAAACGCAGCGCCTCAACAGTCTTCGCCGAATCGCCCTGACCGAAAGTGCCGCCGCCGTACGCTTCAGCGAAAGTCAGCGTACCCGACAGCATGCGGGTCTGCGCCGGAATCAACGCCAGGCGAGGCTTCTCAACGCTACCGCCCTGCATGAAGCAGGCACCCGTAATGTAGTCGCGGCCCTGCACCTTCGTGGCGCACTGATACCACTCAACACTCGCCGAACCGTCCTGGTTCTTGCGGCTGTTGAAGAGACGCACCGCCTCCTGAGCCTTCGCACAATCCGAACCGTCATACACGTAAATACCGGCAGAACCACCCAGCAGACTCGTCACACCGCAGCGGGTACCCGCATCAATAATGTTCGCGGAGCCGCTCGCGGAAGCGTATGCCGCCGCGTACTCGGCGTCCGTGCTCGGCGTATCGGTCGGGGTTGCTACAGCATCAAAAGTTGCCGGCGCATCCAGACCAGCAGAAATCTGCACAGTATTCGGCTTCCAGGAGCCGTCCGCCGCCGTAAACAGCGCCTTCGCATCAACGGATGCCGAGGAAGTCGCGACCTTCATCGGAGTGGTTTCAGAATCATCAGCCTGCGGCTGAGCAGAGCAAGAACTCAAAGCGAGCGCGCCAATGCAGGCAAGAGCCGTCAGGGCACGACGAGTAAAGGCACGCTGTGCGCGTGCGGGCAGGGTAATCATGAGTGCGTCCTCGTGAGGGTTGCGAATTACGTTGTGTTTGAGTGGTTGTGCTGAGTCGGTGAATAAGTATAAAAATACCTCCTTACACCCTACTGCACCGCAACTGACAAGGCAATACGCCGCACCGGGTATCCCACGACGGCAGACAAAGAAGCGGGCAAAGAACAGCGCCCCGCCCGCAGAAAAACTGCGGAACGGGGCGCCAGCCCATCAGGGCAAATATTAAATTCTCACACGATACGTGAGGGGCTTATGCGTCCTCGGGCAGGATGCGCACGCCGCCCTTATCAGCCGAAGCAGCCAGCATGCCGTACACCTTCAGGGCGTTCGACACCTGGCGCTCACGCGGCTTCGTCGGACGCCACGGTACAGCGCCCTTCGCCTCGCGGCGAGCAGCAAGCTCCTCATCCGAAACGTTCACACGCAGGATGCGGTTGTTCACGTCAATCTCAATCTCGTCACCGGTCTGCACCAGGCCGATCGCGCCGCCAGCGGCCGCCTCCGGGGAGACGTGACCGATAGAAATACCGGAGGTACCACCGGAGAAACGACCGTCAGTAATCAGTGCGCACTTCTTACCCAGGCCCAGACCCTTCAGGTAGGAGGTCGGGTACAGCATTTCCTGCATACCCGGGCCGCCCTTCGGGCCCTCGTACTGGATGACGACAACATCGCCTTCCTTCACGTTCTTCGACAGGATCTCGTACACAGCCTCGTCCTGCGACTCAACCACGAACGCGCGACCCTTGAAGTGGAACAGCTCCTCATCAATACCAGCAGACTTGATGATCGCACCGTTCTGGGCGATGTTGCCGTACAGGACCGCCAGACCGCCATCCTTGGTGTACGCGTGCTCCACGGAGCGGATGCAGCCGTTCTCAGCGTCAGTCTCGTGGGACTCGTACTTGTTCGCGGTGGAGAACGCCTGAGTGGTGCGCACGCCGCCGGGAGCCGCGAGGAACAGTTCCTTCGCCTTCTCGCTCGCCTTGCCGCTGCGGATATCCCACTCGTCCAGCCACTCGTCCAGCGAATCAGCGTGAACAGAATGAACGTTCTTGTGCAGCAGGCCGGCACGGTTCAGCTCACCCAGCAGGGCGGGGATACCGCCGGCACGGTGCACGTGCTCAATGTGGTACTTGGTGGAGTTCGGGGCGACCTTCGCCAGGCAGGGAACCTGACGGGAAATGCGGTCAATATCCTTCAGGGTGAAGTCAGCGCCCGCCTCATGGGCAATCGCCAGGGTGTGCAGCACGGTGTTGGTCGAACCGCCCATCGCAACATCCAGCGCCATAGCGTTCTCGAACGCCTCCTTGGTCGCAATGGAGCGGGGCAGAACCGACTCGTCATCCTGCTCGTAGTAGCGCTTGGACAGCTCAACGATGCGGCGGCCAGCATCCAGGAACAGCTCCTTGCGAGCAACCTGAGTAGCCAGGGTGGTGCCGTTACCGGGCAGTGCCAGACCAATCGCCTCATTCAGGCAGTTCATGGAGTTCGCGGTGAACATACCCGCGCACGAACCGCAGGTCGGGCACGCGTTCTTCTCAACCTGAGCAAGCTCAGCGTCGCTGACGTTATCATCAACAGCCATCACCATGGCGTCAATCAGGTCGAGGCGGTGCTCAACAATGCCCTCAATGCCCTCGCCGGACTCCATGGGGCCACCGGACACAAAGATAGTGGGGATGTTCAGGCGCATAGCCGCCAGAAGCATACCGGGGGTGATTTTGTCACAGTTAGAGATGCAGACCAGCGCGTCAGCACGGTGCGCGTTGACCATGTACTCCACCGAGTCAGCAATCAAATCGCGGGAAGGCAGTGAGTAGAGCATACCGTCGTGGCCCATCGCGATACCGTCATCAACGGCGATGGTGTTAAATTCCTTGGCAACGCCGCCAGCCTCTCGAATCGCGCCGGCGACCAGTTCACCCATGTTCTTCAGGTGCACGTGGCCGGGCACGAACTGGGTGAAAGAGTTCGCGATAGCAATAATGGGCTTGCCGAAATCATCATCGCCCATGCCGGTGGCACGCCACAGGGCGCGGGCACCAGCCATGTTACGGCCGTGAGTTGAAGTACGTGAACGCAGTTCTGGCATTGTTTTACCTTCCGTAGTGATGCAAGTACTGATTTTACGCGCGGCGTCCAACGCTTCTCAGCTCAGGGTCACTTTGGTTTCATGCATCGAAACGCGCACGAGCCTGCAACCGCCTATCGGTGGGAGGGTTGAGGCCACGGGGATTGTGCCGGATCTGCGGCAGAATTGCCCCCTTTGGGGTAGATGGGGGACACCACCCCATTATGCCCCCTAATCTGGAATGAGCCCAGGCTGCGGGCGGCGATATTCAGTCGGCGAACGCCCCGGGAGGCGGCGGGCTGCTGTGTCTGCCGCGTACGGGCCTCGCTGTGCACACATAACAGCACACGTAGCAGCATACGTAGCACCGGCGCGGTTCGTTTCCAACACACTGATTTATACGCAGATTTATACGCACTGAACCCTGCATACGATTCAGAAGGTTTCCATGACACAGGCACCCACCGCATCGCTCGCCCTCACACCGGCAACCACCCTGGCAGGCGGCAAGGATTTCGCGTCCTCCGTCATCTACCAGGTGTACCCCAAGTCCTTCTACTCCTCGGCCGGTGGTGCCTACGGCGACCTGCGCGGCATCATCGAGAAGGTGCCCTACATTGCCTCCCTGGGCGTGGACATGGTGTGGTTCAACCCGTTCTTCGCCTCCCCGCAGAACGACAACGGCTACGACATCTCCGACTACTACGCCATCAACCCCGACCTGGGCACCATGGAGGACGTCGAAGAGATGATTGCCGCCCTCGCCGAGCACGGTGTGGGCGTCATGTTCGACATGGTCCTCAACCATGTTTCGACCGAGCACGAGTGGTTCCAGCGTGCGCTCGCCGGTGAGCGCGAGTACTGGGATTACTTCTATATTCGCCCCGGTAGGTACACCGAGGCCGGTCAGCTGCGCGAGCCGACCAACTGGGAGTCGAAGTTCGGCGGCTCCTGCTGGTCCCGCTTTGGCGAGTACACGGATGAGCACGGCACTCCCCTGTTCTATATGCACCTGTACGACCGCACCCAGGCGGACGTGAACTGGTACAACCCGACTGTGCGCGATGAACTGTTTAAGGTGGTGAACTTCTGGTACGAGAAGGGTGTGCGAGGCTTCCGTTTCGACGTCATTAACGTCATCGGCAAGGGTGAAGAGCTGCTCGACGCCCCCGAAGGCACCGTGGACAAGGCACAATACACCGACACCCCGATTGTGCACACCCGCATTCAGCAGCTGAACCGCGCCTCGTTCGGTCAGTATGATGACACCGTGACCGTGGGCGAAATGTCTTCGACCAGCATCGAAAACTGCGTGGGCTACTCCAACCCGGCAAACCACGAGCTGGATATGGTGTTCAGCTTCCACCACCTGAAGGTGGACTACGAGAACGGCGAGAAGTGGTCAAAGGTGCCGTTCCGTTTTGCCGAGCTGAAGCAGATTCTGAACGATTGGGCGCTGGGCATGCAGGCCGGCGGCGGCTGGAATGCGCTGTTCTGGAATAACCACGATCAGCCGCGCGCGCTGAACCGTTTTGGTGACGTTGAGCGTTACCGTGCCGAGTCGGCGACCATGCTGGCGACTGTAATTCACCTACTGCGCGGCACCCCGTACGTGTACCAGGGCGAGGAAATCGGCATGATTGACCCGGTCTACTCCTCAATCGAGCAGTACGTGGATGTGGAGGCGCACAACGCCTACGCGATGCTGCGTGAGCGCGGTCTGAGCGAGCAGCAGGCTCTGGAGATTGTGGCGTCGAAGGCTCGCGATAATTCGCGTGTGCCGATGCAGTGGACCGCAGATCCGGCGACCGCCGGGTTCGGTTCCACGTCGCCGTGGCTGGCTCCCGCCCCAGTACGTGATGCGGCGACCGGTGCCGGTATTTCGGTTGAGGATGAGGAACGCAACGGCGTGATTCTGCCCTACTACCGCAACCTGATTGCCCTGCGTAAGCAGTACCCGGTCATCTCTGCCGGTTCGTACGCGCCCTACGCGTTGGATCACGAGCGGGTTTTTGCGTACCTGCGTGAGCTGCCCGCTGAGGCTGGCTCCGAGGACGGTAGCCCGGCACAGCGTCTGCTGGTGCTGACGAACTTCTACGGTGAGCCGACCGAGGTTGAGGTTCCGGCTGAGTTCGTTCGTTCCGGTCGCGTGCTGGTGTGTAATTACAAGAATTCCGCAGTGGATTCCATTGCGGTCGATTCCACCGTGGCGGACTCTGCCGAAACGGTGACGCTGAGCCTGCGCCCCTACGAGGCTTTGGCGCTGCTGATTGAGGGCTAAAAGCTACTGTATGCCTCTCCCCTAGCCTGTGGGGCGGGATGATATAAACTGACCTGGCAATATTCTACTTCTAGAATATTCCCAGGTCGGTTTTGTTTATATCCATTCCTACAGAGGAATTTATAGGGATTGTTAGGCGGACTCTTAGAAGCCGTGCTCGTTCAGCCAGGTAGCAGCCGCCTGCGCGGGCTCCTGCTTGGATGTACCCGAAACGCGGTCATTGAGAGCGCGCAAATCGGCGGTGGTGAGCTTCGCCGAGACACGGTTCAGAACCTCCGCCGCGGAGTCGGGAACGCGCGACGTATTGATAATGGGTAACACCTGCTGAGCCAAAATCATATTCTTCGGATCCTCCAGCACCACCAGCTTGTTCTGCTCAATCGCGGGGGTGGTCGAGTAGAGGTCAACCACCTGCACGGTGTCATCCAACAGTGCTTTGACGGTCAGCGCACCACCTCCATCCGAGAGGGGCACGAACTCGGCGGGGACGCATCCGTACTTCTCTTTCAGGCCCGGGATGCCGTAGGCGCGCTCGGCAAACTCCGGGGCCGCGCCGAGCTTCAGATTCGTACAGCGGGAGGCGAGGTCTTCAAGGCTTCGCAGACCGTATTTCTGAGCGGTCTGCGCGGTAACGACCAGGGAGTCCTTATCCTCCGCCTCGGAGGCGTTGAGGGCACGAATTTCAGCCCCGGAGGTGCCGGCTGTGAGGGTGCCGAGGGCGGCGGGTAGCGCCTGCAGAATCTGCTCGGCGGTTGAGGCGGTTGCCTTCGGGTCCAGGTAGAGCAGCAGGTTTCCGGAGTAGTCCGGGATAACGTCCACCGCGCCGGAGGCGAGTGCCCCCAGGTACGCCTCGCGGGCGCCGATGCTCAGCTGGGTGCGGGCGTTGAATCCCGCCCGGGCGAGGGCTCCGGCGTAGATTTCGGCGAGGATTTGGGATTCTGCGAAGGCCGCTGAGCCGACGATGATTCCTTCGTGTTCGCCGCTGAAGACTTTGTCGCCGCTGAGCCCGCAGGCGCTGAGAATACCCGCCATGCCGAGCGCTCCGGCGGCGGTGAGTGCGGCGCGACGAGATACGGTACGGCGCGTGAAGGTTTTAGGCGTCTGATTCATCGGGTTCATGCCTTCTTCCGGTTGATGGTGAGCCCTGCGGGAGTGAGCGCGCGCTGCACAAGACCCATGAGCGCGTCCACGGCGAAGGCGAGAAGCGCCACGAGCAGGGTTGCGACGAGCATGCGCGGGTAGTCGCGCACGGCGAGCCCGTCGAAGAGGTACCTGCCGAGGGTTCCGCCGCTCAGGTAGGCGACGATGGTCGCGGTCGCAATGACCTGCACGAGTGCGGAGCGGAGCCCACCGAGCATCATGTTGGCGGCGAGCGGGATTTCGAGGCGGGTCAGGATCTGCCATTCGGTCAGGCCTTGGGCGCGGGCTGCGTCCACAAGGTCTTCGGGCACGGCGGCGAGGCCTTCAAGAACTCCGGCGAGCAGGGGTGCCGCCGCAATAATAATGAGCACGATGAGCGCGGGCAGGGTTGAGACGCCCAGCCAGAGCGCCAGGATGGTCAGCAGACCGAGCACGGGCAGCGCGCGGGTAGCGGCAACGGCGCTCATGAGCAGGTTGCTGCGGCGGCGGTTAGTGCCGCCAGAGGGCCGGTGGTGTCCAGCCCAGAGGCCGAAGGGCACGACGATGAGTGCCGCGCAGGCGGTGGCAAGGGCGGTGACACTCAGGTGTTCAAGCAGGCGCACGAGGATTCCGCCGCTTCCCTGCCAGTTGGCGCCATCCATGAGGTAGGCGAAGGTTCGTTCTATGACGTTCACGGGTTACGCCCTCCTTTCAGGGGTGCGGCGGTTCGCAGCCGTGGCTGCCTGCCAGGGCGTCAGCACCCTCGTCAGAAGGATAAGGAGCAGGTCGAGAAGCAGCGCCAGTAGCAGGCTAAGAATTACGCCAGCCAGGATCTCCGAAGGGATATTGCGCGCAAGACCGTCGGTAAAGAGCGTGCCGAGCGAGGGCACACCGATGAGGGCACCCACGGACACCATCGCAATATTTGCCACGGTTGCCACACGGATTCCCGCCATAATGACGGGCACGGCGAGAGGCAGGTAGAGCTCCATCAGCGCCTGTCGGGGCGTGTATCCGAGAGCGCGGGCGGATTCGTGCACGCTATCGGGTACGGAGTCGAAGGCGTCCACACCGGAGCGCACCATGAGCGAGAAGGAGTAGATGCTCAGGGCGACGAGCACGTTCAGCGGGGAAATAATGGAGGTTCCCAGAATGAGCGGCATCAGCACGAACAGTGCAATCGAGGGGATGGTGTACAGCAGTGAGGAGAGGTGCATGAGGGCTCGCGCACCGATGCGGCGTTCGGAACCGCGGTCGCGGCGACGACTCGCGTAGTAGGCGACCGGCAGCGCGACGAGAGTGCCAATCGCGACGGGCACGACACCCTGGTAGAGGTGGCTGAGGGTCAGTTCGAGGATGCGCTGGCTATTGGTTGCGACCCATTCCCAGTGCATATCGCTTGCGGCGAGGGGCTGCACGGTGAGAGGTTGCGCAGCGTGCGGTGGTGCCGCGAGCACAATATTTTCCGGAAGGCTCATTCGCTTTTCTCGCCTTCTACCTTGCTTCTCTGTGCTTCTTGGGAGGCGGCAAGTCGGCGTGTGCGCGCCTGGCGCACCGTCTGCTCATCCAGCAGACCGGCAACGGAGCGGCTGACGAAGGAGCGTACAAAATCATCGGCGGGGCTGTAGAGAATCTCTTCGGGAGTGCCAAACTGCGCGAGGCGGCCGCCCTCCGCGAAGACGGCGATTGTATCGCCGAGCAGGAGCGCCTCATCAATGTCGTGGGTAACGAACACAATCGTCTTGGCGAGTCGACCCTGCAGGCGCAGCAGCTCTTTCTGCAGGTCGGTACGCACCACCGGGTCCACCGCGGAGAACGGCTCGTCCATCAGCAGGACGGGCGCATCGGCGGCGAGAGCACGCGCCACACCAACGCGCTGCACCTGACCGCCCGAAAGCTGGGAGGGGTAGCGCTTCGCATACGAAGAATCCAGACCGACCACTTCGAGCAGTTCGAGGGCGCGCGCCTGCGCCTGCCTGCGGGAGGCACCGAGCAGGCGCGGCACGGTGGCAATATTCTGCGCGACGGTGCGGTGCGGCATGAGACCGCCCTGCTGCATCACGTAGCCAATACCACGGCGCAGCTCGTAGGGGTTCTTCTCGTGCACGTTCACGCCGTCAATGGTGATGGTGCCGCTATTGGGCTCCACCATGCGGTTAATCATGCGTAGACTAGTGGTTTTACCGCATCCGGAGGGTCCGACAAACACGGTAATCTGCCCGGCGGGGATGTGCAGGTTCAGGTTCTGCAACACCGTGGTGGGTTCACCGGTTCGGCTCGGGTAGCTCTTGGTGATGCTATCGAAGCGGATTCCGTCTGCCTGAGCGCTGACAGCAGCATTTTTTGCCCAGGGAATTTGGGGTGAGCTCGGAATCTGAGGTGAGCTCTGTGGAGGCTGTGTACTGGAATTCTGAGCGGTCATGGGTGCGGGATGCTTTCTAGAGTGAGCGGGCGTTGTTTCCGTATACAAAAAGGCGGCACCTCGGGGTTTTATTCCCAAGATGCCGCCTTTTCGACGGGTTGCAGTATCTGCAGCCCTCAAGTTTTTTAAAAACAAAACCCGCCCCACTGTAGAAGCCTGGAGGCGGATTTCGTGGCTCCGACCGGCGTCGATCCGGTGACCTTACGATTTTCAGTCGTACGCTCTACCAACTGAGCTACAGAGCCTTGCGTATTTACTTTTAGATACGCAATGACCGCGTCTTCGGATGAATAATCATCTGAACTTACGCGGCCAGAGCGACCCCGACGGGACTTGAACCCGCGACCTCCGCCGTGACAGGGCGGCGCGCTAACCAACTGCGCTACGGGGCCTTGTTGGAATCAACAGAAATAAATTCTATATCATCAAACTTGGCTTTGCAAATCGTGAAATTTGCAAGTACCCCCAACGGGATTTGAACCCGTGCTACCGCCGTGAAAGGGCGGCGTCCTAGGCCGCTAGACGATGGGGGCCTAGTCGATCGAACAGGTTCAGTTTTCTTCATCCCGTCGTTCGAACCTCCACTAGTCTATGACAGGTTTGCGGAGGCGTGCAAACCGTTTTGTTCGATTTTGCCCGATTTTGACCCCCATTTTCGACCATTTATTGCCTGGCACATATGCGTTTAAGCTTGTCAATGATGATTCAGAAAAACTTCAAAAAATTTTAAAATTTCTTCACAACACCCCACATCAGGGGCTTTTGGAGGGGTTTTAGCGGCTTTTGGGCACCCGTAGAAGCTTCGAGGAAGCCCTATTTTCTCCTCTGACTTCTACAGATTTTCTTCAAAATCTTCCAAAATTTTGCTTCGAAGAGAGCCCAGAGGTAGCCCGAAGGTCCTTGAACAGCCCTTCGCAAGAGTTCCAAAAATCCGCCACCCCCTCTCACTCACCTCACGGCAGCCTAAACGCGCGCAAAATATCTCCAAAAATTTTCAGTAATTTCTACAGCGCCTATATAAGGTGCACAAGCAAGCACCATCCAGCAAGCACTGCCCCGCCCATCTAGCACCACCCAGCAGGCACAGCCCAGCTTCACCCCCCCGGGGGGAGCCCAAAAAAACGTGCCATGCAAAGCAACTACCCGTCAAGATGCACCAAAATGAAAATATTCACTCCGGGGAATACAATAAAACGGCTTGTCAGACGCGTATTTTTCACTTTGTGCAAGTAAATACAGAATTATGACAACACAGAAATATAAAGATTTGATAAACCTCTAGCGATTGACAAGGAGAGATGAAAGCCAGCTGAAAATACCCCCTGAACTGGCTTGAAGCCCCCTCTTTGAGCACCGTACTATAGAGGGCGTGAGGTCACTTCCGGACCTTGCACGGGGCCACTTCCGGAGCCCCAGACGTAAAGTCACCGCACATTACAGCACCGATAAACCGAATAGAGATCCGAAGGGGGATCCAGTGTCCGCAACGATGAACCGTCGCACGGCATTCCGCGCGCTTGGCGTAGGCACCGCAACCATCGCTCTCGGCTGTGCAGCTGCACCCGCAGCGCAGGCACAGCAGATGGCGCACCCGCAGAAGGCAATGACTGCCGACCAGCAGCTCAAGCTGATTCTGCGCCGCCTCGAGCAGGTACCTGCCCGTTTGAAGTATGCGAAGCCTGGATCCTCCAACCGCGTTAATAGCGGCATTGAGAGCGCACTGGGCAACCTGACCACCGTCCAGGGCACTGACGCAGGCCGTCAGATTGCAAGCGCGAAGGCCGCTGTCCGCAAGTCTGATGGACGCGCCCACGCAGCGCTCTCCCCCGTTGGTGTTATTGCCTGCGTTGTCAGTATTGCAAAGTTTGTCATTCAGCTGGGCATCGCCATTTACAAGCTTATTAAGGCACTCGTTAACGCCTTCAAGCAGTGGAAGACCTTCAAGAACATCGTGAAGGCCGTCATTTCTGGTGAAGTCCGCAAGAAGCTGGGTACTGAAACTGAAACCGTACTCAAGGCCATTTTGGGCATTGAAGACGTCCTCAAAAAATGTGCATAGCCTACACACCGTACGGCTATGCGCTTGTTTAGAGAGCTAATCTTGGTGTTTCTTTAGCTTTCTAGACCCCGTTAAGGGATGCGCCGCACGTGAAGCCACTGCATGGGCTCGCTGCGCGTCCGGGTAGCCGGAGGGTATGTCCTCGAGTGTCTTCGGCACCTACCCAGCCCACCCCGCATGACCTCATGGTGCGGGGTGGGTTTCTTTAACCGCTCTTTCGGGCGAGCGCTTCTCGAGCTTCCTTCCTTCCGCCCCCCGCCTCCTTATGTTCCTTATATATAGACAAAAATCGACCCCGCACCGGCTCACGGTACGGGGTCGATTTCTATGCTCTACGTACTACACGTAAGGATTACTCGCCACGGGAGATGTTGATCATCTCATCACGATCCACAACCTTCACGCGGGCGCGAGGCTCACCGGCTGCATCCTTGGATGCTGCGCCCAGTGCCTTCTCGTGATCGTCCAGGCGGTGCCAGCCTTCCCAGGTGGTGTACTTGATGCCCTTGGAGTCCAGGTATGCGCTGAATGCCTCTGCCTCCGGCTCGGGTGCGGTGTAGAGGTTCTCGCGGTCCTCGAGCAGGTGGGTGATGGTCTCGAGTGCGTCAGACTTGGTGGAGCCGATCAGACCGACGGGGCCGCGCTTGATCCAACCGGATGCGTACAGGCCGGGAACGACCTCGCCGTTCTCGTCCACGACGCGACCCTCAACGTTGGTGATGACGCCGCGCTTGTCGTCGTAACCGATTTCGGGCAGTTCGGAACCGAAGTAACCGATTGCGCGGTAGACAGCCTGTACGGGGTAGTCTACGTACTCACCGGTGCCGATGATGCCGCCCTTGCCGTCGAGCTTGTTGCGCTCCATGCGCAGGCCCACGACCTTGCCGTCTTCGCCGAGAATTTCGTGCGGGGACTGCAGGAAGTGCAGGTGCAGGCGGCGGGATGCGGTCTGTTCGTTGGTCTTCTGGTCTTCCAGCCAGCCGCGCAGGGTCTTCATCATGACCTTGGTCTGTGCGTTCTTCTCCATTGCTTCTTCGGAAGCCTCGTCGAACTGGAAGTCCTCTTCGTACAGGACGATGTCCACGTCGCGGGAGTGTGCGAGTTCGCGCAGCTCAAGCGGGGTGAACTTCATCTGTGCGGGGCCGCGGCGACCGAAGACGTGCACGTCGGTCACGGGGGAAGCCTTCAGGCCCTGGTAGACGTTGTCGGGGATTTCGGTGACGAGCAGGTCGTCAGCGTGCTTGGAGAGGATGCGAGAGACGTCCAGGGCGACGTTGCCGTTACCGAGCACTGCAACCTGCTCAGCTTCGAGCGGCCAGGTGCGGGGGTAGTCGGGGTGGCCGTCGTACCAGGAGACGAAGTCTGCTGCGCCGTAGGAGCCGTCCAGGTCGATGCCCTTAATGTTCAGGGGTGCATCAAAAATCGCGCCGGTTGCGAAGATGATGGCGTCGTAGTGTTCGCGCAGGTCGGCGAGGGTCAGGTCCTTGCCGTATTCGACGTTGCCGAAGAAACGGATGTCGCCGCGGTCCAGGACCTTGTGCAGTGCGGTAATAATGCCCTTGATGCGGGGGTGATCCGGTGCCACACCGTAGCGGATCAGGCCGAAGGGGGCAGGGTAGCGGTCGAAGATGTCGATGGCGACCTCGACGGCGCCGGTGCGGACCTCTTCAGACTTGGTGAGGATGTCGGCGGTGTAAATACCGGCGGGACCTGCACCAATAACGGCGACGCGCAGGGGGCGTGCTGCTTCAGACACGAAAATCTTCCTTTCGAAGTTCACCGGCCGGCGCCCGGTGCGGCGCGAACAGGCGGTGAGCTTAGTGTTCACTTCCTGCCTATTTTACCGGGGATTGACGGGTGTTCGGGGGCTTATATGTCTTCGCCCACTAAATAGGACAATTTTCTGTCACCTAATCCGGGCGGGGTGGTACATCCAGCCCCGGGGGCTATGTATATAGGGCCTGAACGTACAACCCGCACAGGGCTACCCGGGTTAGGAGGCGGGGGCTAGGAGGCGGGTACCGCCTCAAAGGTTACAACCAGTTCGTCGCGCTCACCGAAGCGGACCAGGTGGCGGTCCAGCACATCCGCCAGGCGGGCTGCCTGCTCGTCGCTTTCAGCGCGCACCTCCATAATGAGGGCGCCCTCGGTTTCGCGCAGGTCGCCGTAGCCGCGGAAGATGCCGTCGCGGTTGAAGATGAGGCGGATGCCGTCGGGCAGTTCTGCGGTGCCGAGCTTGCGGCCCATGTGGGAGCCGAGCTGCTTGATGTAGCGGGCGGGTCGGTCGGTTGCTACGATAGCCCGCTGGCGTACCGGCAGGGATTCAGCGGCGGGGTAGTTTTCGGCGGGAACGGCGGTGTTTTCCTGCGGGGTTTCAGTCACGGTGGACTCCTTACTTATAGGTGCCGAGAAAGGCTCACCACACGGAACCCTGCATTCGGCGACACATTATTTCACCTCGAATATAGCAGGAACTTAGGGTTCACTAACCTGATATGTCATCGTTGTTCGCGCAGGGGCGATAAACAACCACCGTTCTTTACACGCCTACCTCTTGAGCTTAATCTCAGCAGCAGCACCCAACTGTGCCGAAGTCACCGCATCGTCCAACCGTTTAAAATCCGACCGGTCAGTATACGTAATCGTCAAAACAGCCTTCTGCCCATCGCACAGAAGCGTCTGGGAGAATTCAACATTCTTCGCAGCCGAACGAATAGCATTAAGCTCTTCGGTCCGCGCAAGAGCTTGCTGCACATCCTCCGGTGAAGAAGCTGTTGCACAAGCTGGTGTAGTGGTCGAATACTCATTCAGCCATGGCTCAAAAGCTCCACCCCAGTACAGGCCCAGAAGAGCACCAACGAACACCACGCAAGATACTAGAACGCCCACCACTTTTCGCGGCAGATGCCGCAATCCGTTTTTTCGAGGGGTGTCACCTCCTGAATTTTCCGGTACACGATCATACTCATCACGAGCTAGAGGACTCCTGGTCGTCATGATTCATTCTCCTTCCGAAGAGAATTTACGTTTACATCCGCCAATCCCGAATCGGGAATTCTGGTAGGGCTTTCAAGACGGCATAGCCTATCGCAGGCGGCCATCATATCCGCGTCATGAGTCGCCACGATAACTGTGGCTCCACGACGAGCAGCAGAGCTCAAAAGCTCAATAACCAATGCCCGGTTCTCAGCATCGAGACTTGCCGTCGGCTCATCCGCAAAAATGTAGCGCACACCCTTGTGGATTGCCCGAGCAATGCCCACTCTCTGCTTCTCACCACCACTCAGCAGGGCAGCCGAAGTACGCTCCTTCCCTTCAAGACCAATAATGCTCAGAAGCTCGCGGCTCTCATCCGTAATTCGGGCACGGCCAAAGGTCTTACGGTCAAGCAGAATATTCTCGATAACGCTCCATTCCTCAATAATTCCGTAATCCTGAAAAACGAAGGAAGCTTCATCAGCCCAGAACGCAAGACGCTCCTTTTCACGAGCGCGCTCCATATGGCGACCCCCGATAACCACCTCACCCTCATGAGGCGGTATCAGCAGACCCAACACATTCAGAAGCGTCGTTTTACCACATCCGCTCGGACCCACAATTCCAGTTACTTCCCCCGCATATGCCTCAAAGTGGGGACTCTGGAGAATGGGCTGCCCTTGCGCATACACCACAATATTGCGGGAGGCGATAGTTACCTCAGGGTTTTCCGCATTACTAGAGGGATAAACAGTATTCCTCATCATTCACTCCTATACGTGACGACGGTGAACCGTCGCGGTGAAGATACGGTTAAAACTCAGTCTCAGCACCAGTGCAAGAATAGTGCCGTACAACAGTGGTGCCGCCAACGCTGAAAAAGCGTACTCTGCTCCCTGCACCAGAAGAAGTACCAACGCCGCAGCAGAGCAAAGGCACACAATGCAGGTTTCTTTCAGAAGGTAGCCGCTAAAAATTGTTCTGAGAGGCAGACCAGCAGTGCGCAAAACAAAATCATTACGGGCACGAGCCGCAAGGGTAATGTACGTATTAATTGCTGTACCAATAACGAGTGCCGCACAGAGAATTGCTAGGCCCACAAGATGCGCAACATACCGGTTACGTTCCAGCTGCGCGATATAGAGGTGTTCTTCTCCCGCACGGTCCACAGAAAGTAGGGTTTGCTCAATTCCCTCAGCGTTGTAGGCAGCCCGTACAGACGCAGGCTGAGAAACCATGACGTTACCGGTAGTCAAGGCCGCAGAAATAAAGGCAGGTTGTAGATTCTGAGTCGCCGATTCGGTCACCACAAGAACAGGCTTTTTATAGTTCAGAAGCCGTGAATCCTGAGAGCTCAAAGCAGGCACCGTTACCCCCGACGAGTTGGTTTTGTCCTCCACAGTGAGCAGAGTAAATCCGCGATCCTCCCGGTCCTTCTGATGGAAAGAATACTCTGCACGCAAAGACTGAGATCCAGGGAAGCTGCTATCCTCAACCTTCTTGAACGACAAGCCAAGACGCTGCTGAAGAAGGTCCACATAGGCGCGGTTCACCATAAGAGCGCCATCGTATCCGCTGCCCTCCAAACCCTTAACGTTTTCCAACGCATAGGACAGGAGGACGCCGTTCCGTGATTCAAGAGAACCTAAAGCACGCACTGTGGCCTGGTCGTAGGAGGCGAGCGCCTGTTCATCCCGTATCGTCGCTTCAGGCACGTTCACCCGTAAGGTGTACTGGTCAGAAAGAAGAGACCAGCCAGCCGCCGAATCACTCCTACCCAAACTCACTTGAGCGCTTGAGACCAGACCCGGAATAGTGCACGCCACTAAAACCACCACAGCATACTTAGCGATTGCACTCGGAACTGTAAAACGTCGATACGCCGGTTCCCTGCGTCCCACAGCATTGATGCTCGGCCAAGTCATGAGGTTGATAAGCAGGAGAGCAACCAGCATGAGAACGGTAAACACGGCAAAAATCAGCGCTGTAACCCCCATCAGTTGAGGAAGATGCGCCACGCCGTACACGAACCCCTCTACGCATCCCATGCACAATGCTGTTACCGCTGCAGGAGGTAGCGCCAGGAGCAGGAGGTCTTGTGCATCCCTTCGCTGCAGACGATGCGGGGAGTATCCGTTCAGAAGCAGAATATTCTGAGTTCGCGAACGGACCGACAACCACCCCATGATTGCGGTACAGAAGAGCACAGCCAGGCAGATAAGGCTCGTCAGAGAGCCCGAAGAAGTAACCGCCCCGTAGACAACACGCACCGGGTTAACGGAGGTAACTTTAACATCCATGCCTTGTTCACGGGCAAGGTTTTCAAAAGCACGCACAAATTCTTGGCTACCCGCTAACGCATATTGGCCGTCAAGCGAGGAATCCCCCAGTGCTCGTGCCGGATATTTTTTCCCGTGCTTATCCGGGTCGAACCAATCGATAGTTTCACCGTCAGAGCTCAGTGAATTCGTCCCAAACACGTAGACGGATTTTCCGTGCCAGAAATCTTCGGGGTCGGCGACCACCTTGAGTAGCTGGGCACCATCGGCAGCGTAGCGATCCACCAGAGCATCAAAGTTCTGAATCAGCTCAGACTTAGACTGTTGCGAAGCACGCAGAGAAAGCTGTACCTGCACATTGGTACCCAGAGGGGTCTGCGTCTCCAGGACAGAGATGAGGGCGCTACCCAGCAGAAAGGTCAGAACCGTACACAATACTGCGCACACTCTCAGAGCATTTTTCATCGTTGAATCCCCGTCTGTAGCGGGTGGGTCTAAACTTCACCACCGCAGGCCTGGTGCTAGAAGACTACCACCTTCACAACCTAAATGGTATAGATTTTCGAATTATTTAGATTCAAAACATATATTTTTTTGCTAGTCAGCGGATTTTATAGTTTCTACAGTGCCTTTTCAGGCTTTCTGAACGAAAGCTGGGAGTTTCCTGGATTAACGCTTAGAGAAACTTTAACCGTAGAATATTTCGGTACAACAGTGTCACCTCCCCAACACACCGGGAAGTGGCACTTTTTTATGCGGGCTCGGAACCCCGGTGCCCGCCCCGACTATGAGTATCTACGGATTTTCACGAATGTCTTCTGAGAACACCGCGGCTCCCCAGACCCCCAAGGCAGAAGCCAAGGGCGCACTGGACCGTTACTTCAAAATCACTGAGCGAGGCTCCACCATCGCCGCCGAATTCCGCGGCGGTCTCGCCACCTTCTTCGCGATGAGCTACATCGTCGTGCTGAACCCCCTCATCATCGGCCTCGGCAAGGACGCATCCGGCAACGCCCTCGGTGTACCGCAGGTCGCAGCAATGACCGCACTGGTCGCAGGCGTCATGACCATCCTCATGGGTGTTATCGCCAAGCAGCCCTTCGCCATGGCGGCAGGCCTCGGCGTGAACGCACTGCTGGCAACCACCATCGCCTCCACCCCCGGCCTGACCTGGCCCGCCATCATGGGTCTGGTCGTATGGGCTGGTGTGCTGATGACCATCCTCGTGCTGACCGGCTTCCGCACCGCAGTGTTCAACGCGGTCCCCGAGTCGCTCAAGGTCGCAATCGTCGTCGGTATCGGCTTCTTCATTGCGTTCATCGGTCTCGTCAACGCAGGTATCATCCGCCGTATGCCCGACGCAGCAGGCACCACCGTGCCCGTCTCCTTCGGCGTGAGCGGCCACCTGCTCGGCTGGCCCACCCTCGTCTTCCTCTTCGGCCTGTTCCTCACCATTGCGCTGTTCATCCGCAACGTGAAGGGCGCCATCCTCTACGGCGTGCTCGCCTCCACCGCCCTCTCCATCATCCTGGAGAAGGTCGTGCCCTCCGGCAGCTCGCTTCAGTCCCCGACCGGCTGGTCCCTGAACGTCCCCGTCTGGGACTCCAACACCAGCAAGCTGCCCAACTTCTCCCTGTTCGGCTCCGCTGACCTGTTCGGTGCCTTCGGCACCCTCGGCGGCATGGCTGCAGTTCTGCTGATCTTCACCATCCTCATCTCCGCGTTCTTCGACGCAATGGGCACCTCCGTCGGTCTCGCAACCGAAGCAGGCACCATCAAGGACGGCCAGATTGAGAACGTCGACAAGGTCCTGCTCGTGGACGCCCTCGGCTCCGTAGTCGGCGGTGGCACTTCCTCCTCCTCCAGCCAGATTTTCGTGGAGTCCGCAACCGGTATCGGCGCGGGTGCACGCACCGGCTTCGCGAACGTCGTCACCGGCGCACTGTTCCTCGTCGCAATCTTCCTGTCCCCGCTGGTCACCATCGTGCCCTTCGAAGCTGTTGCACCCGCAATGGTGTTCGTTGGCTTCCTGATGATCCGCCAGGCAGTGAACATCGACTGGAACGACTGGGGCCTGGGTATCCCCGCGTTCATGACCATCATCTTCATGCCCCTGTCCTACTCCATCGCGGACGGTATCGGCGCAGGCTTCCTGTCCTACGTCTTCATCCGCCTGGTGCAGGGCCGCGGCAAGGACGTGCACTGGCTCATGTACGTGGTTTCCGCAGTGTTCCTCATCTTCTTCGCTAACGGCCTGATTACCGGCTGGATGCACTAAATACATCGGGTGCCGAACCCTCCACACGTGGAGGTGCGGGCACCAGCTGGGCGGGGTATCGGCACCTTTGGTGTGCCGGTACCCCGCCCTGCGCTATTCTTCCCCTGCAGCCGACCTAACTACAGGAGCGGGGAAACACCACGTCACCGACTGGATCGCCGCACACAACGCGTTTTAACGGCACAAGCTACGCGGCGGCGCCTACAATGGTTGAACCATTGTGGCGCCCGACCCGGGATCTACCCCGTGAGCCTGGCCCGTGAAATTCACCCCGGACTTCACCCGCGAGCTTTGCCCGCGAAACCGGCGGCGCAACAGTACACACCGAACAACATCAACGGATCCTCACATGTCTGAACCCCAGAAGGCGGCAGCGCCCACCGGTGCGCTCGACCGCTACTTCAAGATTTCCGAACGCGGCTCCTCCATCGCCGCAGAATTCCGCGGCGGCCTCGCCGCCTTCTTCGCCATGAGCTACATCGTGGTGCTGAACCCCCTCATCATCGGCCTCGGCAAGGACGCATCCGAACGCACCCTCGGTATCGCACCCGTCGCGGCTGTGACCGCACTGGTTGCCGGCGTGATGACCATCCTCATGGGTGTTATCGCCAAGCAGCCCTTCGCGATGGCGGCTGGCCTGGGCGTGAATGCGCTGCTCGCCTCCACCATTGCCACCACCCCGAACCTGACCTGGGCAGACATCATGGGCCTGGTCGTTCTTGCCGGTCTGATCATGACCGTTCTGGTGCTCACCGGCTTCCGTACCGCGGTGTTTGAGGCGGTCCCCGAGTCGCTCAAGACCGCGATTGTGGTCGGTATCGGCTTCTTCATTTCCTTTATTGGTCTGGTCGACTCCGGCATTATCCGCCGCATGCCTGACGCTGCCGGCTCCACCGTGCCGGTGACCCTCGGCGCGGGCGGTCACCTGCTCGGCTGGCCCACTCTCGTCTTCCTCTTCGGTCTGTTCTTCACCATCGCCCTGTTCATCCGTAACGTGAAGGGCGCAATCCTGTGGGGCGTGCTCGCCTCTACCGCACTGTCCCTGATTCTGGAGGCGCTTGTCCCCTCCGGTTCCGTGAAGGAGGCGGCAACCGGCTGGTCCCTGAACGTGCCCTCCTTGGATGACATGAAGTTCACCACCCCGAACTTCTCCCTCATTGGTTCCGCTGACCTGTTCGGCGCATTCACCCACATTGGCCCGCTGGCTGCTTCGCTGCTGGTGTTCACCATTCTGCTGTCCGTGTTCTTCGACGCGATGGGCGTTTCGGTCGGTCTTGCCACCGAGGCTGGCACCATGAAGGATGGCAAGGTTGAGGACATCGACAAGGTCCTGCTCGTGGACGCTTTCGGTTCCGTTGTTGGTGGTGGCGCGTCCGGTTCGGCGAACCAGATTTTTGTGGAGTCCGCTACCGGTATTGGTGCGGGTGCACGCACCGGTTTTGCGAACATTGTGACCGGCGTGCTGTTCCTGCTGGCGATTTTCATCTCGCCGCTGGTCACCATCGTGCCCTTCGAGGCGGTTGCTCCGGCGCTGGTCGTGGTCGGCTTCCTGATGATTCGCCAGGCTGTGAATATTGACTGGACTGACTGGGGTCTGGGTATTCCGGCGTTCTTGACCATCATTTTCATGCCGCTGTCGTACTCGATTGCGAACGGTATTGGTGCCGGCTTCGTGTCCTACACTTTCATTCGCCTGGTACAGGGCCGGGGCAAGGACGTGCACTGGCTGATGTACCTGGTCTCCGCGGTGTTCGTGATCTACTTCGGTATGGGCATCATTAACGGCTGGACTAGCTAAGTCCAACAGTCTACATATTTGCTGAGGGCAGGTTCCTGAGGCGGCTGAGAACGTAAGTTTTCAAGCTGTCGAAGGACCTGCCTTTTGTGTATCCGGTTCGCTCATGCACGTTCCTTATCGTGCCTGGATGCGGGCGCAATTTTATGGCAGAATCATTCCGTTTCCGGTATGATTCTGCCATGATGTCCGTTCAAGAGTATGCCCAAGAAGCTCAGGTTTCAGAGCGAAGCGTGCGCGCCCGCCTAGAACGCGGGATGCTCCAGGGGCGTAAATTGGGAAGCCGCTGGGTTGTCGACGCCCTGCCCGCTGCGCACCGCAGTAATGCTGGCCGCCCTATTTCCTTCGATGCGTTCAACGCTTTGGCGCGTTACTGCGATGGCCAGTCATCTGTTCTATCTGCTGAGGAACGCCGCAGGGCGAAAGAACGCGCCTCAGCAATTCAGATGCAAGGACCTGCGTCTGTTGAGCGATACCGAGCCCGCCGCGGGCTGAAAGTACATCATCTGCAGGCTCCTCCCGCTGAGATTCCGGCAATTTTGGAAGACCCTGCATTGTCACTTACTGGCATCAGTAGCGATATTTCGCAGGTGCACGGCTCAATGGTTGATGCATACGTCTCGCATCAGGATTTGGGGAACATCATTTTTCTCTACAATCTGCTTCCGGCTTCCGCGGATTCAGCGAACGTCATTTTGCGTGAATGCGATGAGCCGCCCCATATTCTGCCCCTGCACGTGGCGGTGGATCTTCTAGATTTAGGTGACCCGCGAAGCTCCGCTGAGGCAGAGCGTATTCTTCAAGATTCTGTTTTCAAGGAAGCGTCTTAGTCATGAACGCATCACCTATTTTGATTCCTGCTATTGGGGCAGAACGCGCCTCATGGCTTGGTCTGGCTGATATTTCAGAGATTATGCCGCAAGGATGGTCCCTGGCTGGCGGAAGCATGATGCGTCTGTTGGCTGCAGAACGAAGCTACGCAGGTTCTCGCTCCACCCACGATATCGACGTTATTCTTGATATCCGCGCTTCCCGGGCGCATATTCGTCAGTTCCATGAGGCTCTTAGCAATGCCGGATTTTCAATTGCCGGGTTCAATGCATCCGGCCAAAATCACCGGTGGGTTCGCGGCGAAGCTCAGATAGATATCCTCATCCCTTCAGGGCAGTCAGAGGTCGCTCGCACCTATGAATACCCGGGGTTTGGCCGCCTACTAGAAACTCGTGGCGCCCAGTTTGGGCTTGAACGCACCCGTAAAGCATCTGTACTCTGCGCTAACCGCCAATTTACAGTCAACGTTCCTGATGGTTTGGGCGCTCTGTACGAGAAAGTATCGGCTCTGCTCAACAATGGAGATTCCGATAAAAATCGACATTTCCGAGACATTATTCTTTTATCTTCGGTTCTTAATTCTCAAGAACGTCGAGATATCCTGACACTTTCTGGAAAACAGATATATCGCCTTTATGACGGTCTCTCAAGATCGATTCACGAACACACCGGCATTATTTCTGACCGCGAGCTAGAGGTAGCCTCGCGCTTAGAGAACTATCTTGAAAAACTGCTAAAAAGCAGAAGCTAACCAAAACAAGAAATGGCAGAATCGTTCCGGTTTCGGAATGATTCTGCCATTTCTTTTATGCCCGCACTATGCATGTGTATAAGGGGCGTTAGCGGACGTCACCATCCACATAGAACCAGGCGCCGCCCATCTTCTCAAAGCGCGACAGCTCATGCATGCTGCCCTTCACCCGCTCCTCCGCAGGAACACCCGGCACCGAACGGTAATACGCAACGAACTCCACCGTACCGGACGCATCAAACGGACCACCCGAAGAGGCCAGAACATCCAGGCGATACCAGCGGATATCATCCTCCAACTCCAAGGCGGCCGGGCGAGTACTCGGATGCCAGCTCGCCAGCAGATACGCCGCATCCCCGGTCGCAAACGCGGTAAAACGCGAGCGCATCAGCTGCTCCGGTGCGGGAGCAGTCAGTGTGCCGGAGGCGGCAAACTCGCCCAGGAACCTGCCGCAGCAGGCGCCGTACACCTCGCCGCTCGAGCAGGGGCAGCGGTCATCATGGTTCAGTTCAACCTGGTTCAGTTCAGTCATGCCACCCAGTATAAAGAAACGCCCGCTCCGCCGGGGATACAAATCCTCCAGCAGAACGGGCGTTCTTGTTTTCAATCGTTAAGTTTGAGCGAACCTACACGGCACGCATCAGCGGCAACGCTTATTCAGCGATTGCGCGAGCCGGGGTGTCAGCAGCCGAAGGCTTGCCCACGTATGCGCCGCGGTACTTAGCAGCCGGGTGGGAGTCAGCGACCTTGGTGTGGCCCTTACCGAAGATGTTCTCACGCAGGGTGTTGCCCTCGTACTCGGTGCGGTAGCGGCCGCGCTTCTGCAGCTCGGGAACAACGTACTCGATGAAGTCCTCGAAGGAACCCGGGGAGACGTGGTACGCCAGGTTGATGCCGTCCAGGCCGCCCTCGTCGATCCAGCGCTCCAGCTCGTCAGCAACCTGAATCGGGTCACCAACAATGACCTCGCCCATGCCACCAATGGTGGTGTGCTCGGCGATAGCCTTGCGGGTCCACTTCTTGTCCTTCGCCTGCAGGGTGAAGGGGGTCAGGAAGGACTGAATCGACTCGGTCTGCACGTAGTTCAGGATCTCGTCCTCGTCGAACTGGGACAGGTCAACGCCGGACCAGCCGCCGATAATAGCCTGTGCAGATTCGAGGTTGATGTACTTCTTGTACTCCTCGTACTTTGCCTTTGCCTTCTCTTCGGTCTCATCCACGATGACCGAGAGCATCGCGAGGATCTTCACGTCGTCGCGGCTACGGCCCTGCTCCTCAGCAGCGGCACGAATACGGTCGGTCACGACGCGGGTCAGGTCGGGGCGCAGGGCGCTGATGAACACAGCCTCAGCGTGCTTGCCGGAGAACTTCTGGCCGCGGCTGGATGCGCCAGCCTGGAAAATCACGGGGGTGCGCTGCGGGCTCGGCTCGGTCAGGGAGATGCCGGGCACGGAGAAGTACTTGCCCTTGTGGCCAATCGGGTGGACCTTGGAGGGGTCAGCGTAGATGCCGCGTTCGCGGTCCTTGATGACTGCACCGTCTTCCCAGGAGCCTTCCCACAGCTTGTAGCAGACGTCCAGGAACTCGTCAGCAATGTCGTAGCGCTCGTCGTGCGGAATCTGGGTGGGCAGGCCCTGGTTCTCAGCAGCCGAAGGCAGGTAAGAAGTCACAACGTTGAAGCCGACGCGGCCCTCGGTCAGGTGGTCGAGGGAGGCGTAGCGGCGAGCCAGGGTGTAGGGCTGCTCGAAAGTAGCGGCAGCAGTCACGCCGAAGCCGAGGTGCTCGGTCACTGCAGCCATTGCAGAAATCTGGGTTGCGGGGTCGTTCACGGGAACCTGAGCGGCACCCTCGATAGCGGGAGCGGCAGAGTTCTTGTACACGTCGTAGATGCCGACCACGTCAGCGATGAACACGGCGTCAAACAGGCCGCGCTCAAGGGTCTTAGCCAGGTCAGTCCAGTACTTGATGGTGTTGTACTCGGTTGCGCGGGAGCGCGGGTGACGCCAGAGGTCGAAGCTCTGGTGACCGATGCAGGTCATCTCGAATGCGTTAACTACGATGCGCTTCTTCTGCTCAGCCATCGATTTTCCTTTCGCGAATGATCGGGGACGATCGGGTTTGTACCCTGCACCCCGCGCGCCGCCTCCTGATGCCTTCTGCGTTCGGTGGTGGCCTTCGTGCAGGTGGCGCGTTCGCGCCGTACTTGCCTCATTCCATTGAGGCCAGATCATCATCTGGGGCACCCCGCTACGGGAGAGGGTTGCCGCCCGGCTAGCCAGAGCTTAGCGCCGGGACTCATGATCTCGTTGTTTGAGTGTACGGGGCGCGCGGGAGGGAGGTCACCTTTGTGACGAAAAAATCTTTTTGTGACGTGGACCCGAAATATTTCGTGACAAATGCGAAATAAAGAGTCATAGAAATTCACACGCGCCCGCTGGGTTGATTGAGGCGTGGCACAGCCCATAGGGTTGAAGGAGCAAACCATCCAGAGCGACTGAGAGACCTGGCTCCACGACGTCGCAGCAACCGGCGCGGATTCTTCCGCCTCCCGGTGCTAACGCCAGGAACGATGGAAGTGACATGACACTCAACAGTGCAGTAACTGACGTACCCACCAGTGAAAACACCGGCCGACACGCCGTATCCACCGCCGCAGTCCCCCTCAGCTTCGAAGACGTCGGACAATCTTTCCCCGTGCCCGGCGGAACCCACGAAGTTCTTCGCGGAGTCTCCTTCACCGCAGCCCCCGGCGAGATTATCTCCGTCATCGGCTCCTCCGGATGCGGCAAATCCACCCTCCTGCGTGCAGCAGCAGGCCTGAACCGCATCACCGCAGGTACCGTGCGTATCGGCGAGAAGGCAGTGACCGGCCTCGACCCCCGCGTCGCTATCGGCTTTCAGGAACCGCGCCTGCTCCCCTGGCGCACCGTCGCCGACAACGTGGCGCTCGGACTGCCGCAGGGCACCAAAAAATCTGAAGGCGCGGCATCCGTAGCGCGCCTGCTCGACCTGGTCGGCCTGGGCGAATACGCAACCCACCGTCCCAAGGAAATTTCAGGCGGTATGGCTCAGCGCGTGTCCCTGGCGCGAGCACTCGCACGCAACCCCGGCGTGCTGCTGCTCGACGAGCCCTTCGGTGCTCTGGACGCGCTGACCCGCATCAACATGCAGGATTTGCTGTTGGATGTGCACCGTCAAGACCCGACCACGATTCTGCTGGTTACCCACGATGTGGAAGAGGCGCTGTACCTCTCTGACCGGGTTATTGTCCTCGGTAAGGACACCCCGGAGGCGCCCGCCACCATCCAGCGCATTGTGACTGTTGACCGCTCTCACCCGCGTGACCGCGCCGATGCAGAGATCACGGCGCTGCGTAGCGAACTGTTGGCTGAGCTCGGCGTGGAAGATAACGCCTAAAAGCCGCTGATAAGTCCAAAGTCACAAACAAGGCTAGTGCTGCCGCATTTCATCTCATCAACACACATCATCATCTTCAGAAGCGAAAAGATTTCATCATGACTTACTCCCCGTCTCGCCGTACCGCCCTCAAGTCCCTTGCCGCAGCCGCCGCTTTTGCTACTCTGCTTAGCGCCTGCGCCGGTGAAGGTTCCGGTTCCGCTAACGCCTCCGGTGCTGCCGGTGGTGGCGACCAGAACACCGTGACCATTGACTACGCGACCTATAACCCGCTGTCCCTGATTATCCGCAAGAAGGGTTGGCTTGAGACCGCCCTGTCCGCCGAGGGCAAGAAGGTTGAGTGGGTGAAGTCTGCCGGTTCGAACAAGGCGAATGAGGCGCTGCGTAGCGGCAATATTGATGTCGGTTCGACCGCCGGTTCGGCGGCGCTGCTGGCACGCGCTAATGGCTCCCCCATCAAGGTCATTAGCCTGTACTCTCAGCCGGAGTGGTCGGCTCTGGTGACTCGCAAGGATTCGGGTATCACCAAGGTCGCGGACCTGAAGGGTAAGACCGTTGCCGTGACCAAGGGTACCGACCCCTACTTCCTGCTGCTGCAGGCACTCAAGCAGGAGGGTATTTCTGCTTCGGATCTGACCATTCAGAACCTGCAGCACGCCGACGGTCGCACCGCCCTGGATAACGGTCAGGTCAACGCGTGGAGCGGCTTGGACCCGATCATGGCTGCCGCCGAGGTGGAAAGCGGCGACGTGCTCTTCTACCGCAACCTGAACTTCAATACCTATGGCTTCCTGAACGCAACCGAGAAGTTCATTCAGTCCAACCCGACCGCCGCACAGACCATCGTGGACGTGTACGAGTATGCTCGCACCTGGGCTAAGAAGAACCCCGAAGAGGCAGTGAAGATTGTCGAGGAGGAGTCCGGCATTAAGCATGAGACCGCCCAGGTCGTCATGGAGCGCACCCACCTGGATATTGACCCGGTTCCGGGCGCTAAGCAGGTTGAGGTTCTGAAGGGTGTCGGTCCGATTCTGGTCGAGTCCGGCGACGTTCCCTCCCAGTCCGACGTGGACAAGGCACTGAACAGCATCGTGGACGACCAGTTCGCAAAGAAGGCTGACAGCGCAGCCGTCGAGAAGATCGCGAAGGTGGTTGAGAAGTAATGACCGCCGCAACGATTACCGCCGCCTCCAGCACTCGCGCTGAGCGTTCTGAGAAGCGTGTCTCTTCCGTGAAGCTGCCGTCGAACCCGTTCGCCGGTAAGCAGTACCTGGGTCTGATTCTTCCCCTGGCGTTGATTGCCCTCTGGTACATCCTGAGCACGAACGGCGTGTTCACCCAGGTTCAGTTGCCCTCCCCCGACCGTGTGGTCAATGCCGGTATTGAGCTGGCGCAGCGCGGCGAGTTGGGCCGCCACGTGGCGATTTCTACTCAGCGTGTGCTGATTGGTTTCGGTATTGGTGCCGTGCTCGGCCTGGTGCTGGGTGCGCTGATTGGCTTGTCTGCGCCGGTGCGTCTGATTGCCGCGCCGACCATTGGTGCGTTGCGTGCCGTACCGTCCCTGGCATGGGTTCCGCTGCTTCTGCTGTGGATTGGTATCGGCGAGAATTCTAAGGTGACCCTAGTTGCTATTGGTGCGTTCTTCCCCGTGTACACCACGGTTTCTGCGGCTCTGGCACACGTTGACCCGAAGCTTGTGGAGGCGGCACGCGCCTTCGGTCTGAAGGGTCTGCGCCTGTTCACCACGGTTCAGCTTCCCGCGGTTCTGCCCTCGGTGGTTTCGGGTCTGCGTCTGGCGCTGGCTCAGGCGTGGCTGTTCCTGGTCGCCGCTGAGCTGCTGGGTGCATCCATGGGTCTGGGTTACCTGCTGACCGACTCGCAGAACAACGGCCGCACCGACCGCCTGCTACTCGCCATCGTGGCGCTGGCGGTGCTCGGTAAGATTACCGACGCGCTGGTGGGCGTATTCGAGCGCTGGGTGAAGGCAAAGTACCCCAGCAACTAATAGAGAAAGCTCGGCGTTCACGCTGAGTTTTAGGAGAGATGTCCGCCGCGTGGTTGCTCCCGAAGGTGAGCCAATCATCGCTACGCGCCGGAAAAAGAAGTCGGCGGGGAAACCTGTCGCCTACTGAATGATGATGATGAATCCCGCCCCGCGCCCCACAGCAGTGAGCGCGGGGCGGGATCTTTAAATATGTCGTTATATTACGAACTGGTACTCACCATTCCGAATATGACGGTCCCCTTTGCGTCCACCCCCTCGAGCGCGCTTTACTAAGAAGGCAAACCATCCAGAGCGACCGAGAGACCTGGCTCAACGACGTCGCAGCAACCCCCTCGCCAACGCACACACAGACCCCACGGTCACACAGACAGCGGCACGGCAAGCAAGGGTGCTAATGCCAGCAACCGATGGGAGAATAATGGGACTGCCCACCCCCTACTCGTTCACCGACCCGCTGAATCCCACCCCGAACCCCGCCCACGAATCTGACGAGGCACGCATCGCGTTCTGGGAGAAGCAGGCGCAGCGCCTCACCTGGGCTGAGCCCTGGCACACCGCGCACCGCTTCGAGAAGCCGAAGTCCCTCGGCTTCGACGAGGACGGCATCGAACAGTTCAGCATCCCCGAAATTAAGTGGTTCGAGGGCGGTAAGCTCAACGTCGCCTACAACTGCGTAGACCGCCACGTGGAGGCGGGCCGCGGCGACAAGGTCGCCCTCTACTTTGAGGGTGAACCCGGCGACCGTGAAGCCATCACCTACGCCGAGCTACAGCGCCGCATCGCGAAGGCAGCGAACGGTCTGCTGTCCCTGGGCGTGCGCAAGGGTGACCGCGTGGTCATCTACCTGCCCGTCATCCCCGAAACCATTATTTTCACCCTCGCCTGCGCGCGTATTGGCGCGATTCACTCCCTCGTCTTCGGTGGCTTCTCCGCCGAGGCGCTGAAGTTCCGTGTGGAAGACACCGGCGCGAAGGTTCTCATCACCACCGACGGCCAGAACCGCCGCGGCAAGGTTGTTCCCGTGAAGGTGAACGCCGATGAGGCATGCTCCGGTGAGAACAACATTGAGCACGTGATCGTGGTGGATCGCACCAGCGCCTCCGACCCGGTTGCGCACGCGGCTGTGCCGTGGACTGAGGGCCGCGACGTCTGGTACCACGACCTGGTCGACGATCAGGCGGACACCCACGCCTACGAACTGCACGACGCCGAGGATCCGCTGTTCATTATTTACACCTCCGGCACGACCGGTAAGCCCAAGGGCCTGGTGCACACCATGGGCGGCTACCTGGTGCAGACCGCGTACACTCACGCGCTGCTGTACGATCTGCTGCCGGATTACGTGGACGAGAACGGCGTGCTGCGCCCCGACGAGCTGTCCGCGGTCAACGACCCGCAGAAGGTTGAGTCCACCGTTCACTGGTGCACCGCCGACCTCGCCTGGGTGACCGCGCACACCTACGAAATCTACGGTCCGCTGGTTAACGGTGTCTCCGAGGTGATTTACGAGGGCACCCCGAACACCCCGCACTACGGCCGCCACTTCGAGGTCATCGAACGCTACGGCGTGACCAACTACTACACCGCGCCTACCCTGATCCGTTCCCTCATGGGTGCGTTCCCGAACGGCCCGGAGCCCGGCAAGTACGACTTCTCGACCGTGCGTCTGCTCGGTTCGGTGGGTGAATCCATTAACCCGGAGGCGTGGCGTTGGCTGCGTCAGCACGTGGGCGGCGGCACCGCGGCGTTCATCGACACCTGGTGGCAGTCGGAGACCGGTTCGACCGTGTGCTCCCCGCGCCCGCACGACCCGGCGTTCGCGCCCGAGGGCACCTACCCGGAGGGCACCCCGCACTGCACTCCCCTGCCCGGTTGCGCTACCCGCGCCGTTCCTGGCGTGTCCACCCGCGTGGTGGATGAGCACGGCGACCCGGTCGAACCCGGTAAGCAGGGCTTTATTGTGGTCGATAAGATTGGCCCGTCCATGGCTCGTACCGTGTGGCAGAACCCGCAGCGATACCTGGATTCCTATTGGCGTCACTACGGCGAGCGCGGCTGGTTCCTCGCTGGTGACGGCGCGAAGGAAGACGAAGAGGGTAACGTGTACATCCTCGGCCGTATTGATGACGTAATCAACATTTCGGGTCACCGCCTGTCCACGATTGAGATTGAGTCGGCTCTGGTGACTCACCCGGCTGTGGTTGAGGCTGGTGTCTGCCCCGTGGAGGATGAGCTGACCGGTCACCAGGCGGTCGCCTACGTGACGCTCACCGACGAGGGTAAGGTCCTGGCTGAGGATGAGTTGAAGGCGGCGCTGACCGCGCACGTGCGTGAGCACATTGGCCCGATTGCTAAGCCGAAGGATGTTGTGGCAGTTGCCGATATCCCGAAGACTCGTTCAGGTAAGATTACTCGCCGTCTGCTCGGTGAGCTGTACCAGGGCCGTTCTTTGGGCGATGTTTCTTCGCTGCAGAATGAGGAGGCGCTGGGCCACATCGCGCAGGTGCTGGTGGATACCGGCCGCGTGGTCGAGGCTGTCTAGGCTCCACTGCTGGGCTGAACGCTGAGCTGAAAGCTGCATAGAGTAAAGGTGCGGATACCGAATGATGATTCGGTATCCGCACCTTTTGTTCTGCCATTTTATTGAGCTGGCAAGGGTATTTATCGGCGGTGTGCCGCCTAGTCAGCCTACTTAATCAGGCCCAGCGAACGAGCGTGTTCAGCGGTAATGCCGCTCGGTTCAATGTGCTCGGGGCCCTTGTTCTTCTCGGGGTGCTCGGTCGCCTGGAAGCGGATCATCTTCACATCGTTTGCCGCGCCCAGGTTCGTGATCATGCCGTCACCGTTGAGGTCCACGGACACCGGCTCGGTGTCGATCTTGCCGTTGCCGTTGAAGTCAATCGGCTGGTTGGCGGGCTTGCCCTTGTACAGGAAGCCAGCCGCGCGGGGACCGAAGCCGCGCGCCTCGTACAGCTTCGCCTCGTTGAGCATGCGGTACTCGGCGGTGGAGTAGCCGAAGTAGCGGCTACCGTCAGCCATGGGCACACCGGTGAGGGTGTACTGGTAGTTCATGACGCTGTAGTAGTTGGGCTTGTAGTTGATTTCGTCCCAGCCGCCGTGGCTCAGTGCGAGGTTGTGGCCGAGCTCGTGCACGAACACTGCCACGCGGATGTCGCTGCTTGCCGTGCCCCAGAAGTGCGGGCCAACGGTGACCATAAAGTTACGACCGCCAAAGTTAGCGATACCGGAGGAGTAGCTGTTGTCGTAGTAGTCGCCCCAGATCATGTAGTGGAAGGTACCTTCGCGGGCAGGGTTGAACTTACCTTCGGTCGCCTTGATGCGGTGGAGCGCCTTGAATTCGCTGTCGAGTGCCTGGTAGCTGATTTCGTTGCCGCCGCCGAGGTTGTACTTGGCGCTGCGGGCGTCACCGGCGTCCAGGTGGATGTTCACGCCGTGGGTGCCGTCGGGGTTGCGCAGGGGCAGGTCGGCGTAAATCTTGGTGATGCGGTCCAGTTCATCTTCGCTGGGCAGCAGGCCTGCCATGTAGTCCATCTCTACGAAGATGTCCTTGTGCTTGGGGTCTGCGCCCATTGCGGGGAAGTCGACGTCGATTTTGCCGTCGCCGTCGGCGTCGTAGCCCTTCATCTCCCAGGTGTTGGGGATGCCGTCGCCGTCGATGTCGGGGCTGTAGGCGTTTGCTGCGGGGGCTGCGATAGTGCCCAGGCAGAGCACTGCGAGGGAGGCAAGCGTGACGCGTGCGCTCTTCAGAAATGCCATGTTGTGTTCCTTAGTGTGTGGTGACCGATAATGTTCCGGTGGTGTTTCGATGGAGTTTTCCGGGAGGGCGTTCTCCTCGGTTTCCATGATGCTCCCGTTTCACGTGTTAGGTGAGCTGGGTGCCGCAATGTTCATACATTGAGGTAAAAGTTGAGATAATTTTGAAGATGAGCTGAATTACATTAGAGTATCAGTAATTCAAATCACATGCATCACCACATTCTTAATGACAAGAGAGATCCCATGACTTCTTCCTCGAACACCACTAACGGTCTGAACCGCCGCGCCCTCATCAAGGGTGCCGCGTGGAGCACCCCCGTCATCGCAACCGCAGCGGCGGTACCCGCCTACGCGGCGTCCACCGATGCGCAGGAAACCCCGACCCTGAAGTTCGGTGTCTTCACTCAGGCGTTCAACTCGAACCCCGCCAACGACTTTGATACCCGCTACGGCCTGGACTCCTACACCGTGCAGGTACCCAACATCACCGCAACCTCCACCACCCCGCGGAGCGCCGGCGGCGGCACCTTCACCCCCGGCGGTAGCGTCGGTGCAGGCCTGTACGGTGGTGCAGGTCTGTGGATTTCCGCACCCATCAACTCCAAGGGCGAGTTCCAGGGCAGCTCCTGGCTGTACCCTCAGGCGCACCTGCAGGTGACCTTCGAGTTCACTTTCCCCACCGCCGAGGATGTCACCGACCCGCTACTGTGGGACGTCGATAACGACGTTGAGATCCCGGCACTCGCTAAGAGCGAAGGTGGCGCGAAGACCAACAACCCCGCCGTGGCGGCGTTCAACGGCATCGCATACACTGCGAAGTTCTACGAGCCGACCATCGAGGACAACGTCTGGACCGGCGTACTGGACATCCGCACCTCCGACTACCTGGAAGCCACCGCGAAGGACGGCGTGAGCTACGCACAGGTGCTGGCTTCGCTGGTTCCGGTGTACTTCACCGAGGTGACCTCCAGCTACACTCTGACCACCACCGCTCAGATCACCAGCGGTAGCGTCGCAATGCAGCTGACCGAGGGTGGCGAGTACACCTTCCAGGATCTGGCTGGTTTGCGCGCTTCGGCAACCATCAGCCGCTAACGCCACAGCAAGCAGAGAGGGGCCCGGCATCCATACTGGATGCCGGGCCCCTCTGCTTTAGGACTCAGCCTACCGGCTGCCGCCGAGGTAAATTGTCGCAAAAAGTAGTTCCCAAAAAAGAGAACTGTATTACAATGTATATATAGTCTTTAGGAACGAGGTACCAACTATGGAAAACCTAGTAATTTCAGTCTTTAACACCGAAAGCGAAGCTTATCAGTCCTTTGCAGATTTGAAGGCTTTCCGCCAAACTCAGACGACCAAGGTTGCTCAAATCGCCCTGGTCAAAAATGAAAACGGTCATATCGTTGAAAAAGAACGCTATGATTTTGAAGATTCAACGACGGATGCAACCCTAGAAGGTGGCTTGCTCGGTGCAGTTATCGGGCTTTTGGGTGGTCCTATCGGCGTCTTGTTTGGTTATGGTATTGGTAGCCTCTATGGTTTGGTTGCTGGTGATACCGTTGATACGGCAGAAGCTGGCCTGATTGACGTTGTTTCTCAAAAATTGACTAACGGTGAAACAGCCGTTGTTGCCTTGGTGCAAGAAGACAACGAAGCAGTCATCGATGCTTACTTCACCAAGTACGACACCCAAATCGTGCGTTGGGATGTAGCAACCGTCGTAGCCGAAATCGAAGCAGCTCTGCAAGTCCAAGAAGACCTCTACAACCAGGCGCGTGCACAGATGAAGGCTGAGCGTAAAGCCGAACGCAAGGCTAAGCTTGAAGAATTCAAGGCGAATGTCAAAGCAAAGTTTGACAAATTGAAAGCGTAAGCACCCAAGCATCTCATAAAAAATAGGCTATCTACTTCTGGTAGATAGCCTATTTTTTTAAAAACTAGATTTTAGAAAGAGGAAGTGAGGATTTTGGCTCAAGATCTTGAACAAATCAAGGAAGACAATGGCAAAAATACCAAACTCAAGGTGGGGATTTTAGCCATCTCTCTTTCTCCAGGTGGATGTTGATGCCGGTGGTGCCGTTCGGATTGCGGAGGGGCAACTGCGCGAAGGATTCGGTGATGCGGTCGAGCTCTTCCTCGCTAGCGAGCAGGCCGGGCATGTAGTCCATCTCCACGAAGAGGTCCTTCTTCAGCGGGTTAGCGCCCATGCCGGGGTAGTCCACGTCTACCTTGCCGTCGCCGTCGGCGTCGTAGCCTTTCATTTCCCAGGTGTTGGGGATGCCGTCGCCGTCGATATCGGGGTTGTACGCCTGGGCTGCGGGGACAGCAACCGAGCTGAGCACAAGCAGTGCCGCCGAAGCGAGCGCGGTACGCACTACGCGAGTTGAGGTCAGAAAAGACATGGGATCTCTCTTCGTGTCTTGACCGCGCGTTAGATTGCTCCATCTGACGTTGCGTACAGTGCATCTCTGGTGAGTAGAAGTATCAAACGGTAGCCAAGCCACGCGGTGCGGTGGTCATATGTGTCGCTGTCGCCGGTGTGCAGCCGGTGTGCCGCAAGTGAGCACGGCGTTTAAAAGACAGCGGGTCACTGCCGAACCCTCCGGTGGAGGCAAGGGAACCATTCTTGGCTCCCCTTCTGTTCGACGGTGACCCGCTTCATCATACACAGCGTGCATCTAGTTTGTCCCAGTATTTGCACCGTATCTCAGGTTATGCACCGCTTATGCCTAAAAGCGCTCCGATAAGCCTTCTACTTAGTGGCCTCCACCTCAGCGTTCTGCGCGGCGCCCTTCGCCTCGGAGGTCTTCATGGAGGCGTAGAACAGGCACACGACCGCGCCCACTGCTGCGGCAACCAGGGGAAGCATCATGGAATCCGCCATTGCCGCCGCGTAGGGTTCACGCAGCATCTGCGGGAGTACACCTCCAGCAGCGCCGCTGTGAGAGCCACCGCCCGCTGCAGCGGCAGGACCCAACGCGGACAGGTGCGAGGTAATCGCAGAAGCCATGATGGTCGTAATCGCAGCCGAACCGAGCACCGACGCCATCTGGCGGGTCTCGTTGTACACGCCCGAACCGGCACCTGCACGCTGCGGCGGCAGGTTACGGGTCGCCGACACCGACAGCGGACCCCAAATGCAGGCATTCGCCGCGCCCAGAATAATCATCGGGCCAACCATCAGCCACAGGTTGCCTTCCGCAACCATCGTCGGGCGGAGCAGGGCAAAACCAACAACCAGCAGCGTAAAGCCAATTACCGCAATCCACTTCGGGTCGTTACGGTTCAGACGCGCACCCACCACCGGCGCCAACGCGCCCGAGAACAACGCCATCGGGGCGGTCATCAGCGCTGCCTGGGTCGGGTCCAGGCCCTCCACCTGCTGCAGGTACAGGGTCAGCGGGAACGCCATGCTGATAGCAACCACACCCATAGCGGAAATAGCCACATTCGATACGGAGAAGTTACGGTCGCTGAACAGGCTCAGCGGAACCAGCGGCTCACGCGGGTTAATGGCCTGCCACCCGATGAACAGGCCCAGCACCAGAATGCCGGCAATAATCAGACCCCACACGCTCACCGCAATACCGGTACCCATGAACGAGTCAGTGATGGTGCCCCAGTCGTAGGTGGCACCTTCCTGAATACCGAAAACTAGCAGGAACAGACCGACCGCCGAAAGCACCACGCCCAACCAGTCGAAGCTGTGCTTCTTCTGCTCGAACACCGGCACGTTACGCCACGCCAAGAACAGGCCGACCAGGCCAACCGGAATGTTGATGAAGAAGATCCAGCCCCAGCCGAGGGTGTCCACCAGCACGCCGCCCAGAATCGGGCCGACCAGCGAGGCGACACCCGCAGTCGCACCCCAAATGCTCATGGCGACACCGCGCGCATTCGGCGGGAACATCAGCGTAATCAGAGACATCGTCTGCGGGGTCATCAGCGATGCGCCTAGGCCCTGCACCACGCGGGCAGCGATGAGCGATTCAACGTCCGCCGCCAGACCACACCACAGGGAGGCGAGCGTAAAAATACCCATACCAATCATGTACAGGTTCTTCTGACCGAAGCGGTCACCCATACGACCGGTAATGAGCAGCGGCACCGCATACGCCAGCAGGTAGGCGCTCGTCACCCACATACCCGCCGACAGGGATGCTTCCAGATCCTGCAGCATGTGCGGCAGGGCGATGGTGACGATATTGCCATCCACCAGGATCATGAAGAATCCAACAACCAGGGACCAGAGAGCAGGCCAGGGCTTGTAGGGTGTCTTCGCCGGGTTACCGACGAGAGGCGCTTTTTTAGGGCGTGAACTCAATGATCCTCCAGGGGATGGGTTGTATGCGGGTAGATGTCCGTGTGTTCAGCGTTGCCGCTGAGTGAATGTCCCTAATGTTACTCCTTTTCAGGGCGCAGCTTCGGTTGCTTTACCCTTATTCAACTCTTCACGGCGCGTACGCGCGGCAACCAAGCAGAAGGCACCCCGCACCCTCTAGACTGAAGCTATAGAAGCTAATCCGGACGCCGCCACCGACGCTCACCCCCATCAGACCACCCTCAACGAGATGACCCCGGGAGGACCCATGGGTTTCTTTGATTTCTTCACCGACCGCACCCCGGCAGAACCCGCCGAAATCCGCCTCGTCGCTTTCGTCAGCGGCAAAGTGCAGGGTGTCGGTTTCCGTTGGTGGTGCGCCGGAACCGCCAAGCCCATGGGCCTAACCGGCTACGCCGAGAACCTCGACGACGGGCGCGTGAAGGTCGTTGCGGAAGGTACTGCCGCCTCCTGCGCACGCCTGGTGGATGTGCTGCGCAGTGACGACACCGCCGGGCGTGTGGATGAGGTTCTCGTCGAGTGGGAGGAGCCGAGCGGCTCGTTCCGCGGCTTCGGCATCAGGTAGCTAGATTGCGGGGCTTTCTCATGGGCTCCCGCTCAACCCCATGCACGTTACGTCCAGAGCGCGGTTTAGTTAGCGCAGTTTAGTTAGCCCAGAGCGCCGCGAATTGCGCGCGGGTCATATCGGCGCGGCGCACCCGATGCTGCACCGGGTGACCGTTCTTGTCGGGGCGGCCGGAGTTCGGGTCAATATCGTCGTAGATGCCGGTGAAACCCGCTTTAACCGCCACTCGTTCGGATGCCTCGTTACCCGCCAGGGCGGTCCAGCGGACGGTCTCGAGGCCCAGCCCGAGTAGGTCGAAAGCGTAGCCGAGGACGGCTCGCAGCGCCTCGGTCATATAGCCCTTGCCGCGCGCCTTCGGGGCGGTGTAATAGCCCAGTTCGGCGCGGGTTCCGGGGCTTTCGGGGGTGCCGTCAGGTAGGCGCAGCTCGATACTCCCCGCGAACACACCGGAGGCGTCAATCGCCCAGCGCTGGATTTGCCCGGCGGCAATTTGACGGGCGGTGGTGAGTAGGGAGTCCTCAGCGTCGGCGCGCGTGTAGTTTAGCGGTACGCGGGTGTAGCGAATCATTTGCGGGTCGCGGCAGGCTTCTACGATGTCGGGGATATCCGCCTCGCGCAGGTGGCGCAGGGTGAGGCGTTCGGTAATGAGTTCGGGCTGGTTGGGCTCTACGTGTTCGCTGTGCTCAGAAAAGTCGCTGTGTTCGGGGGTCATGGTTCGAGCTTAAACCCTCGGGTTTGTGCGTCGGAAAAGCTTTTGTGAACATCCCAGAATATTCAGTGACGCAAATCACGACTTAATACTCGCATTTTCACCCGTCATCACTTGATTATTATGAATTATTCATAATAAAATAGTCATCGAGCCCGCCCATTGGGCACCACTTAGAACAAGCGCCGCGCAACGAATCCGCGCGGCACGAAGCAGAAAGAAGAACACTATGGCAGTTCTGACCATCGGCGACCAGTTCCCCGCATACGAGCTCACCGGCGTTGTCCCCGGTAAGCTGGCTGACATCGAAGCAACCAAGCCCGAAGACTACTTCACCACCGTCTCCTCCGAGGGTCTGGACGAAGACACCTGGCGCGTCGTCTTCTTCTGGCCGAAGGACTTCACCTTCGTTTGCCCCACCGAGATTGCTGCATTCGGCAAGCTCGCTGACGAGTTCGAGGCACGCGACACCCAGGTGATCGGTGTTTCCGTTGACAACGAGTACACCCACTACGCATGGCGCCGCTCCCACGAAGAGCTCGTGGACCTGCCCATCGTCATGGCATCCGACCTCAAGCGCGAACTGACCGCAGCACTGGGCATCCTGAACAAGGACGGCGTTGCAGACCGCGCAACCTTCATCATCGACCCCCACAACACCATCCAGTCGGTCTCCATTACCGCTGACTCCGTCGGCCGTAACACCGACGAGGTGCTCCGCCAGCTGGACGCACTGCAGTCCGACGAGCTGTGCGCATGCAACTGGAAGAAGGGTGCAGCAACCATCGACGCATTCAAGGAGATGAAGTAATCCATGAGCATCGATAACCTGCGTTCGGCTCTGCCTTCCTACGCGAAGGACATGAGCCTCAACCTGTCCTCCCTGCCCCGCATCACCTCCCTGTCCGAGCAGCAGCTCTGGGGCGCAATCCTCGCAACCGCAGCAGCAACCAAGGTTGACTCTGTTGTTGTTGAGATTGCTGCAGAGGCTAAGGAGCACCTGAGCGACACCGCTTACGAGGCTGCTCTGGGTGCTGCATCCATCATGGGCATGAACAACATCTTCTACCGCACCCGTGGCTTCCTGAACGGTGCATACGATGACCAGCGCGCAAACCTGCGTATGCAGATCATCGGCAAGAACGGTGGCATTGAGAAGCTGGACTTCGAGATGTTCGCTCTGGCAGTGTCCGCAGTCAACGGTTGCTCCCACTGCGTTGAGGCTCACGAGCACACCCTGCGCGAAGAGGGCGCAACCAAGGAGCAGGTCAACGACCTGATCCGTATTGCTGCAACCCTCGGTGGCGTGGCACAGGGCATTCAGCTGGCTGAGGCACTGGGCTAAACCCACTAAGCGTTAGAGCTTACACAGAAGCGGCGCATCCACCCCTTTACGGGTCGGATGCGCCGCTTCCTCTATGTTCTCAAGCCCAGCAACGTGTTGGGTAGCAGTTTCTAAACTCCCCCAATTTGGCGCTATACAATGCCTGTATGCGGTACTGTATTTTGGACTCCACCAGCCCCCTTCCCAGCGTGGAAGAACTTACTGAGCTTTACGATTCTGTGGGCTGGAGTGCCTATACCAAAACACCCGAACGTCTCGTCCCGATGGTGGAAGGATCGCGGTATCTCTACACCGCACGAGAGGCAACCACGGACGGAACGGGACGGCTCGTCGGGCTAGTCCGCGCCGTCGGGGATGGACATTCTATCGCCTACATTCAGGACCTCCTAGTGCATCCGCACGCCCAACGACAGGGCGTTGGTTCTGCGCTTCTAAAGCGTGTCATTGAGGACTTTGACCGAGAAGACATTCGACAGCGACTCATTACTACCGACACCGCTAGTGATCACGCCGTTGCGCTCTACAAACGCTACGGTTACGCCCCCGTAGAGGCAGCAGGATGCATCACCCTTGCATGCTATCGATAAGGCAATATCTCATACGGCTTGATACGGCTCAACTCGTTCAAGCTGGCTGAGGCACTGGGCTAAACCCACTAAGCGTTAGAGCTTACACAGAAGCGGTGCATCCACCCCTTTACGGGTCGGATGCGCCGCTTTGTTTTAGCTACTTTTGTTTCAGCTGGTCGCCGAGTCCGCTCGCAGGGCGGCATCCCAGCCGCTCGCCAGGCGCGTCGCCGCGGCCATCAGAGCCACCAGATCCTCGGCGTACACCGGGGTCGAGCGCACGCCCGCACACCAGTCAATCGTGCCCAAACCCAGCCAGGGCTTACCGGGGAAGAACTCGCGCCGCAGCGCCACACGGCGCTTACCCAGGGCGCGGCGACCCGGCACGTACCCGCCGCGGCTGATGAACAGCGCCTCGCGGCCCTCGGACTCCACCAGCGCCTCCAGGGCCCTCAGTGCAGGAACCCAGCTCGGCTCCCCCACGCTCGCCAGGTCGGTCAGTTCGGGGTACTCGCTCTCGTGCTCCGCCACGCTCACGCCCAGAATGTACTGGTAGCGCACCTGCCCGAGCTCCTGCGGCAGGCCGCGGTCGGCGGTCTGAATCGTACCGCACAGGTGCCGAACGACCGGCTCACCCTCGGCGTTCACGCCGGCCAGGGGCTCGCCGTCCCGGTAGATTGCGGGGCCGTCCAGGTAGAGCCCCACCGCGCCGGTACCCGTGATGTTGGGGCGCACCGACCAGCTGGGAAGCGCCTCCTCCAGGCGGGGCACCACGCCCCGCAGGATTTCGAAAACTTCGTCACGCGATACCGTCACGGCGGCTCCTTTCACCTTACGCAGATAACGATTTGCGATGTGGCCCGGTCTATCAAACGACCGGGCCACATGCCTCTAGTATTCGTCTAGCTCCAGCTTAGCGAGCGCTCAGCTTACGGGAGGGTAGCCACACCATGAGCGCCGACAGCGCCGCACCGGCAAACATCATGACCGCCATGGACTCCACCGCATTCAGGGGGCTCAACGCCAACAGTAGCGAAGAAATGATGCCGCTACCGTACTGGAAAGAACCCAGCGCAAAAACAATCATGACAGAGCATTGGGGGTGGAGATTCACTCATTCTACGCCCATCTTTTAGCGCGCCCACAAGCTTCTCCGTTACGTCTCAGAGCTCGTCATGACCACTTTCCAACTAGGAGCAGGAGCGGCGGCGGGTCTACAATAAATCGGTGCCATTTCAGGTACGCGCACAGGCAGACAGAGCCGGATGCGGTGATAACGTCGTCACCCGACCCGCCCACCGTGCGCGCCTTCCCTATCGGCACCCACCCAGACATGCATCACGTACGCAGGAGAACGCACATGCACGAGCTCTTTGACCCGGACCAGGTATTCCGCATCGTCGACATTGCCGCCGTTGTCGCTAACGGCCTACTCGGCGGTGCCGTGGCGCGCGCCTTCCGGTTCGACATCGTGGGCTTCCTGCTACTCGCGGTCGCCTGCGGCATGGGTGGCGGTATGATCCGTGACATCCTACTGAACTCCGGACTGCCGGTGGCACTCACCGACGGCGGCTACTGGGTGGGCGCTATCGGCTCGTCAATTCTGGCGTACAGCCTCGATTTGAGTGCCCGCTGGGCAACCCGAACCATGCTCATTATTGACTTTGTCGGCATGGGTGCGTGGGCGGCAACCGGCACCATTAAGTCCCTGAACCTGGGTCTGCACTGGCTGCCCGCTATCGCACTGGGCGTGACCACCGCGGTTGGCGGCGGCGTTATTCGTGACATTATGGTCAACCGCATTCCGGCGATTTTTGGCGGTAACTCCCTGTACGCGACGGTCGCGTTTGTGGGTGCCTCTGAGACCGCCCTGGTAACCGGCTTGTTCCACCGCCCTAACCTGGCGATGGCACTATCTATTCTCCTGTGCCTGGTGTTTGGTGTGCTCTCCCATATGAAGAATTGGCAGCTGCCGACCACCCCGGGCGGCCTGCAGGTGCACCGCCCCCGCCTGCTCACCTTCTTCAACCGTGAAGAGAACTCGGTTCAGGATGAGGGCTGGTCGCCGGGTAATCCGCTCACCGACCAGCTGCAGGTGGTCAGTCCTGAGCAGCTGGATGAGTATCGTCGTTCTAAGGGGACTTCAGAGTAGAACGAATATATGCTGAATATAGAATATGGGCTGGTTTCCGCACGTCAGATGATTATCTGATTGGCAGAAACCAGCCCATATTTGCTATATACGGTACGGCTAAATCGTGTACTCGGTGCTGTCGTACACGGTCAAGAACTTACGGATACGCTCATCATCCGAAGCAAAGAAACCGGCCGGCTCACCGTTATAGCGCAGGGTACCGTTCTCCAGGAACACGATACGATCCGCAACCTTCTTCGCAAACGCCATATTGTGCGTCACGATGACCAGGGAGCGGCCCTCCTTCGCCAGCTGCATGAGCACGCGGATAACCTCCGCCTCCAGCTCGGGATCCAGCGCACTCGTCGGCTCATCAAAGAGCAGGTAGGAGGGTTCCAGCGCCAAGGCGCGGGCAATCGCCACACGCTGCTGCTGACCACCCGAGAGGGCGTCCGGGTAGGAATCTACCTTGTCGGCAAGACCCACCTTCGCCAACAGCTCGCGGGCACGCTCCTGCGCCTGCTGAGCATTCAGGGTGCCGTTGAGGGTCGGGGCGAGCGCCACGTTCTTCAACGCCGTGTAGTTCGGAAACAGGTTGAACTGCTGGAACACCATCGCCGAACGGGAACGAATATCACGCACCTGCGCGTCGGTGAGCTTCTGGCTGTAATCCACCTGCGCGTCGTCAATGGTGAGCGTGCCTGACTGCGGGGTTTCCAGCAGGTTCAGGCAGCGCAGCAGAGTCGACTTGCCGCTACCGGAGGGGCCCAGAATCACCGTGGTCTCACCGTCGGGGATGTCCAGGCTGATGTTCTTGAGCACCTGCGTTTCACCGAAGCTCTTCGACAGGGAATCAACGCTAAGCATTGTTGCTCCTCACGTAACGGTTGCTGTACTTCTCCAGTGCAGACTGTGCGGCGGTCAGCAGGGTGAAAATCACCAGGTAAATGATGGCGACCTCGGAGTACATTGCCAGCGGCTCAAAGGTACGCGACGCAATCTGCTTACCGGTCTGGAACAGGTCAACCATCGAAATGACCGACACCAGCGAGGTGCCCTTAATCAGGTCAATAAAGTTGTTGCCCAGGTTCGGCAGAGCAATACGCACCGCCTGCGGAATGACCACGTGGCGCAGGGTCTGCATGCGGGTGAAGTTCAGGGTTGCCGCCGCCTCAAACTGGCCGCGCGGAATAGCCGCCACCGCGGAACGGAACGTCTCCGCCACGTACGCGCCGGTGTGCAGGCTCATCGTGATGATTGCGGCACTCCACACGTCCAGGGCGATACCAACCTTCGGCAGGCCATAGAAGACGATAAACAGCTGAACCAACAGCGGGGTGCCACGGAAAACCCAAATGTACACCCACGCCAGCCAGTTCACCGGTGCGAAGCGGCTCGTGCGCGCGCCAGCAGAGATGATGCCCACCAGCAGCGCCACCGCGAAAGAAATCAACGACAGTGGAATGGTCACTGCCAGGGTTGCACTCAGTAGCTGGGGCAGGGACTCAGCCCAAAGATTCAGGTAGCGTTCCATGAACGGAACTCAGCTCCTTTAGAAAGTATTAGTTCTTCGGTGAGAGGTCTTCGCCCACGTACTTCTCGTAAATCGCCTTGATGTTACCGTTCTCCAGGTGCTTCTTCAGCGACTCGTCGATAGCGTTACGCAGGGCGTCCTGACCCTTAGCCATCAGGATGGAGGAGTTGCTGCCGGTGCCCAGGTCACCGGCGAGCAGGCGCAGGTTAGCGTCCGGGTGCTCCTTGAAGTACTCAGCGAAGGACACGGAGTCGTTCGCGGTCATCTCTGCACGGCCCGAGAGGACCTGCTCGATAGCCTCATCGAAACCGGAAACAACCACGATCGAGGCGCCCTTCGCCTCCACCATCTTGCGGAAGTTCGAGGTCTCAGACTGTGCCGAGGAGTGGCCAGAAATCTCGCTCACGTTCTGCAGGGAAGAATCCTTCTTCACGGCAACCTTCGGCTCCGAGTACAGGTAGGGTATGGAGAAGTCGTACTTCTGCTTACGCTCATCGGTTGCAGAGACGTTGTTGATGACGATGTCGTAGCGGCCAGCGTCCACACCGGCAATCAGGGAATCCCAGGGGGTTTCGATGAACTCTGCGGTTACGCCCAGGTCCTTAGCGATCAGGTCGGCGATTTCCTTCTCGAAACCGACCAGATTGCCGTTAGAGTCGTGGAAGGAGAAGGGGCGGTAGGTGCCCTCCAGGCCCACACGGATCTTGCCGGCAGACTTGATAGCCTCCAGCTTGTTGGTGCTGGATGCGGTGCTGCTGCTGGACGAGCCGCACGCTGCGAGCAGTGCAGCCAGGCCGGTGAATGCGGAGCCTGCGAGGACGGTGCGGCGGTTAATCATTGCGGACATAGTTCTTCCTTTGCGTCGTAGTCGATGCTCTTCTAGTTGCGGGTTGTCACCCTGCGGTAACCCGGGGGCATCATGCGGTGTGCCCCTCTCTGCGGGTGCAACGCTGGCTATCCTACAGCTATTCCCGACGGGAAAGAATTCAACGTAACATTCCGTCATATTCTCTCATCGGTGCAGGATAAGCCACGAGACATCAACCACGACGCAATTTCAGAAGTCCTGGCGGGTGAGCCCTTTCCGGGCCCCTTCCGAGCCTTTCACGAAAGCTTAGGAGGTGGGGCTCAAGTCCTCGCCCACGTGCTTCTCGAAGATTGCCTTAAAATCGCCGTTGCCCAGGTGCTTCTTGATGGAGGCGTCAATCGCATCCTTCAACGCGGTCTGGTTCTTGGGCAGCAGAACGGCGACGTTGGTGCCGGGGCCGACCTCACCCTCCAGCAGGCGCAGGTTGGCGTCCGGGTGCTCCTTGAAGTACTCGGCGAAGGACACGGAGTCGTTGGCGGTCAGCTCGGCGCGGCCGGTGAGCACCTGCTCGATGGCCTCGTCGAAGCCGGTGACTTCGATGATGGTGGCGCCGCGTTCCTCCACGAGCTTGCGGTAGTTGCTGGTGGCGCTCTGGGCAGCAGTGTGACCGGAGATCTCACTGACGTTCTTCAGGCTCGAGTCCTTCTTCACGCCCACGCGAGCGCGAGAATGTGCGTAGGGCACGGAGAAATCGTACTTCTTCTTACGTTCCTCGGTGGGGGCTACGTTGTTGAGCACGATGTCGTAGCGGCCCGCGTCCACGCCGGCGATAAGCGAGTCCCAGGGGGTTTCGATGTACTCGGCGGTCACGCCCAGGTCCTTGGCGAGGGTCTCGGCGATGTCGTATTCGAAACCGGCGAGCTTACCGGAGGCGTCGTGGTAGGTGTAGGGGCGGTAGGTGCCCTCCACGCCGATGCGGATTTTGCCTGCGGACTTGATGGACTCCAGCAGGTTGGAGGAGCTCTGTGCGGAGCCTGCGCTGGAGCCGTTACCGCCGGAGCAGGCGGCGAGCAGGCCGGTGGTTCCGGCGAGGGCCGCGCCCAGTAGCAGGGAGCGTCGGTTCAGCACGGCGGAGGTGTTGAGAACGGTCATTCTTGGTTCCTTAATCTACGTTGATGTGTGGTGTGAAAGTTGAAATCTGCGGTATGAACCGGCGGCACGAACCTAACCGGCGAAGGCGGCCTTCAGGCCAATCTCCAGGGCGGCGGTGAGGTCCTGAACATCCTCAATGCCGATTGCCAGGCGTACCAGGCGGTCATCCACCCCGAACTCGTCGCGGTGCTCCTGCGCGTAAGCCCCGTGCGTGGTATGCGCGGGCAGGCTCACGAGCGATTCGATACCGCCCAGGCTCACGGCGTTCACGAAAATGGGCAGGGCGCGGGCGAAGGCCTGTGCATCCCCTCCCTCCGCAAGTAGCAGCGAGAATACGGAACCAATACCGCGGGCTTGGCGTGACTGAATCTCGGCCTGCGCCTCAGAAGAGCTACCGGGGTAGAAAATCTTCTCAACCTCGGGGCGCTCGGAGAGGAACTCGATGAGCTTGCGGGCGTTCTGCTGCTGGCGTTCCAGGCGCAGGGCCAGGGTCTTCACGTCCTGCAGCAGGCGGTAGGAGTCAATCGGGGGCAGCAACGCGCCGCTGACGAGCTGACCGCGGTGCAGCAGAACGGCCAGGTCGGGGTCGTTCGTGGCCGCAACACCGGCGAGCAGGTCGGCGTGGCCGGCCAGGAACTTGGTGGCGGACTGCACGGTGATGTCCGCGCCGAGCTCCAGGGGACGCTGCAGGTACGGAGTCATAAAGGTGTTGTCCACGATCAGCAGGGCTCCGTGGCGGTGCGCCAGCTCCGCAATAGCGGCAATGTCGGTGACCTGCAGGGTGGGGTTCGTGGGGGTCTCGAGGAAGACGGCCTTCACGTCCGGGGTGAAGTCCTCATCGCTCAGGGTCGTGAAGTCGCTGATGAAGCGGGTCTTCACGGCGCGCTTGGGCAGCTCAGTCGTAGCAAAACGGTAGGTGCCGCCGTAGGAGGGCATGCCCAGCAGCAGGGTATCGCCCGCCTCCAGGATGCCCAGGGCTGCGGCGGTAGCTGCCATACCGGAAGGGTACGCGTAAGCGTGCGCGGCACCTTCGAGCGCGGCAAGGGTCGCCTGCAGGTCGTCACGTGTGGGGTTGGCGCCACGCTGGTACATGTAGGTGGTGTCCTCACCTGCGGTACCGAAGGTGCTAGCCAGGTAGACCGGCGGCACGGAGGCATCGTAGCGGGAATCGTGCACGGCGTGAATCGTGCGGGTGGTAAAACCAGTCGGTTCGAGCTGGTTCTGCTGGCTCATGGTGGTTCTCTTCCGTTCGGGCTACCCCGAACGCGGGCGTAGCTGGTATTCGTCGTGTATCCGAGATTTACCCTACCCGCATTTTTTATGCCGTTCTAACCCCACGTCACGGGGGTTAATATGTTCACGCAACGTCATATAAAAATGCAGTGAGGGTGCACAAAATACCCGAATCAAAAACATTCTTTTACATTGAAAGAAATACGTTAATCCGGGTATTTTGAGTAATTATTATGGGTGACATTACACCGCGTATTTGGGGCACCTCGAATCACGCGATACGGTCGTGCGGTGCCTCATGTTCAGGGACTATGCCTGATGCGCCAGGGCTGCGGTCAGGCCGCGCTCCAAATCCTCGATAATGTCCTCAATCTCCTCGATGCCGATGGCCAGGCGGATGAGGTTGTCGCTCACGCCGTATTCGTCGCGGTGCGCCTGCGTGTAGGCGGCCTGCACCATGAGCGCGGGACGAACCACCAGCGACTCGATACCGCCCAGGCTCACCGCGTGGGTGAAAATCTTCAGGGCTTCGAGGAAGGCGGGCAGGTCTGCGCCGTCCACCAGCTCCATGGAGATGAGCGCGCCCAGGCCGTTCGCCTGGCGGGCGTGCACCTGCGCCTCATACTCGCTGTGCGAACCCGCGTAGAGCACGCGCTTCACGGCGGGGTGCGCCTCCAGGTAGTTGATGACCTCGATGGTGTTCTTCTGCTGCTGGGTCAGGCGCAGCTTGAGGGTCTTGACCTCCTGCAGCAGGCGGTAGGAGTCGGTGGGCGAGAGCATTGCGCCGGTAATCATCTGCAGGTGCCAGAGGCGCTCGGCGAGCGCGTCATCGTTGGTTGCGGCGACGCCTCCGAGTAGGTCGGCGTGGCCGCCCAGGTACTTGGTGGCGGACTGCACGCTGATGTCTGCGCCCAGGTCGAGGGGCTTCTGCAGCAGCGGGGTCATGAAGGTGTTGTCGACGACCACGATTGCGCCGTTGCGGTGCGCGATTTCGGCGATGGCGGCGATGTCGCTCACGCGCAGCAGCGGGTTGGAGGGGCTCTCCAGGAACACCATGGTCACGTTGTCGGCGAAGTCCTCGTCGGTGAGGGCAGTAAAGTCGCCGATGAAGCGGGTCTTGACGCCGCGGGCGGGCAGCTCGATGGTCGCGAAGCGGTAGGTGCCGCCGTAGGAGGGCATGCCCAGCAGCAGGGTTTCGCCTTCTTTGAGGATGCCGAGGGCGGCAGCGGTGGCGCCCATTCCGGAGGGGTAGGCGAAGGCGTGCTTAGCGCCTTCGAGGGTTGCGAGCGTGGTTTCGAGGGCCGCGCGGGTGGGGTTGCCGCCGCGCTGGTAGTCGTAGGGGCCCTCGGTGCCGTCACAGGGCTGGGCGTAGGTGGTGGTCGTGTAGATCGGAGGCAGGATGGAGCCGTACGGGTTGTCGCGGTCCGTAGTGTGAATTGCCTTCGTCGTAAATCCGGTCATGCTGTCCTCGGCTAAGGTTGGGCATAAAATGCGGGGGATAAATATATTGCTAGCTTAGGGCTCTTTTGGGGTACTGACTAGTTTTTTCTTTTCTGTGACCGAGTGACTTTTTATGACTAAAAAACGGCGTTATATTTCGACATTTTAGACATATATTTCGTCATATTTCGCGTGTGAAAAGGCCCGGCGGTCGGTACGCGTGTGTGCTGAGTACCGGCCGCCGGGCTCCACACTAGGATACCGGCTCAGCACCCCAGAACATAAGGGTAGGTTTACCTTAAAGCTGAACTGCCCTCCACTAGGGGCGATGCTGCGCCCTCAATCTCGCCCAAACGCGCCGGATGCCCTGCCGGGCATTACACAGGTATTACACCGGGTATAGAAGGAGGGGCGTACCCGGGAATCACCCCGGGCGCGCCCCCTCTCTTAGTCCCATGAGAACGCCTGCATAATACTGCGAGGTAGCTACGGGACTATCGCTGTTTTTGGAAGATTTTCCGCGAACCTACACCAACGTAGTAGCGCTTATTCTTTTCCACTAAATCTTTTATCGCTTTCCACGCGTCCTCCTGACATTGGCTGTTTCCCTGCAAGAAAGCAACGTTAGCGAAGCTGACCAACATACCCTTCGGGTCCGCCTCACTGAGGTCATCAGTAAACATATTAGGCTTTGCAGAGGTATCAGTCGTTGGCATCATCCAAAGACGAGAACCATGAGCTACACGGTTTCTCAGAGTAGTCAGAGACTTAAGACGAACCTCAAAGTGCTTATGGTTCACCCCCATATACTCTGCGGTCTTTTTGTAGAACAGCAACTTTTCAGCATCTCCAGATTCAGTGGAGGTTTCCAAAGCATAACTTTGGACCACTGCGCGGGAGAGAAGCCCCAAAGAAAACGAATCAACAACAGACCACAGGGGAAGCTCTTTTTGCATCATCTCTCGAAGCGCCTCAACCTCCTTCCAGTCATCCAAGCTTTCAGAGGGATTTTTAGAGGAAGTTCTAGCGTAAGATTTCCACCACTGCTCAATACGCTCACGAACATACGGTTCACGGTATCGCAGGATATGCCGCATCATATCTTTGATGAGCGTATCTACTGGTTTCTTCCGATCCATGCAGATATATGCATCCGGGTTGAGGTACTCATTTGGACTGCGATGAGTGCAGAATACGCGCACCCATGCAGCTCGAATCGCCTGTTCGCTCTGCCTGATGTATCCATACAGGAGGGAAGAAACCTCCACATCCATACGCACAATATCTAAAACATCTGAGATGTTTGGCTGCTCAGGCAGAAATCCCTTGTTCTTGTATTTATTGTAATTACGAAAGTATCCCAGAAGGTAGTGGAAATTAGAGCGTGTAAGCACGTCTCGATCACCATCGCTCAGAGTCGTTCCCTGAGGAAAATACCTCTTAGCAACAAGGTATTCCTTCTGCTCCTCTATTGAAGGCCGAAATACGCATGATTCTTCGGGTGAAACCACTGCTCTCCTTACTCGGTTCGCTGTAGAACCGAACATACAAAAGGACCCCCTCGAGATGCGCTTGAATCAGAGGCGGAGGGGGGGCTGTTACTACAACAATAACATTGGAGCTACACATTATCAAGGAATCTGGACGTTTTCCCTGGTCATCTTATGGTTGTTTATATCACTGTGTCAGCATCAAAAAGGAGGGGCGCACCCGGGAATCACCCCGGGCACGCCCCCCCTCTTTCAAACGCTCACAAGCGCCTAATTTTTGTAATTACAAGCTACAGCGGCCTATACAGCACAGGCTGCTTACTTCGACAGCACCTGACGCTTCGAAGAAATCACGCCCGTATTGAAACCAGCCAAGTGCAGGCCACCGTGGAAACGCGCATGCTCAATCTTCACGCACTTATCCATCACCACGTTCAGGCCGGCAGCCTCACCAATCGCGGCTGCATCCTCGTTCCAGGAGCCCAGCTGCATCCACACGGTCTTCGCGCCCAGATCCACAGCCTCCTGAACCACGCCCGGCAGGTCCTCATTACGGCGGAAAATCTCCACCAGATCCGGGACCTCCGGCAGGTCCTGCAGCGACGGGTACACCGGCTGACCCAGCACAAGCTTGCCCTTCGCAGCCAGAATCGGGTTCACAAAATACAGCTTGTACGGCGACGCCGACTGCAGGTACGTCGCCACAAAGTACGAAGCACGCGAAATCTTATCGCTCATACCCACAATCGCGATTGTGCGGGTGTTACGCAGAATGTTCAGACGCTCAGGGGCGGAAGGACCCACCCAGGTACGCTTCTCAGTCATTACTTTTCCTCCTGAGTGGTAGTAGGCAGGGAGCAGGATACGCCAGCAGCAGCCTCAGCGGCGGCAGCGTCCTCGGCGGCCTTAGCGGCGGCAACCGCCTCCTCAGCCTCCACAATCTTGTCTGCGCTGGACTCGCCCACACGCTCACCGGCGTGGTTCAGGCCGGTCGCGTAGGTCAGCGCCTGGTCCAGGTCCCAAATGATGTCTTCAACGTCTTCCAGACCCACCGAAATGCGGATCAGGTCCTCGCCAACACCACCAGCGGCCAGCTGCTCAGCGGTCAGCTGCTGGTGCGTGGTCGAACCCGGGTGCAGCACCAGGGTACGAGAGTCACCAATGTTCGCCAGGTGGCTTGCCAGCTGCAGCGCGCCAATGAACTCGCCACCGACCAGGCGGCCGGACGCCTTCTCGGTGCCCTTGACACCGAAGGAGAACACGGAACCGACACCCAGCGGCAGCAGCTTCTTCGCGCGCTCGTGGTGCGGGTGGTCTTCCAGGCCAGCGTAGTTCACATAGGCGATACGCTGATCCTCAACCAGCCAGTTCACAACCTGCTTAGCGTTCGCCAGGTGCGCGTCCATACGCTGCGGCAGGGTCTCAACGCCCTGCAGCAGGTTGAACGCAGCCTGCGGGCTCAGCGACGGGCCGAAGTCACGCAGCTGCTCAGAACGCAGCTTGGTCAGGAAGCCGTACTCACCGAAGTTACCCCACCAGGACACGCCGTTGTAGGAGGGAACCGGCTCGGTCATGGACGGGAAGTTGCCGTTACCCCAGTTGAAGCGACCGGACTCGACGACGATACCGCCGAGGGTGGTGCCGTGACCGCCCAGGAACTTGGTGACCGAGTGAATGACGATGTCCGCGCCATGCTCGATGGGGCGAATCAGGTAGGGGGTGGACAGGGTTGCGTCCACGACCAGGGGGATGCCCGCCTCGTGGGCGACCTCTGCGAGGCCTTCCAGATCGGCAACCTCACCGGAGGGGTTCGCCACAATCTCGGTGTAAATCGCCTTGGTGTTCTCGGTCAGCGCCGCCTTGTAGTCGGCGGGGTCGGTGCCGGGCACGAAGGTGGTCTCAATGCCGAAGCGGCGCAGGGACACGTCCAGCTGGGTGACGGTGCCGCCGTACAGCTGCGAAGAAGCAACAATGTGGTCGCCCTGCTGGCACAGAGCCGCGAAGGTAATGAACTCGGCAGCCATGCCGGAGGCGGTCGCTACCGCACCGATACCGCCTTCGAGGGAGGCGATGCGCTCCTCCAGCGCGGCGACGGTGGGGTTGGACAGGCGCGAATAGATGTTGCCGTACTTCTGCAGGGAGAAGAGGTTAGCGGCGTCGTCAGCGTCTTTGAAGACGAAGGAGGTGGTCTGGTAGATGGGGACCGCGCGGGCACCGTGTTCAGCGTCGGGGGTGCCACCCGCGTGTAGTGCGCGGGTGCGGAAGCCGAAAGTGTGTTCAGCCATTGGTTTGCTCCTGGTGTATCTGCCCGCCTGCGTGCGGGGAGTCGATAGTGGCTCGACTTTATACTGTGCCACCAGCGGCGGGGTGCACCAAGTGCGGGTACCTATATGTCGTTTATTGCGGATTATGACGGGGCATCATATCAGCCGTCATAGCAGAAGTTGTTATGACGGCTGATATGATGCACGGTCGAATAGACCGATAGAAATATCCGGTTTTAGCCTGCAAATCCGGGGTTTTTAAGATTCTAAGAGTGATGAAGATACCGCATCATATCAACATCATCGCAGGATCATAACAACATCATGACAGAAATTGTTATGATGTTGTTATGACGTTGCTATGACGTTCACCAAGAAGTAGCCATCGGGAGCATGTATGGAAACTAACACCGCCGAACTCATCGAAAACCTACGCCGCAGTCAGGCTGAAAATGGACAGGTAGAAGTCAAAGCTGCAGCTGGCGGGTTCCCCAAGTCCGTTCTTGAAACCGTTAGCGCCTTCGCCAACGGCGACGGTGGCACCATTCTTCTCGGCCTCACCGACCCGGCAGAAGGTCTACAGCCTGTTGAAGGTTTCAACGCGCAGGCAGTCCATGATGCATCCGTTGAGGCAATCCGTTCCAAGATCACGCCTCGACCCCCGGTAGACATTCACATTGAGGCGGTAGATATTGAGGCGGCAGAGGGCCAGCACCGTATCGTGCGCATCGATGTGCTCCCCGGCGACCCGACGCAGAAGCCCTACTACATCGAAGCACACGGCATGTATAACGGCTCCTACCAGCGTGTTGGAGAGGCCGATATTCGCCTGACTAAGTACGAGATTGACCGCCTCCTAGAGAACCGCAGTCAGCCCCGCTATGACGAGGAGCTGATTAGTGAGGCAAGCTTCAAAGACCTCTCCCCCACCCTTGTGAGCGCCTATGTCGCTCGCCTGCGCGAGGAGCAGCCTCGTGTTTTTGCGGCGCTTTCTGACCGTGAGGTTCTTCTGCAGGCACGCATTCTACGCATCGATTCTGAGGGCCGAGAAGTGCCCACTCTTGGAGCGCTTCTCGCCATGGGTTCATACCCGCAGGCATTCTTCCCGCAGCTGATGATGAGCGTTGTTGTGCTTCCCGGTGAAGAGCTTGGTGAGGTTACTGAGGACGGTCGACGTTTCCTCGACAATCACAGCTGTACCGGTCCTATCCCCTCCATGTTGGATGAAGCTATGGGCGTTTTGGTTCGCAATATGCGCAAAACGTCCACGATGGAGGGCCTCAACAGCAGCGGTATCGGGCGGGTTGAGCGCTACGAGTATCCACTGGAGGCTATCCGTGAGCTCTTGGTCAACGCTCTCATGCACCGCGACTACTCCCCGGGTGCGCGCGGCTCACAGGTGCAGGTTGAGCTCTACACCAACCGCCTGGTGGTGCGTAGCCCGGGTGGTATTTACGGTGCTGTAACTATCCGAGATTTCGGTCAGCCCGGTGTTTCTTCAACCCGCAATAGCTACTTGGCAAGCATTCTGACTGACCTGCCCGACCCGGGGACAGGGCGTTTGATTGCAGAGAATAGGGCTTCCGGTATTCCCACGGTTCTGCGCGCGCTGAAGGATGCGGGTCTGCCCGCTCCCCAGTTTGCTGACCGTCTACTCTATGTGCAGGTTACTCTGATGCAGCCCCCGCAGGGTATGTCTTCTACGGAACAGAAGACCGCGCACGAGGATAAGACTCAGCAAACAACCCATTCCGATGGCAAACGTTCAGCCGACACCGCCGAACCGGCGGGGGCCGACGCGTCGCTTGATGGCCTCAGTGAACGCCAGGCTGGCATTGTGCGCGGTCTGCGTGCACAGGGCGAGGCGGTTTCTGCGGCGTTTATCCAGGAGCATTGGGGTCGGGGTGCATCACGTACTTCCATTACGAATGACCTGCGCAGTCTTGTGGATGCGAAGCTGATTGTCCCGACGGCTCCGCCGCGTAGCAAGAACCGTAAGTATCGCGCTGCTTAGACGTGCCCGATAAAAGGTACATAAAAGGGGAGGGAAATAGAGCGATTATTCTCTATTCTCCTCCCCTGGTGTGCAGTTAGCCGAGTCAGTAGCTAACCGAGGCGGCGTTGAAGGCAACCCCGGCTTAGCGGCAGGGCTTTAGCCGCAAGACCATTCAAAGGCGACATTGGTGAAGTCGCGGGCGGCAAGCGCCTCCGGAGTAATCAGCCAGTTCGCCGCACCGGCATCACCCCACATGATCTCAATCTCTTCGTCTTCGTTCTCCTCATTCTCCGATTCAGAGACAATAGTCAGCAGGTTCACCGTGTGGCCACGCAGCTCCTTGAACTCCTCACGCGGGTCATTCTGCACAAAGAACGGGTATCCGCCCACGTGGGAATACTCTTCCTCCGACTCGAAGGGCTCCGTCAGCTCGTAGAGGGCTTCGCGGCGTGCCTGGTTCTTGTACGGGTTCTCGTGCGCTTCGGGCAATTTCTCGTCCGGGTAGATTTCATCCCACTTCGCACCAAAAACATCGTAGTAGTCGTAGCCGGAGGCGGTCACACCCTGCTCACGCACCTCAAAGGTCATGCCGTACTCAAGCTCAAGCGGGCCGCTCTCACAGTCGAAACCGCCAATAGGCCAGCCGCCCTCGTCCCAGTCCACGTTGGGGAACGGAGCATCCGGGTTCGGCTCACCCAGAGTCTCGTAGTAGATAACACGGAAGTTCTTCTGCGAGGTCGGGTTCTCATAATCAAAACCCCACAAGCATTCTTCGTCGTTCGGGTCCATCCAGAACTGCAGCAGACCGGTGGCGGGGTACAGGTCATTCTCGGGCAGCTCAGCGCAGTTAATCTGCGCGATCATGCCCAGCGGCTCACCCTTCTCATTGGTCGGCGCAGACTCGCCGGCAGGCAGGTAGGGGCGACCACCAAACTTGGAGGCGGTCTGCGGCAGCGGTTCGGCGGGAACGAAGGGCTTCAACGCGATAGCCTTCTTTCGAGCGCCTTCCTGGTTGAGCAGGTCGATAACGTGCTTCGCCTGCTTCTCAATGTCCTTGAACGGCTTGTTGTCGAGCATCTTAGAATCTCCTCATTGATGATGTGAAAGTAGTACGGTGCCTAGCCGCAAGCCCACTCAAAGACGACCTGCGAGAAGTCGCGGGCGGCAAGCGCCTCCGGGGTAATCAGCCAGTTCGCCGCACCGGCATCACCCCACATCACGTACACGCCCTCATCAGCGTCCTCGCCCCACTCCGACTCGATAGTCAGCAGGTTCACCGTGTGGTCGCGCAGCTCCTCGAACTCGTCGCGCGGGTCGTCCTGCACAAACGAAGGGTAGCCGCCAATATGCGAGTAATCCCTCTCCTCCGATTCGAAGGGCTCCAGCAGGTTATAGGAGGCGTTATCGCGTGCGTTCGGCTCCTCGGGAAGCTTCTGGTTCGGGTACATTTCGTCCCAGGCGTCAGCGAACCGGTCGTAGATTTCGAAGCCGCCGTCCAGGAAGCCCTGCTCCCAGGGCTCGAAGGCAAGTGCGTACTCAACAACCTCCTCAGCGGTACCCTTGCCGTCACGACCATAGGGCCAACCGTAGTCATCCCAGTTCACGTTGGGGAACGGGGCATCCGGGTTCGGTTCACCCAACGTCTCGTAGTAGATCACGCGGTGGTTCTTCTGCGAGAGCGGGTTCTCGTAGTCGTAACCCCACAAGCATTCTTCGTCGTTGGGGTTGATCCAGAACTGCAGCAGACCGGTCGCCGGGTAAATGTCATTCTCGGGCAGGTCGGCACAGTTAATCTGCGCGATCATGCCCAGCGGCGCACCCTTCTCATTCGTCGGCGCAGACTCCCCGGCAGGCAGGTAGGGGCGGCCACCAAACTTGGAGGCAGTCTGCGGCAGCGGCGCGTCGGGGCGGGTCACTTTAAGGCGGATTGCTTGCTTACGGGCACCACGCTCGTTGAGTGCGTCGATGACGCGGCGTACCTGCGCCAGGGTCTCTTCGGAGGGCTTATTCTTCGGCATTACATGCTCATTTCGTCGGTGAATTAATCGGTGTGGAAGGTTCGGTGTGTCAGGCGCGGGCAACGGTACCGCTGCGCCTTCTACCCCCATTAGACCCTATTTCGGGCGGGCGCGCACCGAATCCGGTCACGAGTGCATCCGGCGGGCAAAAAGCAGGTGCACAGCGCGCAGAAAGCCCCGCCTCCTCACCCTCATGCGCGGGCATGAGAGGCAAGAATGCGGGGCTTCCAGTGATTCCCAGTGGAACTCAGTGAATCTCTACAAATCTCTACGAGAGGCTAGAACCTTTAGAGCGCCTTCTCGATGGTCTCCAGAACGCCAAGCGCGGCAGCCGGGCCAGCGTTCAGGAAGAACATGTCGGCGTCCACGCTGTACGCGTGCTTCTCGGTGACAGCCTTGAGGGTGCTCCACAGCGCCTCACCGCTCAGCTTGGACGCGTCGCCACCCTGTACACCGTAGAACAGGTAGTCGCCGTCAGCCTGGTCGAGCTGCTCGGCGCTCAGGTCGACGGAGGTCTTCTCAACCTGCGCAGCTGCGGGGCGTGCCAGGGATGCGTCCACGCAGATGGAGCCTACGAACGAGGACTTCGCGAAAATGCGGGTGCGGTCAGCGGAAGCGTACAGGAAGGAGAAGGTCTTCTCGGTGCCGGCCTTCTGACCGACCGACTTCGCCTTGGAGTTGTACTCCTCCATGAGCTTCTCAGCCTTCTCGGTGGTGCCCAGCGCGGCGGCAATCAGCAGGAAGTCCTGCTTCCAGTTGATGCCGGTGCCCTCGGTGACCACGGTCGGCGCGATCTTGGCGAGGGACTCGTACAGCTCATCCTTCTTGTTGGTGTTGTTGATGAGGATCAGGTCGGGCTTGAGGTTTGCGATGGCTTCAAGGTCCGGGTCGGTACGCTTGCCGACCTTGGCGATTTTGTCGAGCTCTGCGGACTTATCGGAGAACTTGGTCTTCAGGTAGGCGGGGACCAGGTCGGCGTCACCGGCGGTTGCTGCACCAACAGGCACGATGCCGAGGGAGAGCACGCCGTCGAGCTGACCGGTGGAGAGAATCACGACCTTGGAGGGTGCGGATTTGATGGTGGTTTCACCGCGGAAGTGCTTGACGGTGCGGGGGAATTCGCCGTCAACGGTGGTGGTGCCCATGCCGGAGGGCAGGGCTGAGGGTGCAACCTTCTTACCGGTCGCCGAAGCGGACGCGGAGGAGGAAGAGCCGGAAGTGTTGGAGGAGCCGCAAGCCGCCAGGGCGAGGGCGCCGAAGGAACCGAGTGCGAGGGCGCCGAAGGAGCGGCGGGTGATCTTGTTCGTCATATTTGCCATTTTATTAGGATAACCTCATATATGCATATGCGATACTTAATAATCATCTATTGATACGTTAAGCATCCTCCGCCCGCACGGGAGCACACCGCTCCCCCCACTACCTCCAAGGCATATGACCCAACAGACCACCACCTCTTCCGGACCCGCCGTCAGCGAAGGCTCCACCGTCAGCGCTGCTTCCCTGGCGAAAATTCGTGCCCTCTCCGCTTCTTCGGACGCCGTATCTGGCGCCTCCTCGGGCGGTCAGGGCGGCAAGTCTATCTCGCGTCTGGCGGTTGCGCTCATTATTGGCGGCGTTCTGCTGGTGCTGCTTTGCGCCCTGTCGTTTGCGGTGGGTTCGCGCATGTTCCCCCTGGATCGCTCCATTGACGGTTTCCTCCACCCGGAGGCGAACACTATTGAGTCGAAGCTGATTTGGGCGAAGCGTGCCCCGCGTACCGCCGCGGCGTTGCTGGTGGGTGCCGCGTTGGCGGTGTCGGGTGTGCTCATGCAGGCGTTGAGCCGTAACCCGCTGGCTGAGCCGGGTCTGCTGGGTGTGAACTCGGGTGCTGCCGCCTCCGTAGTGGTGGGTGTGGGCGTTTTTGGGGTGTCCTCCCCGTTCGTTCAGCTGTGGCTGGCTCTACTGGGTTCGGGTCTAGCGGCGGCGCTGGTGTTCGTCATGGGTCTGGTGGATTCTAAGCCGAACCTGGATTCGACGGCGCGTCTGGTGCTGACGGGTGTGGCGGTGAACGCTTGCCTGGGCACGATTACCGGCATTATCACGATGTTTAATTCGAAGGCTTTTGATTCGCACCGTTTCTGGGTGGTGGGTTCGCTGGAGAACCGCACCTTTGAGCAGGTGCTGTCTGCGCTGCCCTTTGTTGCGTTGGGTTTAGTGCTGTCGTTTATGCTGATCGGTCCTCTGCGTGCCCTGGCACTCGGTGAGGATGCGGCAGCCGGCCTGGGTGTGCCGGTGACAATGGTCCGTGGCGCGACGATTATTGCGATTATGGCGCTGTGTGGTGCGGCGACTGCGGTTGCGGGCCCGATTGGTTTTGTGGGCCTGGTCGTGCCGCATGTGGTGCGTCTGCTGGTGGGTTCCGATATTGCGCGTGTGCTGCCGCTGTCGCTGGTGTACGGCCCGGTGCTGGTACTTGCCTCCGATATTCTGGGTCGCGTTCTGGTGATGCCGAGTGAGCTTGAGGTGGGTATTGTGACCGCCTTTATTGGTGCCCCGGTGCTGATGGTTCTGGTGCTGCGTTTGAGCACCGGTGCGCGCGGTGCGAAGAAGGGCCGCATGGGTTCGAAGGCGCAGGCGCACGATGAGTCGGGTCCGGCTCATGTGTCGGAGCACGGTCCGCATCGTGCTCAGCGCCCTGTTGCACGTGGTTCGTCTGGTTCGACTGGCGTATCTGGTTTGTAGGCCCCGGTTTCTGAGAGGTTTTATTGTGAGCGTTGTGTCTCGTTCTGTAGCCGGGTCTGTTGTGGCCGATTCTGTGCGTATCCCGGGGCGTTACCGCACCCCTATTCCACGTACCCTGCTGGTGGTGGCGGTGCTTGTGGTGGCGGCGGTCGCCTCCCTGGTGTTTGGTAGTTATCAGATGAGCCCTGATCAGGTGTTTCGCCTGATTTTTCAGGGTGAGGGCACGGAGATTGAGCGTCAGCTGGTGTTGAATCAGCGTCTGCCGCGTATGCTTGCCGCCGTGGTGGTGGGTGCGGCTTTGGGCTTATCGGGCGCTATTTTTCAGTCGGTTTCCCGTAATGCTCTGGGTTCGCCGGATATTATCGGTTTCACGGTCGGTTCGGCGACCGGTGCCCTGTCTGTGGTGCTGATTGGGTCGTTGAGTTCTACCGGCGTGGGTATGGGCCTGGGCGCTATTATTGGCGGTTTTGCGACGGCGGCTGTGGTGATGCTTCTGGCGGGTGTGCGCGGTGGTGCAACGATGGGTCAGAAAATGGTGCTGATTGGTATTGCGGTGAGTGCGATGCTCAGTTCCGTGAATGATTACCTGATTACGCGCGGTGATTTGGAGAAGGCGGAGGCGGCGAAGACCTGGCAGCACGGTTCGCTGAATGCGCTGTCGTGGAATCAGATGTCGGTGCAGGCAGTGCTGCTGCTGGTGGCTATTCCGCTGGTGCTGATGCTGACGCATCGCCTGCGCGTCTTGGAGCTCGGCGACGATTTGGCAGCGGGTTTGGGTCTGCCGGTGAAGAGGACCGTGAACATGCTGGTGGCGGCCGCCGTACTCCTGGTGGCTGTGGCGATTTCTGTTGCCGGCCCGATTGGTTTCTTGGCGCTGGTTGCCCCGCAGATTGCGCGCCGCCTGTGGAACACTCCGGGTATGGCGATGTGGCATTCGGCGTTGCTGGGTTCGGTAATTTTGGTGCTGGCTGATTTTGTGTCGGCTCGTGCGTTGGCGCCGTTCCAGATTCCGGTGGGCCTGGTGACGGGTGCGCTGGGCGGCGCGTACATGCTGTGGTTGCTGTACCGTCAGCGCTAGTTGCGCCGCCTTATTTGGTATGAGTGACCGGGCGTTCCCCGCTGTGGGGGCGCCCGGTTTTCTGTGTTTCAGGGGTGGTTTTGCGGGGTTTTAGGGGTGGTTTCAGAATTTTTCAGAATTTTCCCAGTTTTACCCCGGGGTAGATTAAAAACTGCTTATCGTGTCAGGGGTCGCTCATAGAGTGTAGGTGTTGGAAGGGACGATCCTTCCGACCGGGCACGCCGTCTCCTGCGGTGTTGCCGCTAGGTTGATTCAGCATCTACGGAAGGAACGGTCATGGACAACACCACTCACGAGAGCCAGTACGCAAACGCAGAGATTTCCTGCACCGCCGATGAGCAGCTGTGCCGTGATGCAGAGTTCAACCTACTGATGCAGGCGGGCACCATCGTTCGTATGGAGCGTTTCAATGTGGATGAGCTCCGCGGCGTTCTGGAACAGCTGGTGGCTGACGGTTCGTGCTTCCGCACCGCGCCGGCGTCCTCGACTATGGGCCGCGTGATGCGTCACCTGACTCAGGGTGCTTCCGGTTACGAGGCGAACCTGGCTGAGCTGCGTGCGGCGGCGCAGAACGCTCTGCTGTTCGTATTCCCCCTGGAGAAGGACCTGGAGATGTGCCTGCGCTTTGAGCGTGTGCAGAGTACCGGCCTGGCGTTGACTCGCCTGGGCGTGAGCCCGGTCAATGGTGACCTGTGGACTCAGCACTGGGCGATGCGCGCGCTGGAGTGCACCGGCGGCGTGTTTGCGGTGGAGTCCGCTCCGGGTGCCTGCAATTTTGAGCTGCGCCGTGAGATGTTCTACGCGATGCTGTCGCTGGTTGAGCTGTCGACTTTGGGTCTGTCGGCTGAGCCGGAGGACTTCTACATGTTTGCCGATTCGGAGGCTGTGTGTAAGAAGTTCAAGCGTGAGCGTCGTGATTGCCGCCGCGCAATGCGTGCCCAGTACGACCGCGCCGCGTAAGGCATGTGTGTATGCCCTACGCGGCATACGCGTTTAAAGGCCTAGCCAGTGGCGTTTTGTGGACTGTTAGAGCCACTTATTCTTCTTGAAGAACCAGTAGAGGAGCAGACAGGAACCCACCATGAGCAGCAGCGCGGCGGGGTAGCCGAACTCCCATTTGAGTTCGGGCATGACCTCAAAGTTCATACCGTACACGGAGCCAACAATGGTGGGCACCATGAGCAGCGCCGCATACGCGGAGATTTTCTTGGTGTCGTCGTTCTGCTGCTGGCCGAGCAGGGTGTCGTGCACTCGCAGGGCGTTTTGGAGTGAGCTGCGAAGGTCTTCGAGGCGTTCTTTTGTCTGTGTTACGTGGTCGAGCACGTTGCGGAATTGCCGGGCGAGCTCGACCGCTTCTTCGTTCTTTTCTTCGTCGGATGCGCCGGGGTAGGGTGAGGGGTCGAGCGCGCCGGTGCGTATGCCTTCGATGATTCGGCCGATCATGGATTCGAGGGGTCGGCAGGCACGCTGGAAGTCGATGACCTGGTTGAGCAGTTCGTAGATACGCTGTGCGAGGGAGTTGGCCTCTCGCCGCTCGCTGGTGGAGAAGAGGATGTCTTCGATTTCGTCGTTGTCGTTTTCGAGGCCGTCGAGCACGGGTGCGTACCCGTCGACGGTGCTGTCGAGGATGCGGTGCAACAGTCGGGCGGGGGATGCGTCGGGGGTAGCGTAGAGCAGGTTGAACTGGTCGTTGATGTTGCGGTCACTGCGCTGTTCGTCGCGGACGAGTGCGAGGGTGTAGCGGGGGCCGGTGAAGAGGTGCAGTTCGCTCAGGCGCACTTCTTCTTCTTTGTCGAGGTAGATGGCGGGGCGGATGACGGTGAAGAGGGAGTCGCCGTATCGTTCTAGTTTGGCGCGCTGGTGGCCTCGTCCGGCGTCTTCGATGGCGAGTTCGTGCAGGTTGAAGGTTTCTTGTAGCCTGTGCAGTTCATGGATGCCGGTGTTGGCGTATCCGAGGGCTACGGCGGTGTTGGGCTGCTGGTAGGCGTTGAGGGTTTCTTCTTCGGGTGCGCCTACGCGGATGCGGTCGCCGCTGGGGTAGATGGCTCCGGTGATATAAGTCATCGTTGTGCTCCTCTGAACGCTTTGGCGCCGCGTGTGCGGGGCGCTCTTTCCAGCATACGGGATGCGCCCCGTCCGGTCACATGCACCGCGCGCACCCGGCATACAAAAAGCCCCCGGCGGGCACTTATAAGGTACCCTCCGAGGGCTTTCGCGATTTAGCTATTGCGCTTAGTCTTCGTTGATGAGGTCGCGGACCACAATGGTCTGGTCGCGGTCCGGGCCCACACCAATCGCGGAGATACGGCAGCCGGAAATCTCTTCCAGCTTCAGCACGTACTTGCGGGCGTTCTCGGGCAGCTCATCCAGGCTCTTCGCATCCGAAATGTTCTCGGTCCAGCCGTCGTAGTACTCGAAAATCGGCTTAGCGTGGTGGAACTCGGTCTGAGTCATGGGCATCTCGTCGTGGCGCACACCGTCAACGTCGTAAGCCACGCAGACCGGGATCTTATCCAGGCCGGTCAGAACGTCCAGCTTGGTGATGAACAGGTCGGTGAAGCCGTTGATGCGCACAGCCTGACGCGCCAGCACGGCGTCGTACCAGCCACAACGACGCGGGCGGCCAGTGTTCACACCGAACTCGCCGCCGGTGGTGCGCAGGAACTCGCCCATCTCATCGAACAGCTCGGTCGGGAAGGGGCCAGCACCCACGCGGGTGGTGTACGCCTTCTGAATACCGATCACGCGGGAGATACGGGTCGGGCCCACACCCGAACCGACGCACGCGCCGCCGGAGGTCGGGTTGGAGGAGGTCACGAACGGGTAGGTGCCGTGGTCAACGTCCAGGAAGGTTGCCTGGCCGCCCTCCATCAGCAGGGTCTTACCCTCGTCCAGTGCCTTGTTCAGCAGCTGGGTGGTGTCCACAATCATCGGCTTCAGACGCTCAGCGTACGACATGAAGTACTCGACGATCTCGTCGACCTCAACGTGGCGGCGGTTGTAGACCTTCACCAGCAGTTCGTTCTTCTGGCGCAGTGCGCCTTCAACCTTCTGACGCAGGATCGACTCGTCCAGGATGTCCTGGACACGCACGCCGAGGCGGCCAACCTTATCCATGTAGGCGGGGCCGATACCGCGGCCGGTGGTGCCGATAGCGCGCTTGCCGAGGAAACGCTCAGTCACCTTGTCCATGGTCTGGTGGTAGGGTGCGACCAGGTGTGCGTTAGCGGAAATCTTCAGGCGGGAGGTGTCAGCGCCGCGGGCCTCAAGGCCGTCAATCTCAGCGAACAGAGCCTCAGGGTTAACAACCACGCCGTTACCAATCACGGGGACGGCGTTATCGCTCAGAATACCCGCGGGCAGCAGCTTCAGCTCAAACTTTTGGCCGTTCACCACCACGGTGTGACCGGCGTTGTTACCGCCGTTGGGCTTGACCACGTAGTCTACGCGGGGGCCGAGCAGGTCGGTTGCCTTACCCTTACCCTCATCGCCCCACTGGGCGCCCACAATCACGACAGCTGACATTTTTGTGCTCCTTGAAAGCCTTGAAGATACGCACCGGATTTCACGGCGCGGCGGCGACCTACCGCCTCATGATCCTGGTAGGCACACCTCTTCTAATGATACCGTGCCCGCCCCTTTAAGTCCCGTGTTACGGGGCGGTAGGCATGCCGGATCCGGTGCCGGTGAGCCTCACCGGGCACGGCAACGCCCCCATCCGATATTCGGACGGGGGCGCTACCGGTATGAGCTGATGAAGACTACTTGATGATCTCGATGAAGGTCATCGGGTAGGTGTACTGCTCACCGCGGTTCGCGGCCATAGCAGCCAGGCTGTGGAAGATAACCATCAAGATAGCCACAACCAGCGGGACAACCCACAGGATGATACCCAGGATGCCGAAAGACACCACCATCAGCAGCCAGGAAGCCATGCTGACGAGCCACAGGGAGAAGTTGAAGTTGAACGCGCGGCGGGCTGCTTCCTTAGTGAAACCGTAACCGGGCTTGTCCTTGTAGATGAACCACATGACCAGCGGCGCGAGAATACTTGCGGATGCGAAGGACAGCAGAGACAGAATCGCAGAAGCCAGGTGCGCGAGCATCGCCATGTTCTGGTCGTCCTTGGAGGAGACTACGTAACCGTTGGGCTGACCCGGCGCCTGCGAGTAGGAGGGTGCCTGCTGGGAGTACTGGTTGTACTGTTCAGGGTTCGGGTTCTGGGACATCGTTCTTTTCCTAATCTATCGATGAGTGGATACAGCTAATCGTTGAGGCGCGGCTAATCATTGAGGTGCGGCGGCAGGCTAACTCACCGTTTTCGGCGGGTGCCCGCCCCACTCTACCAGGTCGCAACGCTCGTGATGGTTTCACCCTATCAAGGCAAGGTAAATGGAATATTAACCCTCGCCGGACAACAGGCGAAGAAACCCGAATATGACAAGAAAAGAGACGCCCCTGCCCCTCCACACGGTCATATGTGCGTGGAGGGGCAGGGCGTTATACGGTGTGGGTTGGCCGAGGTTAGCCCTGTTTCTCTGCACCGGGTGAACCAGGATGCGCGGCGGGCTTATGTAGTGCGGCAGACTCGCGCTGTGCGGCAGGCTCATGCTGTGCTGCAGACTCGCGTAGCTTTGCGCGTTCCTGCCTTTTCAGCGCCTCATACTCATCGAAAAAACCCTGTTTCTTCGTGTAGCCGTTGATGCCCGTGTAGTCGTCCGGCAGGCGGTTGTACACCAGGTAGTACCAGAACTCGGCATGTACCGTCTTTGTTTTCTGGATGAGTTCCCTCAGCCGGTTCTTATGCTTCACCGCCTGAACAATACCCACAATCCATAGGATCGGCACCACAAAGAATGAGCCCATACCGATAGTGATGAAGAAGAGCAGCATCGACATGCCGGCGCTACTATCGAACATGCTCACCAAAGGAACCAGCACAAACGGGTTCAGTATCAGTAGGACAACAAGCACGGTCTTCCAGAAGGTGCGCTGACTCTCGATCTCTTCAATGTTGAAGCCAGCCAACGGATTATTGATGGGGACGTAGCCCACCGGTTGCAGCTCGGCTGCTCGTGAAGTGGGGTTCTCCTCAATCTTGACCGGGTTCAGGTGGGTAGCGCACGCCTGCATGGGCGCGGAGGATTCAAGCGAGCGGTCCAGCAGGCGCATTTCGATAAGTTCCGAGTCGGGGATGCCGAAGAACGGCTCAGGAATAACCGGCAGAATAGCGCCCGGTTGCAGACCGAGGTGTTCCAGCCGAACGTACTCGCCGTAGGCGTGCGTTGCCTGATTCTGCATAGCCTGAGCCTGCTCTTGCTGAGGCTGTTCAGTGGAGGCGAGTGCTACCGGGTGGTTCGCCTTATCGTCCTTGCGGGATTCGCGAGTGTCTTCCGGGGTATCTTCTGATGCGTCTTCCGGCTCTTCGATGTCGTCGGTGTCATGAGAGTCTTCGGGTTCGTCTTCTGAGTCTTTCCGCGCGGAGTCGTAGCGCTTGGGGGCACCCGGGTAAACGTACTCATAATCGGGGTCCGGGTGCTGGTCGGGGCGCTCTAGCTCTTCGTCTTCGTCGTCGGATTCTTGGTGGAGCGTAGCGTCTTCATTTTTCTGCGTCTGCTCGCCCATGAGTAGCGTCATGTATTCCGGGACGGACTGGTCGGTGTCCCAGAGGGGCTGGTACGCCTCATCCTTCTGTGCAGCTTCTATCTTTTCAGTGGGGTGCTCTGCCATGGTTGTCTCCTTCGCTTACCAGACATACTCCTCGGGGCACCACCGTACCAGCGTGCGCTGGGCACTCCCTTGAAACCTACCTGATAAAAGCTGAGAAAAACCCCCGGACAAGCGCTAACACTGAAGTGTTAACACTGCCGGGGGTCAGCACTACGGGAGCTGGGGTATTCAGAGGAATCTTTTATGATGCGCCGCCCATATGTGAGTTCGGCGGCGCAGGCGCGGGAGTAGAATCCCCGACAGAGCGGGCACCGCAGAATCGGATGCAAATGAACTGCCTGAAAGACAGTACTGACGAATACGCCCACAATTTGATGCATTTAGAAGTAATAAACGCTTCACAAGCCATTTTGAGGTGTATCCTAGTTCACATCTAGTGTGTTCAAGTTCATCTAGAACCCACCAGAAAAAACACACCAGCCTCCCCCAACACTGTGGGAGCCAAGCAAAGGAGCACCGTGCAACACACCGCCTCCCCAAACCCCCGCGGCCGGTCACACCGACGCCGAATCGGCAGCGGGCTACTCACCCTCAGCATGGCGCTGAGCCCCCTCGCAGCACTGGGCACCACCGCCCACGCCGCAGAAGACCCCGACGCAGTCAAGCAGGTACTCAGCGAAAGCATGAAGAACGCCAGCGGCACCGTCACCGCCTTCGTCCGCTTCAAGGGTAAGGGCGCCTTTGAACAGACCCAGCCCGCAGGCGTACTCGCTGGCACGCAGGCACCCGTCAACCGGAGCTCGCAGGTGCAGGCCATCGCCTCCCAGGTGCAGAGCCAGGCACAGCAGGTCAGCAGCCAGTCCGGCGCGCAGGTCCTCTACACCACCCACAACGCAGTACGCGGCGTGGCAGTGCGCGGTGACGCCGAGTCCATCAAGGCACTCGCCAACCGCTCCGACGTAGAGAAAATCTCGCCCATCCTACCCAAGTACCGCCAGAACGCGGGCGCCGCCATTGACGCAGGCTCCCTCGCCACCTGGACCGGCACCACCAACCCCGCCGGCGCGGGCGGATACACCGGCAAGGGTGTGAAGATCGCCGTCATCGACTCCGGTATCGACTACACCCACACCGACTTCGGCGGTAGCGGCAAGCTCGAAGACTACGAGAAGGCATCCAAGCTCACCGAGCTGCCCTCCGCAGACTCCGGACTCATCAACCGCACCAAGGTTGCTGGCGGCTACGACCTCGTTGGTGATGCCTACGACGGCACCAACACCGCAACCCCCGACGGCAACCCGCTCGACTGCACCACCGGCGGCCACGGCACCCACGTGGCGGGCACCGCGGCAGGCTACGGCGTGAACGCCGACGGCAGCACCTTCACCGGCGACTACTCCAAGCTCACCGCAGAGCAGCTCAAGACCATGAAGATCGGCCCCGGCGTTGCCCCCGAGGCTGAAATCTACGCCTTCCGCGTCTTCGGTTGCAGCGGCAGCACCAACGTCGTCATTGAGGCGCTCGACCGCACCCTTGACCCCAACGGTGACGGCGACTTCTCCGACCGCGCGAACGTGGTCAACATGTCCCTCGGCGGCGAATTCTCCCCGCAGGACGACCCCGAAGCCTACGCCGTTGACGCGCTCACCCGCGCCGGCGTGCTCTCCGTGATCTCCGCGGGTAACGCCAACGACTACAGCCTGCGCGGCGACACCTACTCCAACTCCGGTCACCCCGCCACCGCAGCCAGCGCAATCACCGTGGCTAACGCCTACGGCTCCACCCGTGCCGTCGATGCGGCAGAGCTGACCGACCCCGCCACCGGCACCACCCGCAAGGTACGCGGCGACTACAGCGTCTCTTACCCCTGGGCACAGGCGGGTACCAAGGAATTCACCGGTGAACTCACCGCAATCTCCGAGAACAACCGTTACGCCTGCAACGCCCTCAGCGCCGACGAAGCGGCAGCCGTAAAGGGCAAGTGGGTGCTCATCGACTGGGCTGAAGCCGACGGTAGCCTCGCCTGCGGCTCCAAGGTGCGCTTCGACAACCTGGAGGCGGCAGGCGCCAAGGGCGTACTGCTTGCAGGCCATAACGAAGAGCCCGGTCTGGGTATTGCCGGTAACGACACCCTGCCCGGTTTCCGCCTGGCAGCATCCGCCGCTAAGGACCTGCGCGCACAGATCGCCGCAGCAGAAGCGGCAGGCAAGCCCCTGACCGTGCGCCTCGGCAACGACCTGAAGTCCTCCCTGCGCGTGGACACCGACAAGCTGGATCAGCTGAACCCCATGAGTGCCCGCGGCTTCCACGGCAGCTACGGCTACACCAAGCCCGACATTGCGGCACCCGGCTCGTACATCACCTCCGCGGCGGTAGCGACCGGTAACAACTCCGTGACCTTCAGCGGCACCTCCATGGCGGCACCCTACGTGACCGGCTCCGCCGCCCTGGTCATGCAGAGCCACCCGACCTACACCCCCGCACAGGTCAAGTCCGCCCTCATGAACACCGCCACCCACGATGTGCGCACCGAATCCGGTGCCGTATACGCGGTGGACCGCGTGGGCGCTGGACGAGTCGACACCCTCGCTGCCGTGCAGTCGAAGTCCCTCGTCTACAACGCTGACAAGAGCGGTACCGTGTCCCTGAGCTTCGGCGTGCTCGAGTACGCACCGGATGCAGGCGTTCAGACCCTCACCCGCGAGGTGACGGTTGAGAACACCGACTCCGTGGCGCACACCTATGCACTGTCCTACGCTGAAAGCACTAATATTCCCGGTGTGGAATATTCCTTCCCCTCCTCGGTCACCCTCGCACCCGGTGAGACTAAGAAGTTCGAACTGAGTGTGCGCATCGACCCGTCCAAGCTGGAGAAGACCCGCGACCCGGCAATGGACGTAACCCAGAACGCAACTGACTACTACACCGGCAACGAAACCGTTCCCGCACAGTACCGTCAGTACATTGCGAGCGCATCCGGCCGACTCGTCCTCACCGAAGACGGCACCAAGGCACTGCGCCTGCCCGTTCACGTAGCCCCCAAGCCCGTGAGCACCATGCACGCTGCCGAAGACACCGTCACCTTCACGCAGAAGCCCTCCAGCGATGAGGCTCAGAAGGCAGACACCGGCTGGACCAAGTCCCAGGTCTCGCTGCGCGGCACCGAAGTCAACCAGGGCGGCTACCGCTCCCTGCTCGGCGCTTTCGAGTACGGTGCGAGCGTGGACCGCGTTGCCCCCACCTCCCTGTCGCTGAACAGCAACGTTAAGGCGAACCTGCAGTACGTCGGTGCTTCCTCGGATGCGCCCGCACTGAAGGCCGCCGGCGGCAACGCCGATGACGGCACCCTGCGCTTCGGTATCTCCACCTGGGCGAACTGGGATGTTGTCTCCTACGAGAACACCTTCACCGTGGAGATTGACACCGACGGCAACAACCGCGCCGACTACAAGCTGGTCACCGACCGTGCTAAGGGCCTGGACTACCCGCTGGTTCGCCTCTACGGCTACAAGAACGGCAACCTCGTCGAGCTCGGCTACTACCCGCTCAACGGCGCCTGGGGTGACGTGGACACCAACATGATGGACACCAACACCCTCATCATGAGCGCACCCCTCAAGGACCTGGGCCTGACCAGCGCAAACAACCCGGACATTCAGTACCGAGTCAGCGCAACCACCCAGTACGAGTGGGGCAACGTCAGCGAAACCGGCTGGATCAAGTACCGCCCCTTCAGCCCCAAGCTGTGGTTCAGCGGCGACTCCTCCGCCGTGGCTGGCCTCCACCCGGATGCCCCCACCACCACCCTGACGGCGCACCGCTCCGCTGACGCGATCCCCGCGCTCGGTGAATCCGGCGCACCCGCCAAGGCGCTGCTGCTGCACCTGCACAACGGTACCGGCGACCTCTCCGGCACCAACGGCGCCAAGGGCAACCGCGCCGAGGTGCTGAGCATCAAGGAGCAGCAGACCGAGTACATTACTCCGTCCCGCTTCACCGATGTGAAGAGCGGCGACCAGTTCTACACCGAAATTTCTTGGCTGGCTCAGCGTCGCATCACCACCGGCTACCCGGACGGCACCTACCGCCCGCTGGAGTCCGTGGAACGTGGCGCAATGGCGGCGTTCTTCTACCGCATGCAGGGTTCCCCGCAGTTCACTGCCCCCTCCACTCCGAGCTTCAAGGACGTGCCCACCACGCACCCCTTCTACAAGGAGATTGAGTGGATGAAGGCTCAGGGCATCACCACCGGCTACTCGGACGGCACGTTCCGCCCCTCCGCACCGGTGAACCGTGACGCCATGGCTGCGTTCTTCTACCGTGCAGCGGGTTCCCCGCACGTGGACCTGCCCGCAACCAGCCACTTCAGCGATGTTTCCACCGATAACCAGTTCTACCGTGAAATCACGTGGCTGGCTTCGAAGGGCATCAGCACCGGCTGGCCGGACGGAACCTACCGCCCGGTGACTCCCATTGCCCGCGACGCAATGGCGGCGTTCATCTACCGCTACACCGAGAAGGTTGCTAACCAGGCCGGCCGCTAGGCGGTAGCTAACCGGTAGCGAACAGTTCGGGTCCTCTCCCGCCCCCTGCATGGGGTGGGAGGGGCACCTGGAACCGGCAGGCTCCGGGGCCTGAAGACCCCGGAACCTCTCAAGTTTTGGTGGCGGTTTCACCGGCGGACACGCTCACTCGTCGTCTGCCGGTGGGGCCGCCTCCGCACATCACCGATACACAACCACAGAGCACACAGCATTACCGAAAAATAGAAAATCCGAAGGAGGATTCCATGACAACGCCTCATGCGCCACGCCGCAGAATGAAGGCTGTCGGTGCGACCGGTTTGAGTGCGGCTCTTGCCCTTACTCTCGGCGTTCCCGCCACTTTCTCTGCAGCTCACGCTCAGAGCCCCCAGCAGGTCGAAGGAAGCACTGCGAGCGCATCCGGTAACGCTGCCTCGCGTATCAGCCCAGGCCTGCAGAAGGCTGAAGGCCAGATCACCGTGTATGTGCAGTTCAAGGGCAAGGGTGCGTATGAGCAGACCCAGTCCGCGGCTGTTCTAGCACGTAAGGAGGCGCCGGCGAACCGTCAGGCGCAGGTGCAGGCTATTGCAGCTCAGGTGCAGTCGCAGGCTCAGTCTGTGGCGACTGCTTCTGGCGCGAAGCTGATGTACACCACGCATAATGCGATGCGTGGTGCGGCGATTACTGGTGATGCTGCGCAGATTCGTGCGTTGGCGGAGCGCCCGGATGTGGAGCGTATTTCGCCGATTATCGCGAAGGAGCGTATGAACTCCGGCAGCGAGATTGATACGAAGACTCTTGCCACGTGGACTCGTGAGAATACGGGGTATACGGGTAAGGGCGTGAAGATTGCGGTTGTTGACTCTGGTGTTGACTATACGCACGCTGATTTTGGTGGCCCCGGTACGGTTGATTCGTATTTGAAGGCTAAGGCGATGACGGAGCTTCCGTCCGCTGATTCGGGTCTGATTGATCGTAATAAGTTCATTGGCGGCATTGACCTGGTCGGTGATGACTACAATGCATCGGTGGCTGAGAAGTCGACTCCGCAGCCGGATAATAACCCGCTGGATTGCCGCCCGGATGGTTTCGGTTCTGGCGGTCACGGCACGCACGTGGCGGGTACTGCCGCCGGTTATGGTGTGACGGCGAACGGTACGACTTACCGTGGCGATTACAAGAACCTGACGGAGGAGCAGCTGAAGGGCATGTCTATTGGCCCCGGTACTGCTCCTGAGGCTCAGATTCTGGCGATTCGTGTGTTCGGTTGCTACGGCAATTCGAGTGTTGTGATGAAGGCGCTTGATACCGTGATGGACCCGAATGGTGACGGTGATTTCTCTGACCGCGCCGACATTGTGAACCTGTCGCTCGGTGGCGAGTTCGCCCCGGCTGACGACCCTGAGTCGTACATGATTAATACGATGGCGCGCCAGGGTGTGTTCACTGTGGCTGCTGCCGGTAACGCCAATAACTACAACGGTGTGGGTGACACCTACTCCGATTCGGGTAGCCCCGCGAATGCGGCTGCGGCGCTGTCTGTGGCGAATGCTTACGGTTCGACTCAGCCGATTGACCGTGTCCGCGCGACCACGAAGACTGGTTTGGAGTGGTTGCAGGGTGATTATTCGGTGAACTTTGATTATTCGAAGGCGTCCGCTGATCAGCTGCGCGGCGAGGTTGTTGCCGCGCCGAAGCGTAACCGTTACGCTTGCGAGGCTTTCACCGCTGAAGAGGCGAAGGCTTTGAAGGGTAAGTGGGTTTACTTCGAGTGGGATCAGGACGATTTGACGTTCCCGTGCGGTTCGAAGGTGCGTTTCGATAACGTTCAGGCTGCCGGCGGTGTTGGCGTGGTGATGGCCGGTAAGGCTGAGCGCTACACGATCGGCATTGGTGGTAATGCGACTATTCCGGGTCTGCGTCTGACTGCTTCTTCGACGAAGGACCTGGAGAAGGCTCTGGCTGCCGGTCCGGTGACCGTTGAGATGAACCTGGACTACAAGGCTTCGGGCCGCGGTCCTCACTCGCACGCTTTTGATTTGAATTCCTCGAGCGCTCGCGGTCAGCACGGTTCTGATGGCTTCATTAAGCCTGACCTTGCGGCACCGGGTACTGAGATTGTCTCTGCCGCTGTGGGCACGGGTAATAAGGGTGTTTCCTTCACCGGTACCTCGATGGCAACCCCGCATGTGACCGGTATTGCTGCCCTGGTGATGCAGGCGCATCAGGATTACAACCCGCAGATGATTAAGGCTGCGCTGATGAACGGTGCGTCCACCCCGATTAAGAATGAGCAGGGTGCGCAGTACGCGGTGGATCGTGTGGGTACGGGCATGGTGAATGCTCGCGCCGCCGTGGACGCGAAGGTTATCGCGTACGATGCGAAGACCCCCGAGCGTGTTTCGACCGCGTTTGGCGTGCTGGAGTACACCCCCGATTCGGGTATTCAGACTGTCCAGCGTGAAATCGTGCTGGACAACACCGATTCGCAGGCTCACACCTACACCCTGAGCTACGAGGCAAGCACGACCATCCCGGGTGTGGAGTACTCCTACCCGCAGCAGGTGAGCGTGGGTGCCGGTGAGCGTAAGAGCGTGACCGTGACCGTGCGTATTGACCCGTCCAAGCTGGAGAAGACCATGGATCCGGCGATGAGCGCCGACCAGGTTGCTCAGGACTGGACGACCGGTAAGACTCTGGCTGCCGGTAAGCGCCAGTATATTGCGAGCGCTTCTGGTCGCCTGATTTTCTCTGAGAATGGTCGCGAGGCGATTCGCCAGTCGATTCACGTGGCACCGAAGCCTGTCTCGAAGATGCGCGTTGATGCGTCCCGTATTGATTACAAGGGTATTGCCGATAAGGAGTCCACGGTGACTCTGCGCGGTACGACCCTGAACCAGGGCGGTTACCGTTCGCTGCTGGGTGCGTTTGAGCTGGGTGCGGTCAGTGACCGTATTCCGTCCGGTCAGCTGAAGCTGCCGTCGAACCAGTCTGTTGACCTGCAGTATGTGGGTGCCGCCTCGGATGCACCGGCGTTGAAGGCTGCCGGCAAGAACCCGAACGATGGTTCTCTGTTCTTCGGTATTTCGACCTGGGGTACTTGGGACACTATGCACTGGGGACGTCAGGTGCAGGTGCAGATTGATACGAACAACGACTCCACCGCAGATTACGTTCTGGAGGTGACCCGCGAGAAGGGTCTGGACTACCCGCTGGTGAAGGTCTGGTCCATCTCCGGTGAGGCATCCACCGTGGTGGCTCGCTACCCGCTGAACAAGGCCTGGGGCGACACCGACACCAACATCATGGACACCAACACCATGATTCTGGGTGTGCCGCTGAAGGACCTGGGCCTGACCGCTGAGAAGGCTCAGACCATCAAGTACACGGTGCAGACCGACACCTGGTACAACGATGGCAACCCCTACGTGGACACCACCTCGGCTATCGAGTACTCCCCCTTCAACCCCGGTGTTTGGTTCACCGGTGAGGAGTCGGGCGTGCCCGGCCTGTTCGTGGACCGTGACGGCGGTCAGCTGACCGTTCACCGCAAGAACAACAACAAGGAGCGTCAGGCTCTGTTCCTGCACATGCACAACGCGACCGGTGACCTGAGCGGCCGTAAGACCGCTAACGGTGTTGCCGCTGGCGACCGTGCGCAGGTCGTGAAGGTGGCTCGCACCATCCAGGATGCACGCTTCACCGACGTTCCGTCGGATAACCAGTTCTACCGTGAAATCACGTGGATTGCTGCCCGTCAGATTGACCGCGGCTACCAGGACGGCACCTTCCGCCCGCTGAACAACATGGACCGCGGCACCATGGCTGCGTACTTCTACCGTATGAGCGGCTCGCCGCAGTACACCGCACCGTCTACCCCGAGCTTCTCGGATGTTCCGCTCAACCACCCCTACTACAAGGAGATTGAGTGGATGAAGGCTCAGGGCATCACGACCGGCTGGCCCGATGGTACGTACCGCCCGGAAGGTTCGGTGAACCGTGACGCGATGGCTGCGTTCTTCTACCGTTACGCGGGTTCGCCCGAGTACACTGCCCCCGCGCAGGCTCGTTTCACGGACGTTCCGACCGACAAGCAGTTCTACCGCGAGATTTCGTGGCTGGCTGAGCGGGGCGTGACCACCGGTTGGCCCGATGGTTCGTTCCGCCCCGTGGAGCCGGTGCACCGCGACGCTATGGCGGCGTTCGTGTACCGCTACAGCACGGGTGTGCTGAAGGAAAGCCCTGAAATCTAAGGGTTCGTAAGGTTCTACCGCTGTAGGTGCTACCTCAGCAGGTTTTACCGAGGGAGCCGTACCGTTGCAGTTTATCTGCGGCGGTGCGGCTCCCTTTTTTGTGGCCGGGCGCTTTCTATTGACGCGTAATGTTCCGTAATACGAATCTGACTAGGTTATATAAAGAATCGTTGAGACAATGAATGAAGGTTTCTTCACCAGGCGGCATGAACCTTGACGTTCACGCCGCATGGACACGCCATACGGACACACTGGAGGCGCACCGCAGACACACTGCAGACGCACCGTAGCACTCGCGGTACGGAACCCTCCGTGCAGAACCCACGGCTCAGAACTCCCAGTGAAGAAACCGCTAAGAAACACACCATCACTAAAAAGGAGCATTCAGTGGCAACCTTCCCTGAAGCTACCCCCGCGCGAGCCGCCCGGCACACACAGCCGGGCCGCCTCAAGCAACTGGCACGCAGCTGCGGCGCACTCACCCTGGGGCTCACCCTCGGGCTGACCGCCCTGCCGTTCGGTACCGCTGCCTACGCGGCACCGGGCGTAGTACGCGGCGCAGACCGGGACGCACCCCACCAGAACACCGGCACCGGCGAGAACAACAACGAAGTTCTCTCCCCCAGCCTGGACGGCGCCACCGGCGAACGCGCCGTGTTCGTCCGATTCAAGGGTCAAGGTGCGTACGCCCAGACCCAGCCGGACGCGGTCCGCTCCCGCGCGCAGGCACCCGTCAACGCGCAAGCACAGGTGCAGGCAATCCGCGCCAGCGTGCAGCAGCAGGGCGCCTCCGCGGCGAAGGAATCCGGCGCGCAGGTCCTGTACACCACCCACAACACGATGCGCGGCGTGGCGCTCTACGGTAACGTCGAGCAGATTCGTGCGCTCGCGAACCGCGACGATGTGGAACGCATCAGCATCATTGAGGACATGGCACCGCAGAACAGCGGCACCCTCATTGATACGGACACGCTCTCCGTGTGGGCGAAGAGCCCGGCAAACCCCGCCTCCACCGGCTACACCGGCAAGGGCGTGAAGATTGTCGTGCTCGATACCGGTATCGACTACACGCACGCCGATTTGGGTGGCCCCGGCACGCAGGAAGCCTTCGAGAAGGCAAAGGCATCCGACACGATTCCCGAGGGCACCTACGATCCGAAGAAGTTCCTTGGCGGCTACGACCTGGTCGGTGACGATTACAACTCCGGTAAGAAGGAAACCTCCACTCCCCACCCGGATAACAACCCGCTCGACTGCGGCGGCCACGGTAGCCACGTGGCGGGCACCGCGGCAGGTTACGGCGTGAACGCGGACGGCAGCACCTTCCGCGGCGACTACTCCAAGCTCACCGAGGAGCAGCTCAAGGACATGAAGATTGGCCCCGGCTCCGCACCGGACGCCCAGCTGATTGGTCTGCGCATCTTCGGTTGTAAGGGCACCACCGCGTTCGTCCCCAAGGGCCTGGACCGCGTGCTTGACCCCAACGACGACGGCGACTTCTCGGACCGCGCCGACATCGCGAACCTGTCGCTCGGCAACGAGTTCGGCGTGTTCGATGAGACCGTGAACTACGCGGTCGGCTCCCTCTACCGCGAGGGCATCCTCTCCGTGGTTGCGGCGGGTAACGCCAACAACTACAACGCCGTGGGCGACACCTACTCCAACTCGGGCGGCCCCGGCACCAGCGCCTACGGCCTGACCGTGGCGAACTCCATCGGCTCGACCCAGCTGGTAGACCGCGTGAAGATTCTCTCCCCCGCGAATGAGGCGGACACCTACGGCGACTACTCGGTGAGCTTCGACTATTCGAAGGCGACCGAGGAGCAGCTGCGCGGCACTGTGGTGCGTGCCGCCTCCCGTAACCGCTACGCCTGCGAGGCGTTCACCGAAGAGGAAGCCGCAGCGCTGAAGGGCAAGTGGGCCCTCATCGACTGGGCGGACGCTGACGGCACCGCCCCCTGCGGTTCGAAGGTACGCTTCGACAACCTGCAGGCGGCTGGCGCGACCGGCGTGGTGCTCACCTCGAACACTGAGGTCGGTGACACCGCTATCGGCGGTAACTCCTCCATTCCGGGTGTGCGCCTGGCAAAGAGCCAGGTGGAGCGCCTTTCCGCGCAGATTGATTCAGGTGAGCTGACCCTGCAGCTCGGCGAGAACCTGCGCGACTCGATCCGCGTGCCCAACGGCAAGCTGGATCAGGCGAACACCTCCACCGCGCGTGGCCTGCACGGTTCGCACGGCATCACCAAGCCGGACGTTGCGGCACCGGGCACGAACATTTCCTCTATCGAGGTTGGTAGCGGCACCGGTTCGAGCGTGAAGACCGGTACGTCCATGTCCACGCCGTTTGTTGCCGGTGTTGCGGCGCTGATCATGCAGGCGCACCCGGAGTACGGTCCGCGCATGCTTAAGACCGTCATCATGAACACCGCCGACCACCACATGCAGGACGCCTGGGGCAACCCCTACGCGGTGGACCGTGTGGGTACCGGCCGCATCAACACGCGTGCGGCGGTGTCTGACCGCGTCATGCTGTTCAACGCGGCACGCCCCGAACAGGTTTCGGACACTTTCGGCGTGCTCGAGTACACCCCGAACGCCGGTGTGCAGACCCTGCAGCACCGCGTGAGCGTCGAGAACACCGACTCGGTGGCGCACACCTACACCCTGAACTATGAGGGAAGCACGAGCATCCCGGGTGTGGAGTTCTCCTACCCGCAGTCCGTGTCTGTGGGTGCCGGCCAGAAGGCGACGTTCACCGTGACGGTGCGCATTGACCCGTCGAAGCTGGAGAAGACCCGCGACCCGTCCATGTACCCGAACCAGGATTCGGTAAACTACTCGACCGGTACGGTCACCATTTCGGGTGCCCGCCAATACATTGCGAGCGCTTCGGGCCGCCTGATCCTGACCGATACTGATTCCTCGGCTGCGGTGAAGACCCTGCGCATGCCGCTGCACGTGGCACCGAAGCCTGTCTCCGCGATGCGTGTGGCTGGCTCCGATATCGCCTTCGATGCTGAGGGTTCCGGCGCGACCGAGCAGACCCTGACCCTGCAGGGTACCGCGGTGGATCAGGGCGGTTACCGCTCCCTGCTGGGTGCTTTTGAGCTGGGCGCTTCGAGCCCGCGCATCCCGACCGCGAAGCTGGGTGTGGGTTCGGATTCCCGCATGGACCTGCAGTACGTGGGTGCCGCCTCGAACGTGGCGGCGTTGAAGGCTGCCGGTGCGGACACCTCGCAGGCGCACCTGTCCTTCGGTATTTCCACCTGGGGTAACTGGCAGGAGGTGACCCCGCGCGGCACCTACTACGTGTTCGTTGACACCGACAAGGACGGCACGAGCGACTACCGCCTGCAGACGGTGCGTGAGAAGGGCCTGGACTACCCGCTGGTGAAGGTTTCTAAGCGTAGCAACGGCAAGTGGCAGGCCATCGAGAATGCCCTGTACCCGCTGAACGGCACCTGGGGTGACACGGACACGAACATCATGGATTCGAACACCCTGGTGATGACTGTTCCGCTGAGCGTTCTGGGTCTGGACCCGAACGCTGAGTCCACCGAGATTTCGTACTCGGTGACCACTTCGAGTGCGTTCTCCGCTACGACCGTGGTTGATACGACTGATTCGGTGGTGTTCAACTATGCGGCGCCGAAGCTGTGGTTCAGCGGCGAGTCGGCGGGCGTTCCGAACCTGTTCGTGGATGCGCCCTCCACGCAGCTGGTGGCGCACCGTAACGGCGACGCGAAGAACGTTTCTGCGCTGTTCCTGCACATGCACAATGCGACCGGCGACCTGTCCGGTACGAACGGTGCTGCGGGTGAGCGTGCGCAGGTTCTGCGTGTCTCGTCGAACTCTGAGGCTACCGCCGCGAGCGCACACTTTACGGATGTTCCGGCGGATTACCCGTTCGTGAACGACATTAACTGGCTGGCTCAGCGTCGTATCACGACCGGCTACCCGGACGGCACGTTCCGCCCGAACGGTTCGGTGGAGCGCGGCGCGATGGCGGCGTTCTTCTACCGTATGGCGGGTTCGCCGCAGTTCACTGCGCCGAGCACCCCGAGCTTTAAGGATGTGCCGCGTGATCACCCGTTCTTCAAGGAGATTGAGTGGATGCGTGCCCGCGGTATTACGACCGGCTGGTCGGATGGTACGTTCCGTCCTAATGCTGCAGTGAATCGTGATGCTATGGCGGCGTTCTTCTACCGTTTTGCGGGTTCGCCGGCATATTCGGCTCCGGTGGCTTCGCCGTTTAGTGACGTGTCGTCCGGTAGCCAGTTCTATCGTGAGATTTCGTGGTTGGCTGATCAGCGTATTACGACTGGTTGGGCTGATGGTTCGTTCCGTCCGGTTCAGCCGATTGAGCGTGGCGCGATGGCGGCGTTCTTGCACCGCTATAACGTGCGTGTGCTGAATAACCGCTAGTCGGATGCGGATGTGAGGGCCGTGTCGGGGTGGAGTTTTCTGCCCCGGCACGGCCTTTTCTGTGGGCTGTTATGTCTGCGGCGTAGACTTAAGTTATGCATGAATTACAGGTTCAGAACGGCGAGGATGAGACGCTGTCAGCTACTCGGGATGTCCTCGATCAGGAGGAGCTTCTGAGCGCGGCGGCGGACTTCATCGACCGCTATGAGAGCGTCTTTGAGAATCTAAGCCACTGATATTCCTTTGAAAAAAGAAATACCCCCGGTGGATGCCGTACGCATCTGCCGGGGGTATTTGCTTGCCTCACCTCTGCCCGAGGCGGGCTAGTTAGCGCTGGCGGGCTTCTTTACGGTTGATTTTCTCAATGGCGGCTTCCACCTTGGACTTGCGGTGACTGAGCTTCCAGAGGCTAAAAGACTGCAGCAAGGTACTCTTACCTATCTCCACGAGGGAGGGCAGCCCCTGCCCGGTAAGCGCCTCATCGATTTCTTCCGGGGTGGCGCCCTGCTCCTTCATCTGCTCGACGATGATGTTCGCCTCCGCTATTTTCCCCGAGGTGAGCGGGTGGTTTTCGAGGCTGGTTTCGATGTCTACGAGCTCGTCGTAGAGTTCAGTTTTTGTCTTTGCCATGGTGCTGTCTTCACCGTCCTTGGTTGACGTGTTCTGTGGCGTAGCGGGTGTGTGGGTGTTCTCCCTCATCACCGGCTATATTGAACGGTATTTGAACCGTATGTTCATGCTAACAGCCGCACGGGTTGTCGCACAGGGTTTTTACCGGTGAGTATGCTGTGTATTTTCAGGGCTGAAACGATACTGAACCCGCCGCGTACGCCGCGCTGAACGCACCGTGTGGAACACTACCTCGCCTCCCCCGGCGGTTCACCGCACGGGCTATAAGGTGGAGCGTACACTTAAGTCATGCGTGAATTACAGGCACAGATCATCCGTGAAATGGGCGTCAAGCCCAACATGACCGAAGAGCAGGCACGCGAAGAAGTGGAGCGCCGCATCCAGTTCATCTGCGACTACCTGGAAGCCACCGGAAGCCGCGGCCTGGTACTGGGCATCAGCGGCGGCATCGACTCCACCCTGGCCGGTCGCATCTGCCAGCTGGCGGTGGACCGCCTCAACGAGCGTGGCCGCACCACCGAGTTCGTGGCGGTGCGCCTGCCCTACCGTGTGCAGCATGACGAAGAGGACGCGCAGGAGGCGCTGCGTTTCATCCAGCCCACCCGCTCCCTGACCTTCAACATTGCCGAAGCCGTGGATGGTTTCGACACCGCCTACACTGCCGCGACCGGCGAGCAGATGAGCGACTTCAACAAGGGTAATGTGAAGGCGCGCGCCCGCATGATCGCCCAGTACGCGATTGCTGGCGGCCCCGGCTACCTGGTGGTCGGCACCGACCATGCGGCGGAGTCCATTACGGGTTTCTTCACGAAGTTCGGTGACGGCGGCGCGGACCTGCTGCCGCTGGCTGGCCTGAATAAGCGCCAGAACCAGCTGCTACTGCGTGTTTTGGGTGCATCTGAGCGTCTGTGGGCTAAGCCGCCGACGGCTGACCTGTTGGACGGCGTGCCCGGCCGTACCGATGAGGATGAGCTGGGTCTGACCTACCCGCAGATTGACGACTACCTGGAGGGTAAGGACATCGACGAAGCGGCGGCTGAGAAGCTGGAGCAGATTTACCTGCGTAGCCGCCATAAGCGCACTACTCCGGTGACGATTTTTGATTCGTGGTGGAAGAACTAGGCGGAAGAACTAGCGCCTCCACTAGCGTAAAGACCAACGCAAAAGCCCCAGCTCCTTTGATGGAGCCGGGGCTTTTGCTATGTTTTCGCAGACCGAGGGCTATGCCTTCTGTTCGGGCTGTGCAACGGAAACCTGGGTAGCCTGAGCGTCTGATTCCTCAGAACCTTCAGTCTCAACCTCAGCCGGGGGTACCTTCGTACCGCCCGTGGCGAGGAACAGCACCAGACCCAGCGCGCAGGCGAGCACCTGGGTGAAGGGGAACGCCCATGTCAGGCCCTTAAAGCCGAACCACATGTTGCCGAAGTACACGGCGGGGAAGAAGAGCAACGCAATGCCGAGGGTCATCAGCATTGCCGGGCCGCCCTTACCGGCCGCCTGGAACCAAGACACAAACACGATGCTGACCGCGTTGAACACGGCGGCGAGCATCAGCGCGACCATGACCTCTTCACCGGTGGAGACCAGACGCTCATCGCCAACCACGGCGAGCAGTTCGCGGCGGAAAATCAGCACCGGAATGGTGATGGCCACGGAAGTTGCCACAGACAGCATGGTTGCGGTGCGCAGCGCCTCCTTCACGCGGGCACCGTTGCGGGCACCGTACGCGTAGGCGTACAGCGGGATACCGCCCATGCACAGGCCCATGCACAGCATTTCGGGCACCATGTTCAGGCGCATTGCCAAGCCGAACGCTGCCACGGTGTCGTCACCGTAGGAGGCGGCGAGGTTGTTCAGCAGCAGGGCGGCGAAGATCAGGTTGAGGCTCTGAATGAGCTCGGCGGCACCGACCGCGACCACGGGCTTGATAATGGCGGGGTCGAGGGAGAAGTCGCGGATGTTCGCGGAGAAGTTCTCGCTCTGACGCATCAGGAACAGCAGGTAGTACAGCATGGATGCGCCGTTCGCCAGCAGCATCGCCCAACCGGCACCGGCGACGCCCATGCCCATGATGGCGATGAACAGCACGTCGAAGATGCAGGTGACGACGGTGCCGACGATGATGCCGTACATGGACTGCTTGGCGTAGCCTTCGGATCGGACGAGCTGTTCGAGGGTGAACATGCCAATAGCCAAGGGGGCGCCGAGGAACATGAGGTGCACGTAGATGCGGGTCGGCTCGTAGGAGCCGCCGGAGGCACCCATGATGCTGGTGATCGGGTCGGCGAGGATGAAGCCGATAGCGGCAGCAACAATACCGGCGCCGAGCGCCGAGTAGAGTGCGAAGGAGGTGACGCGGTGAATCTCGCTGACGGGGCGGCCCTCACCGAGCTTACGGGAGGCGAGGGTTGAGGAGCCCAGGCCGAACAGGCCTGCGATCGCCATGATGACGCCGAAGACGGGCACGCCGTAGCTGGTGGCGGCGAGGTCTTCGGTGCCGCCGTAGTGGCCGACGAAGTAGGAGTTCACCACGTTGTAGATGCTGGTGATGGCGAGGCCGAGTGCCATGGGCACGCCGAGGGAGAGGAGCGCCTTGAGGATGGGGGCGTCTTTGAGCAGGTAGATGTTCTGCGGGTCTTCGTTTGCGCCGTGCGGGCCGTGTCCTGCGGCGGGTGCAGTGTTGTTAGGTGCGCCGTTTTTGGGCGCGTTGTTTTCAGTCTGGTGGGACGTCATAGGTTCCTGTGGTTCTAGTCTGTGTTGTGTCCGGTGCGCGGCATGAAGCGTGGTCCGCGCGAAAAACGGGCTAGTGTATTGTACCGTCTCCACGTAGTGGTGGGTCTAGAGGTTTAGACATAAAAAACAACGAGGCGCCCCTCCCCGTTTAGGGGTGGGGCGCCTCGCCTCATACGTATCGCATGTAGGAGCGTGAGCTATTCGAGCTCAACCGGGCCGAGCACACGTACCTCCTCAATATCCAGGATTTCCTGGATTTGGTGCAGTACGTTCGTGTCGATTCTGCCTTCGTCGCGCAGACGCTTGAGCACGCTGCGTTGCTTCTCCAAATGCCGCAAACGCAGCTCTTTCTCAAAGTCGCCCGCTTCAATAATGAGGCGGGCTTCTTCCGGAGCGTTTGCACCGTGTTTACGAACGGTGTGCAGGTTGCGGTACCTACTCGCGTTGTACATGTGTTCGTCGGCAATGCGGTCAATAACCCACTGTGGTGCACCAATTTCCTGGCCGATTTCAGCCACAGAGTCGAAGGACTCGGCAATGATCGTGCGCACTGCTTCATTAATCTCGTCTTCTTCGGCGGTATCAAGCGGGATTTTTGCCCACCTAATAACGAGCGGCAGGAGCATCCCCTGAACCACCATCGACAGCAGAACCACGCCCGCAACAACAAAGATAATAAAGTCACGCGCGGGAACACTAGTCGGCACGGCGAGAGCCACCGCGAGGGAAACACCGCCGCGCAGTCCCGCAAAGGTGCTCACTACACGACCACGGAAAGTTGTGCGCAGCTGCCTCTGCTTTTCTGAACGGTCAAGAGCAGGAATAATACCAATCGAGATGTGCAGGAAGATAAAACGCACCGCAATGGAAACGAGCCACACCACCACAATCACGGCGAGCGCCAAAGCCCACGCATAGTTGTATTCATGAACAACACCATCCATATGCTCAACGGCGCTGGGCAACTGAACACCCACGAGCACGAAGAGCGCACCGTTCATGACATAGGTGACGAACGCCCAGATGGGCAGTCCGTAGAAACGGTTCTGGGGTTTGATGGTATCCGGTCCGCGATATGTCAGGTAGAAAGCGGCGACCACCACAGCTACCACTCCGGAACCTTTCATGCCTTCAAAAGGCTCGATTTCTTCAGACAGGAAGAAAGCAATAAACGGTATGGTAAACATGAACACACTGAAGTTCATGGGGTTGCCGATATGTGCACGCAGCTTATTCGCACCCCATCCGACGGCCAGGCCAACGAGAGATCCAATCAGGAACGAGAAGAAGAACATTCCGGATGCGTTCCCCAGAGCAAGTTCATGACCGCCCGCAAGCTGCAGGGCGAGTGCGAAAAGAACTAGGGTGGTGCCGTCGTTAATGAGTGCTTCCGCTTTGAGGGTGGTGATGGAAGATTTGGGGAGTTTGCCGTTAAGCGTTGCCACGGCCACAGCATCGGTGGGGGCGAGCGCCACACCGATAATCAGCGCCACAGGCCAGATGAAGACGCCCATAAATGTGTGAATCACCCAGGCGATAACGAACGCCGTGAGAATTACGAGCACCGTGCCCGAGAGCAGGATGCCGCGCAGACGGGCGCGCGCTTCACGCCATGAGGTGTTGCGGGCTTCCCAGAAGAGCATGATGGGCAGGAAGATTTCGAGGATGACGTGCGGCGGCAGGCCGATACTCTGAACTTCGTGCAGTTCGTGGGCGGGCATAATGCCGATAGCCAGGCCAATGAATATCAGCATAATGGCGGGGGTTATCCGTATTTTATGGGCGAGGATATTACCCAGAAGAATTGCCAGCGATAGGGCAATGATGACTTCAAGCAATTTGGTGTGTTCCTTTTGGATGTGGCGGCTGGTTCATGGTGTGCGTCTGATAGACGGCTGATGTCCGCGAGTGTGCGGGTGCCAGGGTGCCCAAAATGTTTTGCTCGTTCCCTGGGCCGTGAGGCTTCCGCATGAGGACGAGTGCGGGCGTAGCTTCTGTATTTTACCGATGTTCTGTGCGGGTGAGTAGATGCTCACCGTGAGCAAAATCTTGCCTTATGGCCGCTCGGGGTGTGAGTTTATGGGAGGCGACCTGCGTGCATCCGGCGGGTCTGCTCAGCCGGGCCTGCTCAGCCCATGAACCGCCCTACCCTGACCGCTTTTCATGACGTTTTGTGTCATTCTGACGTGAACTTGGGGTCGTACTGTGTCAGAGAACAGAAAATCCGACCCCGTGAGTGCGCGCGAACACTCAGAACGTGAGAAGATAAGGTCATGACTGATAACAACACCGTAACCGGCAGCCCGCTTGTTAAGCGCGGCCTGGCCGACATGCTCAAGGGCGGCGTCATCATGGACGTCGTCACCCCCGAACAGGCTAAGATCGCTGAAGATGCTGGCGCTGTTGCCGTCATGGCTCTCGAGCGCGTGCCCGCGGATATTCGTGCGCAGGGCGGCGTGGCTCGTATGTCTGACCCGGACATGATTGAGGGCATCATTGATGCTGTTTCGATCCCGGTCATGGCGAAGGCACGCATCGGCCACTTCGTTGAAGCTCAGATCCTGGAGACCCTGAAGGTCGACTACATTGACGAGTCCGAGGTTCTCTCCCCCGCTGACTACGTGAACCACATTGACAAGCACCAGTTCAAGGTGCCTTTCGTGTGTGGTGCTACCAACCTGGGTGAGGCTCTGCGCCGCATCACCGAGGGTGCCGCTATGATCCGTTCTAAGGGCGAGGCTGGCACCGGTGACGTCTCTGAGGCGACCAAGCACATCCGCACCATTAAGCGTCAGATTGCTGAGCTGCAGGGCCTGTACAACACCATGCCCGACGAGCTGTACGTGAAGGCTAAGGAACTGGCTGCACCGTACGAGCTGGTTCGTGAGGTTGCTCAGACCGGTAAGCTGCCCGTGGTGATGTTCACCGCTGGTGGTGTGGCTACCCCCGCCGACGCTGCGATGATGATGCAGCTGGGTGCTGACGGCGTGTTCGTTGGTTCCGGTATCTTCAAGTCGGGCGACCCGGTTGCTCGTGCGAAGGCTATTGTGAAGGCTACCGCTTTCTACAATGACCCGGAGAAGGTTGCTGAGGCTTCTCGCGGCCTGGGTGAGGCTATGGTCGGCATTAACGTTGCTGACATTCCGGCACCGCACCGCCTGGCGGAGCGCGGCTGGTAATTCGTGCGCGCACCCCACGTTTGGGGTGAGTGTTTGATGAGGGGGTGGGGTTCGCTGAGGCGGGTCCCACCCTCCTTGTTTTTGTTGATTTTCTGAAGGGAGCGGTGATGGTTGAGAAGGTTCAGCCTACCGGTGTTTTGCCGGGTGAGGGTTTGACGGTTGGTGTTTTGGCGCTGCAGGGCGGCGTGAGTGAGCATGCGCTGATGCTGGAGTCCCTGGGTGCGCAGGTGCGCTGGGTGCGTACCGGTGAGCAGCTTGAGGGTCTGGATGCGCTGGTTCTGCCGGGTGGTGAGTCGTCAACGATTGACCGTCTGACCCGTATTTTTGGTGTGCGTGAACCGCTGATTGAGGCGATTTCTTCGGGCATGCCGACCCTGGGCACGTGCGCTGGCCTGATTATGTTGTCGGAGCGTATTGATGATCCGGCACCGGGTCAGCAGTCGCTGGGTGTTTTGGATGTTTCGGTGGGTCGTAACGCTTTTGGTTCGCAGGTTGATTCTGCGGAGGTGCGCCTGCCGTGGCTGACCCCTGCCGGTGATGAGGTGGTTATTGATACGGCGTTTATTCGTGCGCCGATTGTGACCGGCACTGGTGAGGGTGTGCAGGTGACAGCTCGTCATGAGGGGAAGATTGTGGGTGTGCGTTCGGGCAACCTGATCGGTATTTCTTTCCACCCGGAGGTTACGGGCGATACGACCGTGCATGAGGAGCTGCTGGCTCTGGCACGCGAGGTGAAGGGCAAGTAGCCCCTCCCCCAAAAAATAAGCCCGGTAATGACCGTTTAAAGAGTTGTGGCGGTGACCGTTGTTCGGTCACCGCCACAACTGTTTTTGAGTGGGCTTATGCGTGAGTGGGTTTATGCGCGGGAGCTGCTGGGGGTTTGGGGCTGGGCCTTCCACTGCTGGTAGGCGCTCGTGGCGAGGAATCGTGCACGGTTCGCGTCGCTGAGCGTCTTGATGTCTGCGGGGGCTGCCTCGTACCACTTTTCGTAGAGACGAATAATCATCTCGGGGTAGGCGGCTTCTTCCAGGTCTGCGCGGTGGGGGATGAATTCGTTGCGGTTCTTGATGTCTCGGTACTCGCTACCGGCGAAGGGGTCGGTGACTCCGACGCTGGGGCGGGCGTTGTAGGCATCAATGTTTTGAACGTATTCGGGGAGGGTGCTCCGCCCTGCTTTGAGTGCGGCGTGGCACTTGCTGTCGATTTCGCTGGGCTCAATGATGTGGCCGCCGTCTGCGAGAATGTGCCGGTACTGGATGTACGCGGGGTACTGTTCATCGGTGCGCGGGACGGGCTTGGCGGCTTCTGCTGAGGCGAGATCTTCGGCAGAGTATGAGGAGCAGCTGACGGGCGGCGTGGTGCTTGCCGTTGCTGAGGCGCTCGCCGTGGAGGGTGAGGAGGTGTTGCTTGCCGCGGTGTTTGCACCGCCGCAGGCGGCAAGGAACAGGGGCAGGGTTAAGAGAGCGGCGCCGTATCGCAGTGCGTTATAGCGGGGGTTGGGGGTCCTGGATTTCAGGGCCATAATGTCACCTCATTGTGGGCTGGAGCATACTGAGTTGCCCCTCACTATACGGGCGGTTTTGATACATGGTCAAGAGAAAATTATGTTTATTTTTTAAAATCCAACATCTCGGAAGAAAATCGATAAACAAGTTTTTTCAGCGCCTTGACTTGCACAAACATGCAAGCCACCGGGCTCTTGAGGCAAACATGTCACTAAAACACCAGCATCAGATACTGCTATTTGCCCGATAATCAGCGGAAGCCAACATGCCCTGAGGAGCACGGTCAGGGCGCCACGGTCAGGGTGCCACGGTCAGGGTGCCCATGACGCAACCTCCAGTTCCGTAAAAGCCTGCGCCTCAACAGCCCAACGCTACTGCAGGAGGAAATAGATAAGTCCCCTAACGTATTCCCAGAGCAGTACCAAGATGACGCACTGCACAACAAATGCGGCTATAGCTGCGAGGGTTGGTATCCAGTAGCTACGCTTAGAACATGCAATAAAAACTGCTATAAAAATAACGCATGAGATAATATCGGGACCCCAGAGAATGAATGCCTGTAGATCATATGGCCACAATATTCCATGCATATATTCTGTAGGGACTTTACATGAACTTAAGATATTGCCTTTTAAAATTTCATAAGTCCCATACATTTTAAAAACTAAATATAGCGATGCGATCCAAAAAATTCCTATACGAAGCTTTACACCCAGCCACATACTAAAAGTCTGCCATAAGCTAGCTGATACAACTCCCACCACAAAGAAGGGTATATAGTCGAAATATGCACTTTGCCACCTATCACATGGCGATACAAATCTATAGAAATCTGCATACAGGGCAGTTGGGAAAATATAGAAAAATTGCAATACAATGAGAAATAAGATATACAAAATTATTTTCTCATTTACGGCGAACATCTTATAAGTAGAATTCATGATGCCATTTCCTTTCAAGAGCATAAAAAGCTAGTAGCGGAACACCGAACGCATAGCCTCAATGTTGTTTTTCGTATCCATTAAGCCTCAAAGCCAATACTGGGATAGGTAGGCGACCCGCAAAGCCTCCGCACTCTTACCCCATCTACCACATATTTAAGCAGGTCAGAACTTTAAGACTACTGGGTTGCACATCTTGCGTCTAGAGTGTTGGTTTTAAAAATAAGGTGACATTTTCCATTGACCATGTATCAAATATTCGGTATGTTTAGACGCAATATATCGTTCCATCCCTCTTGTGAGGTGGTCTCATGACCCACACCCCTATTTTTCTTTCATTCCATTCCAGCGGTCTACGACGCAGTGCCGCACTGGCGATTCTCCCCCTGCTTCTTGCCTCCTGCGGTAGCTCCACCAGCACGGCATCAAACACTCCCGCACCCTCGAACACAACCGTGGCTTCATCCCCGTCAGCAACAAGTGCCACCGGGTCCGCTTCCTCTTCCGCGGCGAAGAAGAGCTCCACCCCCTGCCTTGAACCTGACGAAACCGCGAAAGCTGAAACCCTCAAGCAGCAGGAAGCCATCAGCGCCGACCGCGGAACAGCACTGCCCTCCTACGTCTCCGCGCGGCATGTTGTGCGCAACCAGGCGAACTTCCCCACCCGCGCCGAAGCTGAATCAGCAGGAGCCGAGTGCCTGGCACTGTACGAGAAGAACAAGGCCGATCACGCCTACGCTGCGGCATGGGTACGCGCTATCGATGACAATAACGTGGCAAGCGGAAAGGTAGCCTCCGGCCCGCGCACTGACATCCAGAGCGCCGACCCCTACAAGGCAAGCAACTACGTCGATATTCGAGAGGGTAAGGAGTACTTCCCGACCCGCCAGGAGCTACTCGTGGCAAACTACCCCGAGAACTACATTGTTGCTTTTGAGGCGTGGGCGCAGCAGGCGCCAGCCGATGTGAAGCAGAAGAGCGACGCGAACCGTGCGGCCGCTAAGGATACTCGCTGGTCTGAGGTGGTAACCCTGCCCAGCCCCGACAACCCTGTCTAATCGAACCCCGTCTAATCTGAGTCTGTCTCATCTTAAAAATAGTTGTGGCGGTGACCGTTTCATTCGGTCACCGCCACAACTGTTATAGGGTGCAGGTTAGGGTAGGAGCGCCAACCCAAACTCAATAACGATCAGGGCTACAGCACACGCGAAGAGCATCCCACGCGACACGTTGAACTTCTGCCAGAGCCTATACAGCTGGCTGGGAACCCCCCAAATAACGAACGCCTGAAAGGCAAGCGATAACGCGGGGTTACCCCACTGAATAATCATCAGGGCAAGAGCAAAACCCACGCCGAGCACATCCAGGATGCGCAGGTGCTTTCGCACCTGCTCCCTCTCCTTCTGATAGCTGGGGTTGTTTAGCAACCTTGGTGGTGCTTTTTTCAGCTGACCCACAATAATCAAAACCGCCAGCGGGATCAGAGAAATACCGAAGAACATGGGAACCGCCTTTCAAATTGGGGTTCGCTCGCTACGCCGGTTACGAGCTGATGGCGCACCATCATTGGTGAAAACTTCTCAAAAACAAGTAATGTGCAACACGTGCATAACGTATTGTGGGTTACTTTACAGTACACATAGACCCTATTCAAGAGGTAAACAGCTCCCCCCCCCCCCCGAAAAATTTTGAAAAAATTTTTAAAAAATATAGGCGCCGGGAACCCTAAGTTCCCGGCGCCCACACCCCAGCCGCTCATACCTCAGCGGGATTCAATTTAGAGGCGGAAGAAGCCTTCCACCGCGCGGGTCATATACGCCATATCGTCCACATGGCACATCTCGCGCATCGAATGCATCGACAGCAGGCCAATACCCACATCCACAGTGCGCATACCCAGGCGGGTCGCCGTAATCGGGCCAATCGTCGAACCACACGGCATATTGTTATTCGACACGAACTCCTGATACGGCACACCAGCCTTCGCACACGCCGCAGCGAACACGCCAGCACCCACCGAATCCGTTGCGTAACGCTGGTTCGCGTTAATCTTCAGCAGCGGACCACCACCGGGCAGCGGCTGAACGGTCGGGTCGTGGTGACCCTGATAGTTCGGGTGCACCAGGTGACCGGCATCAGCCGACAGGCAGAACGACGCCGCCACCGAACGGCGGTACTCCTCCGTGCTCTCACCGCGGGCAGCGGACAGGCGCACCAGAATATCCTCCAGGAACGGGCCAGCCGCACCACTACGCGACTCCGAACCCAGCTCCTCGTGGTCGAACGCCGCAAGCATCACAGTCTCGGTGGCGTGCTCGTCCGCGTTATCTGCAACGTAACGCTCCAGGGCGGTCAAACCCGCATGCACCGAAGACAGGTTATCCAGGCGACCCGAGGCGAACAGCTCCTGATCGGCACCAAAACGGCGCGGCGGCTGCGAGTCGGCGAACAGCAGGTCGTAACCCACAATGCTTTCCGGGTCGACCGGCTCGCCGTCAATCACGTGCTTCGCCATGTAGCCGAGCACGTCGTTCTCCGCGGGGTCCACACCCCACACGGGGTACATGTTGAACTGCTTATCCAGCACCAGTTCGTTGCGCTTGTGGTCCAGGTGCGGTGCCAGCTGCGGGATGCGCGCAATCGGGCCGGTGCGCACCAGGCGGTCCTTCAACTCCCCGTCCTCAAGGACGGTGAGGCGGCCCGCCACACACAGTTCGCGGTCCAGGAAAGAGTTCAGCAGTGCGCCGCCGTAGTTCTCAACAGCAATCTGGTGCCATCCCTTCGTGGTGATGGAGGAGGAAGGCTTGACCTTCAGTGAGGGCGAGTCGGTGTGTGCACCCAGCACGCGGTAGCCGCTTGCCTTCTGTGCCTTTGCGCCGCCAGCCCAGGCGATAATCGCACCGTCGCGAACGACGAAGTGGCGGCCGGTTGCGACCTGCGGGTCCCATGCTTCGGTCTCTACGAGCTCGGTAAAGCCTGCTGCTTGCAGGCGGCGCGCTACCGTGCGCGCGGCGAGGTAAGAGACCGGCGACTCCGCCACGAATGCGGCGAGGTCTTCAATATTTTTTACAGCATCAACAGTCATGTTTTAACCCTACCTTTTCTTGGGTGTTGACGGGGTGACCCGGGCTGATAATCCACGCGGTGTGAAGTATGAGCCCTGGTGAGGCTCACATGGAGCGGGACGGGCGGGTTGAGCTAGCCGAGCTAGCCGAGCTAGCCCAGCCCACCGCACCCTTTAGTTATCAACCTTGAGCGGTTGTGTTTCACGTGAAACCTCGCCGCGGCGAGCGCGTGCGTTGAAGATCAGGCAGGCGAGCACCACGTACAGGCCTTCCAGCGCGATACCCTGTAGCGCATCCACGGGGGTCACGCCCTCGGAGGCGAAGGGATCCATGCCAGCCACCATGGACAGCAGCATCAGGATCACGTTATTTGCCACGTGCAGGCTGATGGAGGCTTCCAGGCCGCCGGTGTACCAGCAGAGGAAGCCCGCATAAATACCCATCGCAAGAATCGTGCTCTGACCCCAGGGGTCGTAGGCGTGGGAGAGCATGAACAGCACTGCGGGTAGCACAATCGGCAGCCAGGGGGTGCGGACCCAGCGGCCAAGCATCTGCATCATGAACCCGCGGTAGGCGAGCTCTTCGGCGTAGCACTGCACGGGCACGAGGAGCAGCATCATCGCCACATAAACCCAAAATTCAACCTGTGGAGGTTGAAAATAGCGGTATTCGGGCAGGCTCGCACCGCTCACCGCCAACGCCACGGCGTAGTAGATGCCGTAAACCGCAAAGCTCAAACCCAGGTACGGAAGCAGCAGCGAGCGGCGCAGACGGCCCGCCACCGAATGGATCAAACCCCAGGGCTTCGGGCCCACGACCAGGCGCGCCAAAAAGAGCGAAGGCACAATGGCGATCAGGGAGAGGAAGGTCAGCGCGAACAGCGCCGGGTGTTCCATAATGACGGCGCGGTTCGTAGCTACATCCTGGAGGGAAAGTCCCGAACCCATAATCGTCGCAGCCAGGGCAACTGAAATGATCAGGTTGAGGCCAATAAATACGGCGACGCCGAGCAGACCTTCCAGCAGGGGTGAGAACCAGCGGGATTTCGGGTCGGCGTGGGAGAGGCGGTGGTAGGCAAGACCTGCAACAGGCGCAGGAGCAGCGGGGGTTCCGGTGGCTACCTGCGGGGGCGCGGGGGGCGGTGTCGTGTTCATTCTTTAATCCTAGCCTCAGCCTTTAATCCTAGTCTCAGCGGGTTCGGGGGTGACCAGGCATGCGGAAACCTTCAAGTACTGATTGATACGGAATGTTTCAAAACCATTGAAAAAGCCGTGAATACGGTCAAAAACCCACCATTCACGGGGTTCATTTTCTGAACCTATGCAATAATTTGTAGCGATAATACGCTCATATACATAGTCGCTGATGACCGCTCTTCCGGGGTGTTTTTTCAGCACCAGAAAGGCTGCTTTCTTATGGCACTCGTCTTCAATCCGCCGCCCAACTGGCCCGCTCCTCCTGCCGGATGGGCCCCCACTCCTACGTGGCGTCCTGACCCCGCGTGGGGTCCCGTTCCTGAAGGTTGGCAGCTGTGGGTCGAAGAGCCCGAGCCTGAACCCATTCAGGTTGAAGAGGCCACTATTGAGCCGCTGATTCCCGAGGAGCCCGCTGCTGAGGTGGCTCCCGCTGAGCAGGTTGTTGAGGCGCCCACGGCTGAATCTGTTGAGGCTGAGCAGCCCGCCGAGGTTGCGGCACCGCTGACCGTTGAGGACGTTGACCTGGAGCAGCTCGCCGCTGAGCTCGAAGGTGAGCAGATCGTCGAGGTTCCCGAGGTGACAGCACCCCAGGCTGAGGCATCCCCCGTTGAGGCACCCGCGGCTGAGTCCGTTGAGGAATCCTCCGAGCCCAAGCCGATGCGTCACCTGACTCAGGTTCCGCTGACCGGCACCACTCTGCCCGAGCAGGTTCTCGCGTCCCAGTCTTCCGCTGTTGAAGAGCCTGTAGTTGCTGAGCCCGCCGCTGAGGCTGTTGAGGCTCCCGTAGCGCCGGTTGTCGAGCCTGTTGTTGTTGAGCCTGCTGCTTCCGAGCAGCCTGTTGAGGCTCCCGTTGCTGAGCCCGCGCTGTCCGAGCCGGTTGTTTCCGAGCCTGTTGCAGAGCCCGCTGTCGTTGAGCCCGCAGTTGAGCCCGTCGCCAAGGTTGCTCCCGAGGCACCGGCGGCGGCTGAACCGGTCGCTGAGGCTCCCGTTGCTGAAGCCCCCGTTGCTGAAGTTCCCGCCTCCACCGAAGGGGCTCCGCACACCATCGAGAGCTCCCCGTTCGTTGAGTTCCACACTCCGGAAACCGAGCGCACCGTCAACCTGTCCGAGCGCACCGTGAACCTCTCTGAACAGCCCGGTCAGAACGTGCAGGGCGGCCAGAACTCACAGTTCATTCCGGCGGGTCAGGCACCGAACGGCTTCCAGCCGAACCAGGCTGATGGTTTCCAGGGCCAGAACTTCCAGGGTGGCCAGTACCAGGGTCAGGGCTTCCAGGGCGACCAGAACGCGCAGGGCGGCCAGAACGTCCAGGGCGGTCAGTACCAGAACAACCCCTACCAGGGTCAGCCGTACAACGCTCAGCAGCCCTACGCGGGTCAGGTGTCCGATCAGGACCAGGCAACCGTGGCGCTGAGCAACCCCTACGTCACCGAGCCCGCAGATCAGGGCGAGGACGGCTCCGAGAAGAAGGGCCTGTTCTCCGGCACCAAGATTTGGGGTGTTATCGGTGGTGCGCTGGCTCTGCTGATTGTTCTCATCCTGGCGATTGTCATGCTGATTCCGCGTGGCGGCTCGACCCCCACCTCCGGTTCTTCCGAGTCTGCGAGCGCAGCGGCTACTTCCGCTGAGGCGTCCTCCGCGGCGGCGGCATCCTCTGAGGCTTCTTCCGCAGCACCCGCATCTGAGAGCGCGGCGGCGGCTTCGGCTTCTTCGGCGGCACCGGTTGCTGCCGCTGAGGCGAAGATGCCCGAGGGTGAGTTCAAGGAATACAAGAAGACCATCACCGATAACAAGGACTCCATCGACATTGAGAAGATTAAGGGCGATGTGTCCGCAGGCCTGCTCTACTACGAGTTCAAGCCCGCAGACGGTGTGGTTAACGCCTTCATCTCCAGCCGTGATGAGAAGGGCAACGCCAGCGCAGGTGTGAGCGTTATCGACTCGACCCGTGACGGCAAGGAGATCAAGGGCACCGCATGGATCGACGCAAGCGGCCACTCCACCCCCACCCGTAAGCTGGACCTGACCGGTAAGGGCGAATGGACCATCCGCGTCTACGATGCAGACTCCGCACCCAACTACAAGAAGGGTGAGAAGTTCCAGAGCACCATGAGCCACTACGCTTTCACCTACGAAGGCACTGAGGCGACCATGGAGTTCCAGACCAGCGGCCCGACCACCCGCGGCTTCAACGTTCTGAACGCGACTAAGAACGACCCGTTCTTCTCCTCGACCATGTCGCCTGTGAAGGGCAGCGTGCAGTGGGTTCAGAGCAACAAGAGCTACATGCAGGTTCGTACCGACTCCAACATTACTTGGAGCATCGGCACTAACTAACAGCGTGACTGACTAGGTCAGCAGGCTGGGTATAAAAGTATCCCCCGCACCCGTGATAGGTGCGGGGGATATTTTTATGCCGGTTTTTATGCCGGGAGGCTATGCTCTGAGGTTCTGTCCGACGGGCTTACGCCCTGCTGGATGCGCCCGCCGCCGCGGGCGAGCAACCGCCTCGAGCGGGCAGCCGCCGTGAGCGGGCAGCCGCCGTGAGCGGGCGGTTTCTTTAGCGGGAGTACTTCGCCTCCGCCAGCTCGGCGCCCGCGGCACGTGCCGTACGTTCCACCAGCTGACGATTCGCCAGGTACACAAAGAACGTCACCAGGATAAACAGGTACATCAGCTGGTACGGCATGGTGCCAGCCATCAGGCCCAGGGAGCCTTCCGGCACCATCAGAATCTGATCCGCGTTGAAGTGCGGGGAGAGCGCCAGCACAATCCAGAACGGCGAAATGTACATGCCCACCAGTGCCGCAGTCGCCAAGATAACAGCCAGCGTGAAGACGAAGGAGCTGACCCTCTGGTACATGAGCGGGAAGATTTCCATGACCACGGCGGCGAGCATCAGCGGGTACCAGGTGTTGTGGTGCGACCAGCTAATCGGCGAAATCTGCAGCATCATGAACGCGGTCAGCACCAGCTGCGCCATGAGCGCGCGAGCACGAATCAGCGGAATCAACAGAACCGCGGTGACCAGCACAATCAGCAGGGTCAACGCCACCTGCACCACCGACAGGGCGGTAGCCGTCAGGTGATGCTGCAGGCCCGCGTGGGTCAGCGTACCCATAATCGATACGTTATCGAAGTAGCTGAACCAGCCCACACGCGAAGTGTCATGCACCGCATGGAACCAGAACGTCAGCGACTCCTCACGAATCACCAGGAAGCCGATACCCACGGTCGCGGCGAAGCTAGCGCCCAGGGTCGCAATGCCCTTCCAGTCCTTACGCATGAGCAGCAGCAGACCGAACGCGAGCGGAGTCAGCTTAATACCCGCCGCAATACCCAGCAGCACACCGCGCGGAACACGGGTTGCCGGGCGCATAAAATCGGCGAGAATCAGCACCAAAATGATGGCGTTAATCTGCCCAAAATGCGTGGTCAAACGCCACGGGCCGCACATCCAAATCAGCGCCGCAATCAGCGACACCATACCCCAATGACCCAGGTGCTTCTGCAACGGCAGACGCCACGAGCGGCTACGGGCGTAGGAGTACAGCAGGTACGCGCACCAGTAGCTGAGCGCACAAATAATGGCGGTAATCAGCAGCATGCTCTGCGGCTCGGTGAGGAACGCGAGCGGGTAGAAGAGCAGCGCCGCAAACGGCGGGTACGTGAACGGCAGGCCGCGCGTGCGGAAGGTGTATAGCTGGTAGCCGTCCGGGCCGTCCGCGAGGGATACAGCGCCCAGGCGGTAGACGTAAATATCGTCAGCCGCCGCGTGGGTCACGTAGTCGAAGGCGTAGAGGGCAACCAGGATGAACAGCAGGTGCGCCCAGAGAGCACCGCTGCGCATGCCGGGGATGCGGCCAAAGAAGCTGCGACGCGCAGGTTTTGTGGGCTGTTTCGCGGTTTCTTCGGCGACTTCTTCCTTTGCCGCTTTTTCCGCGGTGGCTACAGAGGATGCGGCGGGCCCAGCACTTTCTACAGCGCTTTCAGCAGCCGGTTCCGCAACCGGTGCAGTAGTAGAGCCAGCCGAAGCCCACGGGATTGTAGGCGCTACCGCCTCGGCGTTCTTCTCACGATTCTTCTCGCGGCTCACGCGGTTGCCTCACGGGAGGTAGCGGCACGCACAGACTCGGCGCTCTCGGTCACCAGGGCACTCTGGGTCACCAGTGCACGGGCGCCCCACCAACCCAGCGGCGCATCGCTACGCACGGAACCGTACTGCACGGGCTCAACCTTTGCGCCACGCACCGGCGCGCTCAGAGCGGCAACAGACCAGAGCGTCATCGTCACCCACAGGCAGAACGCGGGAATAGCCGAAACCGCCAACGCGCCCGGAGCCAGCTGCTCCAAACCATCCGCGCTACCGTGGAACCAGGACGCAATCCTAATCGGCGACAGGTACAGGCCCAACACCGCAACCACCGCGAACACGGTCGCTGTCACCCGTAGCCACGCCGGCTGAACCGCAAAATAGGTCGGGAACGCGTCCAGCACCAGCACGGCCGCCAGCAGGGGCAGTAGCACGTTGTGGTGCGACCAGCTAATCGGCGACAGCGCCACCATGAGCGAGGCGGTCACCGCCACCTGTGCCAGGGCCGCACCGCGGCGTTCCAGCTGGTACAGCAGGCCGGCGGTGAGCACGATGCTCACGAGCGCCAGAGCGTAGTAGACGGGCTTCGCGGCACCCTCGGACAGGCCGAAGTGCAACAGCCAACCCTGAATCGAAATGTTATCCACATAGTTCAGGCCGCCCACGCGCGAAGGATTCGTCAGCGCCGAGAACCAAAATTCCGGTGCCTCCTTGGGCATCAGAATGAAGCCCAGCGCAATCGTGGCGAAGAAGGTCGCACCCAGGGTTGCGATACCCTTCCAATCGCGGCGCACCAGCAGGATGAGGCCGAACACGAGCGGGGTCAGCTTCACGCCGCCCGCAATACCAATCAGCACGCCGCGCGGCACGCGGGTCGCCGGGCGCACAAAATCGGCAAGAATCAGCGCCGTAATGAACGGGTTAATCTGAATCAGATCCAGGGTGCGCTGCCACGGGCCCGCCGAAACCACCAGAATAGTCAGCACCGCAATCGTGCCGGCACGACCAAAGTACTGCTGCAGGGGCAGTTCGCGGCCGCGCGCATTCACGTAGTTGTACATAATCGTGGAAATCCACCACGCCACCACAGCCGAACCGACGACCATAATGACCTTGCCGACTTCCAGAGGCATGAACGCGAAGGGCAAGAACAGCATCGCCGCAAACGGCGGGTACGTGAACGGCGGCTTGATCACGCCGTGGTCGTTCAGGGTCGGGGAGTACAGCTCCTGGGTGAAGCCCTCATTATCGAAAATGGTCATCGCACCCAGACGGTAGATGGAAAAGTCCATACCGCTCAAGGGGTCGATGAGCATTTTGACGACGTATCCACCGCCAATGATGAGGATGAGTGCCGCAATAGCGATTTTTCCCCAGATGGGGGTGGTGGAGTCAGTCCTTGTCACGAGGTGCTTGTCCTTACCTTGGTGCCGGCGGATGCGCGCGCGTAGGGTGGGCGGGCATCTGATTTTGGAATCCTAATAGTTTATCGCGCGCAGCTGTGAAGGGTGCATTGGGGAGAAGATTCAGGGGAGAAGATTCACAGGGGCAAATTCGCTCGAGTGGGCAAGCACGACTATCACGGTATGAGCCGCCTTCATATGCACGTAATGTCTTCAAAATTGGTACTACTCGGGCAATATAATGGGCTTATTGGCGTTCCGCCCACCCCAACGCAGGGGCGGCCGAATGCCAACCCGCACACCGACGTCCACGAACAACCAGCAGTGAAAGCAGTGATCACGTGAGTGAACATCTCGGCACCCCACCCGAAGGCGAGAACACGAGCGGCAAGCCCGCAAGCGTCTCCGGAGGCGGCTCCTCCGGCCTGAGCATTGGCGCGCGCCCGGCTGATGCGCCCGGCGCGAACCTCACCCCCGAAGAGGTTGCACGCCGCGCATCCGGTCGCGGTACGTGGCATCGTCGCGCCTCCAAGCCTGTCTCGCACTGGATGTTTGTGCTTATCGGCGTGCTTCTGCTGCATAAGTTTATTCCCAATAGCGGCTGGCTGCTGGTGCACATTGTCACCCTCGGCCTGATTACGAACTCGATTCTGATTTGGTCGCAGCACTTCACCGAAGCGCTCATGAAGATCAAGATTCCTGACGAACACCGCGGAACTCAGGTGCGCCGCATCTTCATCCTGAACGCCGGTATTCTCGTGCTCATGGTCGGCATGATCGGTCAGCTGAGCGTGCCCGGCCTGTACGCCGCCACGGTGGTTGGTGCGCTCATTGTGGGTACCATGGTCGCCTGGCATGCCCTGTACCTGCTCAAGCAGGTGCGTCAGGCTCTACCCTCGCGGTTCGGTGTGACGATTCGCTTCTACATTGCGGCGGCGCTCATGCTGCCTCTCGGCGCGGCGTTCGGCGCGATGATTGCCTACCCGAACCTCAAGGGCACCCTGCACTCGCAGTTCTTGCTTGCCCACGAGGTTGTGAACGTGCTCGGCTTCGTCGGTATTACCGTGGTGGGTACGCTGGTGACCTTCTGGCCGACCATGCTGCGCACGAAGATGGTTGATAAGGCGCTCTCTCACAGCCTGCGCGCCCTGTACCTGATGTGCGGCGGCTTGGCGTTGTCCCTTGCCGGCTCCATGTTCGGGATGCGTCCGCTTGCTGCTGCGGGCCTGATCGTCTACCTACTCGGCCTGCTCATTGTCGCCTGGGTGATGGTGCGTACCCTGCGCACCAAGCGCCCGAACGAGTACCCGCCGATGAGCGTCGGTATGGGCTTCCTCTGGCTGATTGTTGGCGTGGCGACCACCGCCTACATGGTGGCAACCACCCCGTTCGCGCAGCTGGACGTACGCGCCGTCACCCCCATCTTCGTGGTGGGCTTCCTGCTGCAGGTGCTGCTGGGCGCAATGAGCTACCTGCTGCCTCAGCTGATGGGTGGCGGCCCGGCGGTGGTGCGCGCCTCCAATAAGGAGTTCAGCCGTTTTGCTGCCGGTCGCGTGACCGCCGTGAACCTGGCGCTCATTGTTTTCATGCTGCCCAGCTCCATGGTGGGTCAGTCCATTAAGATGGCGGTCGCCATTGTGGGCGCGCTGGCGTTGGCGGCGTTCATTCCGCTGATGGTGCGCGGCGTGAAGACTTCGGTAAGCACCCGCAAGGCAATCTTCGAGGCGCGCGCCCGCGGTGAGAAGCCCGCCTTCGACCAGGAGGCGCTGACCCCCGCACCCATCCCGCACGCCAAGCAGAGCTTCCAGGCGGCACTCGCGGTTGCTATGGCGTTCCTGCTGGGCTTCGCCGTGAACCCGTCCGCGTTGAACCTGCCGTCGGTTTCTTCGTCGGGTTCCGTGGCTGCGACCGGTCAGACCACCACCGTTCAGGTGAAGGCAACCAGCAACTACCGTTTCACCCCCGCCGAGGTGGAGGTGCCCGCCGGTAACCGCCTGGTCGTTGAAGTCACCAATGACGATCAGGGCATGACCCACGACCTGACTTTTGATAACGGCGCGACCACCGGCGTGATCAACCCCGGCGAAACGAAAACCGTTGATGCCGGCGTCATTACTGCCGACCAGGAAGCCTACTGCTCCGTAGCGGGCCACCGCTCCCTGGGCATGGTGTTTAAGGTGAAGGCGACCGGCGCCTCCGCAAACCAGGTGGCGCAGGGCGGCCACAACCACGGTTCTGCGGGCACCCACAACCACGCGGCGTCGGGTAGCACCCCGACCCTCATGACCGTTGCGAACAGCAGGATTGACATGTCCGCAGCGCCCGGCAGCGGCTACAAGTACCGCGACCCGAACATCCCGGCACCGAACACCGCCGAGAAGGTGAACGGCAAGACCGTCCGCAAGGTCACCCTGGACGTGCAGGAGGTCGACCGCGAGGTCGCACCCGGCGTAACCGTCCACATGTGGACGTTCAACGGGCAGAACATGGCACCGATTCTGCGCGGCAAGGTCGGCGACATTTTTGAAATTACACTCATCAATAACGGCACGATGGGCCACTCGCTGGACTTCCACGCGGGCATGGTGTCCCCCGATAACACGATGAAGACCATCGCCCCCGGTGAGCGTCTCGTCTACCGTTTCGAGGCGAAGGCCGCCGGCATCTGGCTGTACCACTGCGGTACCGCCCCGCTGAGCCTGCACATGACTCAGGGCATGTACGGCGCGGTCATCATTGACCCGGCAGACCTCGACCCGGTCGATCACGAGTACGTGATGGTTCAGGGCGAGGCGTACCTGCACGACACCGGCAAGACCGCCTCCGACGGCAACAAGCTGGCGGAGAACTCGCCGGAGCTGATCGCGGCGGGCACCCCCACGCTGACCATGTTCAACGGCCACGCAACCCAGTACAAGGCGAAGCCTCTGCATGTGAAGAAGGGCGAGCGTATCCGTGTTTGGGTGATGGCGGCTGGCCCGAACCATGGCACGAGCTTCCACGTGGTCGGTTCGCAATTCGACACCGTCTACAAGGAGGGCGGCTACCTGATGCGCCGCGGTGCGGATGCGTTCGGCAGCCGTGACGGCCACAGCCAGGCACTCGATTTGGCGCCCGCTCAGGGCGGCTTCGTGGAGATGCAGTTCTTGGAGTCTGGCACCTACGTGTTCGTGAATCACTCCTTCTCGGAGATGGAGCGCGGTGCCGCCGGCAAGATCGTGGTCACTGATCGCTAGTAGTGGCTACCCGCTAAACCCTCACGCTAGGCGCTTCTAGCGCCCCGTGAGAGGTAGACCCCGCCCGGTGCATCCTGTGAATGGATGCGCCGGGCGGGGTCTTTCTGCGCTGTCTTGCTGTGCCGCCTTTCTGCCCCGCACAGGCTCCTACAGAGCCGATACAGAGCCAGCCCAGAGCCCCTGCACACGCCCCGGCAGGAGCCTGCACGCACATCGGCGAACTATGCTTTTAGCCTCATGGGCGAACTTTTCTTAGCCAGGAGCGGGCATGGTGCGCTAGTCTATAGGAATGGCAGATTGCACTTCGGGCGCCCCTTCCGAGCGTAATGCTACGAGCGCCTCCAACCACATTTCCGTTTCGGCGGATCAACAAGTTTCTCCTCGGCAGCGTAAGCCTTTTCCGGTACGCATTCTTGCCGGGGCACTTGCACATTGGCAGATTATTGCCTCTGCGGTTCTTTTGGGTGGCGGTGTTGCCGGCCTGGCAGCCACCTATGACGACTATTGCGGCATGACGGAGCTTTCGTATGCTCCGGCGGCTCTCCGATCCGATTTTGAGGAGGGCTCTAAGGTGGCGGGTTTCCGTCCCGGCGTGCTGGCGGCGCAGATTGAGACTGAGAGCCACTGGCGTGTGGGCGTTGTGTCCCACCAGGGCGCTAAGGGTATTGCGCAGTTCACCGATGATGCGTGGAGCGGCGGCCACTACAGCTTCGGCAATGGCGGTAATGTTCTGAACCCGCACGATGCGATTGCGGCGCAGGCACGCTACCTGGCTGAGTTGCGTACTCGCTTGGCGAAGTACGCCTCCAATGAGGACGAGCTGCAGGATATGGTTCTCGCCGGTTATAACGCGGGTCCGGGTTCTGTGGAGAAGTACGGCGGTGTTCCCCCGTACGAGGAAACTCAGAATTATGTAAAGACGATTCGCGAGCTGGCGAATTCGAAGTACAAGCTGACTTGCTCCCCCGAGTACCAGTTCAAGCAGGCGAAGTTGAGCTTCGTGAATGGTGTGACTCCGGCGATGGCTGGTGTTCATGCGGATGGTACACCTCTGTCCCCGGAGGAGTCGGCATCGGCTGCCGCTGAGGTATCTGCTTCGGCTTCTGCGAGTGCTTCGGCTCGTGCGTCTGCGAGCGGTTCTGCGGGTTCTTCTGCGAAGCCTTCGGCGACGAGTTCCGGCCGCTAGATTCAGTTTTTTGGATAACCCACTAGTCTATATAGCCGCTATGGAATATTCCGTTTTATCTATAGTGGGCGGCTGATACCTGCCGCCACTCCCCTACTATTCACTCTCATATTTACTCTTAAACAGCGCGAGGCGCCGACCCCCATTCTCGGGATTCGGCGCCTCGCACTTTTTAGGGCTGGGGCGTACCTAGTTGAAGATGGCGCGCACGACCGAGTAGCCGGAGACCGGGTACACGGCGTTCACAGTTGCGGGATTCTCGCTCTCGTCCGCGATCTCGATGGACTCGGTGCCGCGCAGCAGCTCCTCAAGCAGGATGCGCAGCTCCAGGCGTGCCAGGGGTGCGCCGGGGCAGACGTGGATGCCGTCGCCGTACACGAGGTTGCGGGACTGGTCGCGGTGCGGGTTGTAGGTGAGGGCATCTTCGAAGGCGTCCTCGTCGCGATTGGCACTTGCCCAGTTGATGGTCACGCGGGAGCCGGCGGGCAGGGTGCGGCCGCCGAGTTCGGTGTCCTGCGTGGTGATGCGGCGGTTAGTGACGAGGGTGTCTTCGAGTCGCATGATTTCTTCGACGGCGAGGGCGATTTCGCTACGGTCGTCGAGTGCGTTGCCGTCGGCGAGGGAAGCGCGCAGGCGGTCCTGCTCGGCGCGGTTGCGTGCCAGGAAGTTGACGAATACGCCCACGGTTGCGGAGACGGTGGAGAGCTCGCCCACGGTCCAGTTGCGGATGAGGCTGACGATTTCTTCGTCGGTCATGGTGCGGGGCTCTTCGCCGGGCAGCTGCACGGTATCGGTGAGCAGTTCGGCGGTGACGTCCTTGGGCTTGCCGGCTGCGGCATCCTCGCGGCGCTCGTCGAGCAGCTGGCGGATGTAGCCGTCGAATTCGAGGGCGACCTTGGCGATTTCTTCGCGGTCGCGGCGCAGGGTGGCCACGCGGTTCTTTTCGATCCACTCGGTGAGGGGCTGCTCGAGGCATGCGGGCCAGCCCATGAAGGCGTTCTGCACGCGCATTGCGTAGGCCTGGCCGAAGCCCTGCATGACGTCCACTTCTTCGCCGCGGGGCAGTTCTGCAATGAGGGTCTTCACGGCGTCGCGGATGACGGGTGCGAACTTTTCGAGGCGTTCGGGGGTGAAGTACTTGTCGTTGACGGCGCGGAAGGTGGTGTGTTCGGGTGCGTCCATGCCGTTGGGGACGGCGATGTGGCGGGTGGAGACGACGTTGGAGTAGATTTCGGGGTGGTCGAGTACGTGCTGTACGTCGGCGTTTTTGAAGACGGAGTAGCCCATGAATTCGTCGTGGGCGACGGGGCAGCGGCGGCGCATCGCGTCGTATGCTGCTACCTGGTCCTTCTGGACCTCTTCGCTACGCAGATCCCAATCGTTGTGTACGTTCTCAGTCATTGTTCACCCGTGTTTGTTATAGAGCTGTGGCGTGCTGGATGCGGGCGTCCGGGCGATGCGTATGGGGCAGGGTCGGGCGTGCATTTCAGCACGTGAATCCATTACTTGTTCTTTGACTATTTGTTCTTTGACCGTATCACTTATGGGTTGGTGGTGCAGGGTAGGGTTTCCTTGCTTCTCATTCAACGAACAGTTCACCGAACAGTGCATGTGGGGCGAGGTGTCAGGGGACGCGCAAGGCGGGCAGCGCCTCCACCGGGGAGGTGCCGCCCGCCTCACTCTATGCAGTATTTCAGCGCGAGGGGCTAGTTTTTAAGGAATTTCTCTTCGTTTGTAATAACGAAGTATGAGGGGTATTCGCGCCCGTTCAGAAGAGCGTTGTAGTGCGGTATTTTCTGGGTTTTGATGAGTTCACCGGACTCAACGGAATAGGCTTGAATATAGGTTTCTCCTTGCAGCTCGTACATGGCGTAGAGATTCTTCTCGGTCCAGTAGTATGTAGAGACTTCCTTTACTCCTTCTGGGATCTTGAGGCTGAATCGTACAGTGTTGTGGGCGGTATCAATATTGGTTGAGATGATTCGCCCGTCGTGATGGACCCACCAGATGTCGTCCCCGTATGCGTGTATTGCATACGGTGCACCTGAAGGAACATTTTTTCCATGTACACGTTTGTTCGCTTCACCGGTAATTTGGCGTTCTGTATGCTCGCCTGTTTGCACATTAATTACTTCGAGCATGGATCCGTCGATATCTTTTAAATCTGCATATTGGTAGTCGGTAATGCTTTGCGGGTAAGTATCATGGATTTTCACAATTCTATTTCCTGCACACACAATGTAGGAACCTTCCATTGTGTTACTTTCGAGACTCTTCGAGAACATTTTTTCATTTGAAGGGTTCGGGTACACACGGGTAAGGTATGTGGGGTTCCTTGGGTGTAGGTATTGGTTATCTGTTCCTTCGTAATTGCTGATTTTGTCGTAGCCCCATATGCTGCCGTCGGCGCACTGAGCTGTGAAGAGTAAATTATTTTTAATTCTCTCTTCCCTCACCTCACCATCTTTTACAATTGTCACAAGGAATAGGTAATCACCATTTCCATCCCCTCCGTAATTATCTATAGCTACAATAGTGCTATCGTCTGCAACGTACACATCTTCACTGTAATCATTTTTGGTTTTCTTTGGGTATGTGTGCAGTTTATCGGAGAGGGTGAATAGCGAATTTGTATCTGTGAAATACAGGTTTTTATCTTTGTATACAATTGGCGAGTTTCGAACCCCAACATTTTTGATTCTTGACCATTTTTGAGTTTCTGAGTTGTAGAATGCTACGCCTCCTCCAGCGTGCGGCAGGTATCTTGAGTCGCCTGCAATGGATATAGCGATGCTGCTTTCGTCGAGGGCTTTGCGAGGGTCGTTTGTTACTGGGATGGTCGCACTACAGCCTGACAGGAGGAGGGCACCAATGAGTCCCAGACGCAGGCTTCCTGAAAAACGGGATGTGGTCATTGCTACCACCTCGTTTCGTAGAGATGTACCCAGTGTGAATCCTTGATGTCTGTCGGGTACACGCCGGGGCCACCGTCAGAGTCGAGGTCCACGTTAGGGTCCGTGCTCTTATAGGCAGCCCAAACTAGCTGCGAGCAGTTATAAGAATTGGCATGTAGGGCGTTCATGACACCCTCCTTTCAGCGGGTCACTTCGTGGCATCCCGCTATCGGTCCTATGTCTTCATCGATACATAACACCGGAAACTGTCTAACTCAGCAGGCCATACATTAGATATTATTTCTGACCAGGCGAATTTTTAGTGTTCCGTACCTCATTCTATCGTTAAGAGGGTCCGCGATGCAGGAAAAACGCAAGGCGGGCGGCACCTCCACAGGGAGGGGCCGCCCGCCTCATTCTTGCCTAAAAACCGCCGAATCTAGCGTTTGCGTGCGGAGGGGTAGATGCTACCGTCCATCACGCCGCGCTCACTCTACAGACCGCGATAGACTTCTCGCCGATGACCAACTCGGAAAACCTCAACAACAACCGCACCATTATCAATGGTGTACAGAATGCGGTAATTCCCTACTCGTGCCCTGTACCCTTCTTCGCCCTGTAGCTTCTTGACTCCCGTCATATATGGGTCATCACCAAGGGATCGGAGGCAGGCGATAATTTTCTCGAAGGCTGTCCGGTCTTCTCGTTGGATTTTCTTTAGTTCTTTCGCTGCTTTGCGCGTCAATTCAACCCGGTACACGGGGTTTGAGACATGGTTTGCAGTCATCTGCACCCTTCAGGCAGAGCTTTAAATCTTAACCTCAACCTTAGCAGAAAAAGTGTACACTTTTTACATACTTTACATTGTTGTACTATGTAAGTAGCTCCTCTGGATAGAACCTGCACAGGAACTATCCTCGGAGCTAACGGACAAACCCCAGAAAGGAACCAGTCATGACTGTCACCACTCACCGGACTCGTTCCAATGTCACGACTCTTAAAGAACTCCGCGACAACCTCGGAACCAAAGTCAACGAAGCCGTGTTCTCCGGCGAACGTCCCCTCATCAGCCGCAATGGTAAGACTGTTGCCGCGCTCATCTCCTACGAAGATTTGAAGCTGCTGGAAGAGTACGAAGAGCTCCTCGACATTGAGACTCTTCGCAAGGCACGCGCCGAAGATGACGGCTACCGCATCGGCCTCGACGAGTTCCTCGCAGAGAACCCTGCAGACTAGTCATTCAACGCATATTGCAAGGCGGGCAGCACCTCCACCAGGGAGGGGCCGCCCGCCTCATTCTTGTCTAAAAACCGCCGAGGTTTAGCGCTTGCCTGCGGAGGGGTAGATGCTACCGTCCATCACGCCGCGCTCCACCTGCTCCAGGCTCACGCCGCGAGTCTCCGGCAGGTTGCGGAACATCAGCAGCGCAATAATCACGTTCACCACGGCAAAGCCGATGAAGGAGCCGGTCAGACCGACCGCACCCAGAATCACGGGGAACGCCAGCGACAGCACACCGTTCATCATCCAGCCGCTAAACGCCGAAATGCCCATACCCGCCGCACGCACACGCAGCGGGAACAGCTCACTCATAATCACCCACGTGGACACGTTCAGGCAGGTCTGCATCGCGCCCACAAAACAGACGATGAGCACCAGCAGAATCCAGGGACGCGCCGCATTATCGGCGGGTAGCAGCATGGATGCGCCCGCAATCAGCACGTGGAAAAACGCGGTCGAACTATAGCCGGTAATGACCATGACGCGGCGCGGTACACGCTCCATCAGGCGCAGCGACAGGATGGAACCAAGCACCGCAATCGTACCCGGAGCAATATTCGCAATGAGCGCCGCGGATTCGCTGAAACCGGCTTCCTTGAGCACCTTAATGCCGTAGTACATGATCGAGTTGATGCCAGTCAGCTGCTGGCCCGCGCCGACCAGAATACCGACGAGCAGGATGCGCACGAACCAGCCGCGCACGCCCACGCTTTCCTTACCTGCCGCATTGTTCTGGGTGGTCGCCTCCGCCTGCAGAGTGCGTTCAATGTCGGCGATCTCAGCCTCGGCACGTTCGGTGGAGCGGATGCGCTTCATCACCTCAAGCGCCTGTTCACGCCGACCGACGCGCAGCAGCCAGCGCGGCGACTCGGGCACTCGCAGCATGCCGACGAACAGGCCGATGGCGGGCAGGGTGCAGATGGCGAACATCCAGCGCCACACGCCGTCGTGCTCACCCCATACGTTGCCGATGAGGGCATTCACGATGAATGCGGCAAGCTGACCGCCCACGACCATGAGCTCATTGCGGCCGGAGAGGGAGCCTCGAATTTCGTAGGGTGCGAGCTCTGCGAGGAACACGGGCACCACGGCGGAGGCGCCACCGACCGCCAGGCCGAGCAGGGTGCGCCCGGTGATGAGCACGGCGACATTAGGTGCGAAGACGCACGCCAGGGCACCAATGAAGAAGATGGTGGAGAGCCCAATGATGGTGGTTCGGCGGCCGAACCGGTCAGAGATGCGGCCGCATCCGAGCGCGCCGATAGCGGCGGCGAAGGCGAGCGATCCGGTGACCCAGCCTTGGGTGGTGGAGTCCATGCCGAGTTCGCGGCTCATGGGTTCGAGCGCGCCGTTGATCACTCCGGTGTCGTAGCCGAAGAGCAGACCACCGAAGGTGGCGATGAGTGCGATGATGCCGAGGTATCGGCTGTGCTTCCCGGTGCCCAGAGGGGGCAGGGTGGAGGCGGTGCTCTGTGCGCTCATAGTGTCCTTTGATGCCGAGGGGGGTAGGTGAGATTACACCGACATTGGTGGTTCTTCAGCACTGTCAGTGGGCTAGGTGAGGTGCCTCAGGTTAGACGCACCTCACCTAATCCTAGCGAAAACGTTCGGCGGGTGATATTTATTTCTCACCGCGGACATTTTTCAGCGTATTTTACGGCCGCCAGTTGCGACCGGTTGAGTGCCCCTTTGAGAGGGAGCCCGAGTTTAGAACAGCGCGATCTTCTCGGGTGCCGGGAAGATGGCGTCCAGGGCGGCGAGGTCCTCAGCGTCGAAGCGCAGGCATGCCGCCTGTGCGTTGGCGCGTACCTGTTCGGCGCTGGTCGCACCGGCAATGACGGAGGTGACTGGCGACTGCTGTGCGAGCCAGGAGAACGCCGCCTGCACCTCGGTGATGCCGCGTTCGGTGCAGAAGCTGTGGAAGGCTTCGAGCTGGTCCCAGTTGGCGGCGTCGAGCACGTTCTTCTTGGAGTGGGACAGGCGCGAACCGGCGGGAATGTTGTCGCGGCGGTACTTGCCGGTCAGCAGACCGTTAGCGAGCGGGAAGTACGGCAGCACACCCATGCCGAAGTGCTGTGCGGCGGGCAGGATTTCGAGTTCTGCGCGGCGGTCGAGCAGGTTGTAGTGGTTTTCAGCGGCGATGAACCGTTCGGTGCCGAGTTCGTGGGCGCAGTGTTCGGCGTGGGCGAGTTGCCAGCCGGAGAAGTTGGAGTGGCCCAGGTAGCGGACCTTGCCGTCGCGGACGAGCTGGTCGAGGGCGCTGAGGGTCTCTTCGATGGGGGTGTTCGGGTCGGGGCTGTGGTAGAAGTACAGGTCGATGTAGTCGGTGCCGAGGCGGCGGAGGGACCCTTCGACGGCGCGCATGATGTAGCGGCGGGATCCGCGGGCGTTGCGGTCGTTGCCGTTGAGGTCGCCGACGGGCAGACCGAATTTGGTGACGATGGTCAGTTCGTCGCGGTCGAGGCCGAGCTGGGTGAGGGCGGTGCCGAACATGGTTTCGGAGAGGCCGGGTTCGGCGCCGTAGAGGTCGGCGATGTCGAAGAAGCTGATGCCTGCGTCGACTGCGGCGGCGATGACTTCGTTGGTGCCTTCTTGGGTGCGGGTGGGGGTGCCGGGGCGGCCGAGGTTGTTGCAGCCGATGCCGACACTGGGTACGACGAGGCCGGAGTTGCCGAGCCTGCGGTAGACGGGAGATTCAATGCGTTCCATGCTTTTAACTCTACGTTGTGTGGGTATATTGCGAGGTTATTTCCCCTCCAGTTGGGAGGCGAAGAGCTTCCTGAAGCGTGATGTAGGGTCGGTCGTTAGGTCTTGGTAGGTTCCTTGCTCCACCACACACCCACCATCCAACACCACCACAGAATCAACACCACGCAACGTCCACGCACGATGAGACACCAACACCACCAAACGCCCCACAGCAGCCACCTTCAACCGAGCAAAAATCTCCTCCTCAGTCTCAGCATCCACAGCACTGGTCGGCTCATCCAACACCCACACCGGCGCATCCCGAAGAACCACACGCGCCAACGCCAAACGCTGCCACTGACCACCCGAAAGACCAACACCACCAAACGACTCACCCAACTGAGCATCCAAACCACCCTCAAGACCACGCACAAAATCATCAGCACAAGCCACCGACAAAGCCGACCACAAATCAGCATCACCAAGACGCTCAACCGCCTCCTGCGGCAAACCCAGAAGAAGATTTTCACGCACAGTCAGTTCATAACGGCCGTAGTCTTGACTCACCACACCCACATTCGCCAGCAAATCATCAGGTGATATGTCCTGTACCGACTTACCTCCAATGAGAATGTCTCCACTGGAGGGCTTAAGCATACCCATGAGTGCATTTACTAGGGTTGTCTTTCCCGATCCGCTGGGCCCGACAATACCAATCATCTGCCCGGGGCCAAAAGTGAGATTGATATTTTTAAGAGCTAAAGAATCAGCTTTTGGATACTGGATAGCAAGATTCCTAATGGAAACGCTGGAGATTTCAGGGTAGGTATCGGCAATCGGATTTTTCTGCCCGGGCTGTGCGCTAGAAATAAACTTTCGATATATATCAATGGCGTTTGACCCCGCTGCCATCGAGCTAAGGTCGCTTCCCATCGAGCCAAGCGAGACTATAGCCGAGGTAATACCTATAACAGCTCCAGCAAGAACACCGGGAGCCGGCGACGAGGTGGCTAGAAGAATAAGAGCTAAAGCTAGCAATGCAGCGCTTATAAAACCAACAATTGTATATATTCTGAAGATGTAACGAGCTAGGCCAATTTCCTCCTCACCGGATTTTTTCCGTTCTTGATTAGCGCGATGCGCAAAGAATGAACGAGCGTTAAGAATTGCAAGCTCACGAGCAGTAGTTATTTGTGCAATCTGGTTAGTGCTATGCCATGCGTTGTAGCTATATGAATATATTTTTTCCATTGCCTCAGCATTTTTACTCGAATAGAGATGTGACATCAAGGCAACAGGAATCATGCCTGCAAGCATGCAGAGTGAAGCATATACATTGATCTTTCCTACGGAATAACTAAGGGCTCCCGTCGAAAAAATAATGAATATCAGAGCACCCATAGTAGAAACTTGAGACCCCAGGCTCCCCCCTGTCACAGCATCATGAGCTGCCCTTGATGAGCGAGCATAATCACCACTCGCGATTTCCTGAGAAGAACAAGTCGCCAAACGAGAAGATACATTCTGAATACCTGTACTTGACATTCGAGAATTTAGAATCACACGCAGAGAGTCTGATGCTTGTCCCAGGGCAATGTATCCTGCCAGCACAAAACTAACCCCCAGAGCTAGCGGAAGCACTTCATCCTGGCTCTGACCCAAATGCTCAACAAGCCTAGTGACAGCCTCCATCTGCAGAGCGGGGAATAGCGATAGGCACACAACAGACGCTAGATAGGAGACGGTCCATACGGGGTGATTTCTGAAAGCATAAACCACGGACCAAACAGTATTAGCCATAATCTTACGCATCTTTATAGTCCCTTTCAGTAGAAGTTTTGCGCCCTGCAGAATCTTCAGAGATCTGATTTTTGAAAATTTCCATAAACTTTCCCTCTGCCTTCAGTAGCTCCCGGTAGGTTCCTTGCTCCACCACACACCCACCATCCAACACCACCACAGAATCAACACCACGCAACGTCCACGCACGATGAGACACCAACACCACCAAACGCCCCACAGCAGCCACCTTCAACCGAGCAAAAATCTCCTCCTCAGTCTCAGCATCCACAGCACTCGTCGGCTCATCCAAAACCCACACCGGCGCATCCCGAAGAACCACACGCGCCAACGCCAAACGCTGCCACTGACCACCCGAAAGACCAACACCACCAAACGACTCACCCAACTGAGCATCCAAACCACCCTCAAGACCACGCACAAAATCATCAGCACAAGCCACCGACAAAGCCGACCACAAATCAGCATCACCAAGACGCTCAACCGCCGCCTGCGGCAAACCCAGAAGAAGATTTTCACGCACAGTCAGTTCATAACGGCCGTAGTCTTGACTCACCAAACCAACATTTGCCAACATGTTGTATTTACTCTCAGAAGAAGCACCCTTATACGTTATGCTCCCCTGGGCAATTGGTGTAATTCCAAGAATTGCATTTATTAGCGTTGTTTTTCCCGCGCCCGAGGCACCAACTACTGCAATCATTTGATTATTCATCAGCTCAAGATTAATATCTTTAAGCGCAAAAGACGACGCGCCCTCATACTGAACGGATACATCTTTGCATATAATTTTTGAAATATTTTCATGGTTAGGGTTAGAAGTTTTTATCTCAGAAGCATGGTCGTAAGTATCAGAGTCGCATACCCTTCGGAATTGCTGAACAGATAATGCTCCATTAATAATCTGGCCGAATGAATATCCCACCTCTTGGGTCGCGTTAACACAGGCAATGATTCCAATCAGCGATCCGGCCACATACGATATATCGGCGCCTGAATCCACAAGGAAGTACAGGGACGCAAAAAGTAAGACAGAGCAGAGTAGCCCTGCAACTATGGAGATGATTCCTCTAACACTTTCAAGGCTCAATTCCCTACCGGCTGCCCGGCGTCGCCAGGACACTACGCGTTGCGAGAAAAATCGGGAGGCTCTCATGAGGTGAAGTTCTTGGGCGCGACTTTGAGCCATCAGATTGTCTAGATAGTAGTTCTCTACCCGATAGTCCTCGTACATTAGGGTGTATATAGCGTAATCACGTTTAGCGAGGATTATCATTGCAATAGATAGGGGTAGTGAACACAGTGCCGCAAAAATTGCTGCCACAATGCTGACGTTTGCAATATTAAAACAGAGGAGGAAAACCATCGCAAAGGAACTCACCAGTGTCATAACTGACATGGTGTGAACCTGCAATTCCTGTTTCGATATTGCCTCTCTTGCAGCACGTATATCTTCCTGCGATTTTGTGCTACCTATATCAGACAACGGAAATGTAGATAACCTGGTATTTAACATGCAGTGAACCCGATAGTTCACCTTTGATTTGAGGATAAGCATGTTACTTATTACCCAGCGTTGAGCAATGATATTAATTCCGACGACAAGAGCAAGAGCAATAATATAAATCCATGCTGCGCCACCATTTGAACCGCTCAAGGCTGATACTGTATTACCGATCAGCAGGGACTGGCTCAAGGGAATGCAGGCGATGATGGCTAGCGATAGGGCAGTGCTCACTAGGGTCGCGGGACAGGTTTTCCAGGCTAGGCGGAAGGACCAGAGTATAGAGGAAAATAGATTTTTCATTCTCACCACGCTCACAAAGTCGTATTGAACTCATCTTTGAGCCCTGAAACTCCTCGATGAGCGGACATCGAAACACTACCGGTGCCTCATTAGTTATTAGTTACCCTACCTCTCACTGAAAGATAAAACACACATATTCGCGCGTGTCCAAGAATATTAAGCAGACATATCTGTGATAGTGCCGGACACCCAAGAGCCAGCCGACACCTCTACCCGCAATACCCCCAGCCCTTCCCTTTGTCACAGTCGGTCATATTAAGTTCATATTTCGCCTCAATGTCATGTCCAGAAATATTAGGACATCAACCGCCGCGCATCTTGCACACCCTCGGAGGCGGTGGGTAGAGTGAAGGCGTTATCTATCAAGAGCGACCGAGAGATCTGGCTCGTAGACGTCGCAGCAACCTCGCCAGTATCCCCACCGTCACGGTGCAGGGTACGGACAAGGTGCTCCCGCCAGGACCGATAGAGAAGAATACCCTTCGGCACCCCACGATGAGCCGTACCAGCAAACCGGTACAGCGCATCCCGCAGAAGAATTCGCGCACCCTGCCGGTGCGTATCTATCGGGTGAACACGAAGGATGGTTATGACGACAGTTCACCCGGCTCTTTCTTTTGAGCTGTTCCCTCCGCGCTCACACGCGAGCTGCGAGTCGCTACTGCGCACCATTGCGGAGCTTGAGGGCACCAACCCCGACTACGTGTCGGTCACCTACTCCGGTGATGCGCAGCGCCGCCAGAAGACCCTGGCGTTGCTCGACCACCTGGTACACGAAACCTCCCTCACCCCGCTGGCTCACCTGATTTGTGCAGGCCATTCGGTGCACGAACTGGAGCGTGCAGTCCGCCTGATTCTGGGCCTGGGCGTGCGCGGCTTCCTGGCTCTTCGCGGTGATATTCAGGAGGGTCAGGTTTCTGAGCTTCCTTTCGCCCGCTACCTGGTGGAACTCATTCGCCGCGTTGAGCGTGAAGATTTCGCCCACCTGGCAGCTGGCAAGGTGTCTATTGGTGTGGCGGCGTACCCGCAGAAGCACCCCGAGTCCGCATCCCTGCTGCAGGATATTGAGATTCTGCTGTCCAAGCAGCGTGCCGGCGCGGATTTCGCGATCACTCAGGTGTTCTTTGAGGATGAGCGATACAGCGCCCTGGTCGATTCGGCACGCCTGGCGGGCGTGGATATTCCGATTATTCCGGGTATCATGCCGGTGACCTCGCTGAAGCGCCTGCGGAACCTCTGCCAGATGGCGGGCATGGAAGTCCCGACGGACCTCGCCTACGCCCTAGAGACCGCAACCAGTGATGCTGAGCTGCACCGCATCGGTGTTGAGTACGCGTTGAACCAGTGCCGCACCGTGATGGATGCGGGCGCACCGGGTCTGCACTTCTTCACTTTCAACGAGCATGCCGCGGTGCTGGATGTTCTGGATCAGCTGGACCTGCCGCGGTACAGCAACCGTTTCTCTCAGCCGCTGCACGAGCTGGAATTCGCCTAAACCGCGACCCACTCCACCCGATAACGCTCCTTGTCGGATGCGTTTCCACAATCTCCCCCACAAATATTCCGGGAGTTACGACCCCCGTTTCACCGCCCACCGCTGGGTGGCGAAACACCGGAACTGACTCCCACATCTATCCCCAGTAAAGGAAAAATTACTATGTCGAACACCGCATTCCCCGCCGCAACTATTGTTGGTTACCCCCGCGTGGGCCGCTTCCGTGAGCTGAAGAAGGCTCAGGAGGCTTTCTGGAAGGGCAAGGCCACCCTGCAGGAGCTGCAGGATACCGCCGCTGACGTGCAGCGCACCTACTTTGAGCGCGTGACCGCCGCGGGCCTGAAGGCTGATAACTACTCGATTCCGGCGACCTTCTCCTACTACGACCAGGTGCTCGACGTTGTTCGCCTGTTCACCCTGGTTCCCGAGCGTCTGGCTGAGGCTAAGGATGCACGCGGCCTGCTGGATCTGCCCGGCTACTTCGCCCTGGCGCGCGGTACCGAGACCCTGCCTCCGCTGGAGATGACTAAGTGGTTCGACACCAACTACCACTACCTGGTGCCTGAGATTGGTGCCGGTACCGAGATTAAGCTGAACCTTGAGGCTATTGACGAGCAGCTTGAGGTCGCAAAGCAGGCTGGTGTGAAGGTTCGTCCGCAGATTGTTGGCCCGCTGACCCTGCTGCTGGGCGCTAAGGCCGAGCAGGGTTCCGCCGAGGACTTCGCACCCATCGACCGTCTGGATGAGTTCGTTGCAGCGTACACTCAGGTGCTGGAGCAGCTGGCTGAGCGCGGTGTTGAGTGGGTTCAGCTGGATGAGCCGGGCCTGACCGTGGACCGTGCGGACAATGCGAAGGTTGCGCAGCTGGCTGAGCGCACCTACCGTGCCCTGGCCGCCGCCGAGAAGCGCCCGCAGATTCTGGTGACCAGCCCCTACGGTTCCCTGCGTGAGAACCTGCCGGCACTGCTGGGTACCGGTGTTGAGGCGCTGCATCTTGACCTGGTGCACGGCGTGTACTCGAAGGCTGAGCTTGAGTCCGTTTCTGCCGCCGGCGTGCACCTGGTTGCCGGTGTTGTGAACGGCCGCAACGTGTGGCGTGCCGACGTTCGCGCCGCCCTGAAGACCCTGGAGGCCCTGCCGGGCGCATCCGAGGGTGCCGTGTCTGTGGCTTCTTCGACCTCCCTGCAGCACGTGCCGCACGACCTGGCTCTGGAAGACCCCGCCGAGGTTCCCGTGGACGGCCTGGCCTTCGCCGACCAGAAGGTCGCTGAGATTGCTCTGCTGGCTCGCGGCCTGGCTGAGGGTGAGGCTGCTGTCGAGCCCGAGCTGAAGGCTGCTGATGAGGCGCTGGCTCGCTTCGCCGCTGACCCGCGCAAGCACAACGACGAGATTCGTGCCCGCGCCGCAGCTGTGACTCCCGAGGACTTTAACCGCCCGACCATTGACGTTCGCCGCGCGGCTCAGGCTGACCTGAACCTGCCGAAGCTGCCGACCACCACCATTGGTTCTTTCCCGCAGACCGCTGAGATTCGCCGCCGCCGTGCGGAGGCTCGTGCGGGCAAGATTTCCGCTGAGGAGCTGAACGGCTTCCTGCGTGACGAGATTGCTTCGGTTATCGCACTGCAGGAGGAGCTGGGCCTGGACGTGCTGGTTCACGGTGAGGCCGAGCGTAACGACATGGTTCAGTACTTCGCTGAGAACTTCGACGGCTTCGCAACCACCCGCCACGGCTGGGTTCAGTCCTACGGTTCGCGTTGCACCCGCCCCTCGATCCTGTTCGGTGACGTGAAGCGTCACGGTGAGGGCCTGCGCGGTGAGGCGTTCACCGTTCCGTGGAGCTCCCACGCACAGTCGCTGAGCGACAAGCCGGTCAAGGGCATGCTCACCGGCCCGGTGACGATTCTGGCGTGGTCCTTCGTGCGTGACGACCAGCCGCGCCGCGAGACTGCTAACCAGGTGGCTCTGGCTCTTGCCGACGAGATTGCCGACCTGGAGCAGGCGGGCATCCGCATCATTCAGGTGGACGAGCCGGCTCTGCGTGAGCTGCTGCCCCTGCGCCGCGATGAGCAGCCGCAGTACCTGGACTGGTCGGTGAACTCCTTCCGCCTGGCAACCAGCGCGGTGAAGGATTCCACTCAGATTCACACCCACCTGTGCTACTCGGAGTTCAACGAGATTATCGACTCGATTAACGCTCTGAACGCTGATGTGACCAGCATTGAGGCGGCTCGTTCGCACATGGAGCTGCTGGCTGATATTCCGGAGAGCTTCGTTTCCGGTCTGGGCCCGGGCGTGTGGGACATCCACTCCCCGCGTGTTCCTTCGCAGGATGAGATTGAGTCCCTGCTGAAGGCTGCGATTGGTTACGGCACCATCGCTGACCTGTGGGTGAACCCTGACTGTGGTCTGAAGACTCGTGATTACGAGGAGACCAAGCAGTCTCTGCGTCACCTGGTGGACGCCACCAAGGCGATTCGCGCATCCCTCTAGGAGGCGCCTATTGGTTCCGCTGCCTGCCGTGGGTTGACCGGATGATGGTTTGCTCGCGGTAACCTGCGGCAGGTGGCGGCTGTTCGGCTTCGTGCCGGTATGCGTACCGACTGTATGCCGAGCTTTTGGGGATAGATAACAGGCCCGCCCGTACGGTTTTTCTTCTGCACCGTACGGGCGGGTTTTCTGTGCTGTTTTAGGGTGCCGATTTAGTGGCGTCCAAGTGGTTCTCTTTTTGAACTTAGGGTATAAATTACTCTAAATTTAAGTGTGGTCTGACCAAAACACATACTTACTCAACAAGAAAAGTATTTATATTCACCGCAGCACTTGTGGCACTGTTGCCCAGGAGACAGATATACATCACACAGATTTAGCACTTCCCCGTAATTCCAGGGCAAAAACAGTATTAATAGAATAATCACTCTGAATATCCGTTCACCCTAGTGAATATTCTACTGGAAACATTTCCAGCAGATTAGCATTTTTATAAGCCGCCGTTTTTAGAATTCCAGCATGACTACTACCACTTCATCAAAGAAGAAGAAGGGTTCTGCACCCCGCTGGCTCGCCATTCCGGCACCCAAGCCTCAACTGAGTGAGGCTGAAGTTAATGCAAAGTACCCGCGCATGCGTCTGCAGGTCTTCATGGGTATCTTCATCGGTTACGCGACCTTCTACCTGATTCGTAACAACGTCCCGCTGGTCACCCCGATTCTGACCAAGGAACTTGGCTTCAGCAACGCAGCAATTGGTGCACTGTCCACGGCACTGCTGCTCGCTTACGGCTTCAGCAAGTTCTTCACCGCAATGATTTCTGACCGCTCGAACGCGCGTTTGTTCCTGCCCATCGGTCTGGTGCTCTCGGGTGTTGCAAACATCCTGCTGGCGCTGACCGGCTACATGGGTGAAGGCGCGGGTGCGGCAGGCTACGGTGCCGCTATCGCCTCCATCATGGCGACCATCATGGTCTTCAACGGTGTCTTCCAGGGTATGGGTTGGCCGCCCTCGGGCCGTGTGCTCGTGAACTGGTTCTCCACCAGCGAGCGCGGCGCGAAGGTTTCCTGGTGGAACACCGCCCACAACGTTGGTGGTGCACTGTCCGGTCTGCTGGTTGCGTGGGGCTTCTCCATGTTCGGCAAGACCTGGGAAGTTGCCTTCTGGTTCCCGGCTGTTATCAGCTTCGTTCTGGCGTTCGTGGCGTGGCTGCTGATTCGTGACAACCCCGAGGCTGAGGGTCTGCCCACCGTTGACGTGTACCGCAACGACCCGCACAAGGTTGAGTCCACCGCTGAGGATCGTGCGGAGTCCACTTGGACCACCATCCGTAAGCACGTGCTGACCAACTCGACCATGGTCTACCTGGCTCTAGCAAACGTGTTCGTGTACACCCTGCGTTACGGCGTGCTGGTGTGGGCGCCGAAGTACCTGCACGATGTGCGCCACGCTTCCCTTGAGGGTGGTATTGCGGGCTTCTCGATTCTGGAGCTTGCCGGTATTGGTGGCACCGTCCTGTGCGGTTACGTTTCTGACCGCATGTTCAAGGGTCGCCGCTCCCCCGCGGGTATCCTGTTCCTGATTGCGACCGTCGGCGCAATTCTGCTGTACTGGCTGCCTTCTTCGGATGCGCCGCTGTGGATTGCGTACGTTGCGTTGGCTCTGATTGGTGGCCTGATTTACGGCCCGGTTATGCTGATTGGTCTGCAGGCTATTGACCTGTCCCCCTCGCATGTTGCGGGTACCGCTGCGGGCTTCACCGGCCTGTTCGGTTACGCGCTGGGTGCAACCCTGGCGTCTGCTGGTATCGGCATCATTGTTGACCACTGGGGTTGGAGCACCGCGTTCGTCTTCATGATTGTGTGCTCGGGTCTGGCGGTTCTGTTCCTCTGGCTGGTTAATGGTGCTGAGAAGCGTCTGATGGCTGAGCGTGCAGAGAAGCTGGCGGCTCAGGCATAATTGCCCGGTCTTTCGTGTAGGGAAGCCACACGTTTGCTGGTGAGTCACCATATGGTGGCTTGTCGGCAATCGTGTGGCTTCTTACGTTAAGAACCTAGAATGGAACCATGACTACTAACTCTGGAATCACTAAAGAATGGGTGGATGAAACCGTCAAGCCGGGCGACGATTTCTTCCGCCACGTCAACGGTAAGTGGCTGGCAACCCACGAAATCCCGGCGGACCGCCCCAAGGACGGCGGCCTGTACACCCTCCGCGATAACGCAGAGAAGCACGTGCGTGAGCTGGTGGAGAAGATCGCGAAGGAGCAGCCGGAGTCCCGTATTGGCGCACTCTACAATTCCTTCATGGATGTTGAGAAGATTGAGGCGGACGGCCTGGAGCCGCTGCTGAAGGAAATCGCCCCGATTCTGAACTCGGCAACCCCCTCCCACCTGGCTGTAACCCTGGCGTTGCTGTCTCGTGCGGGCCTGCCGCAGCTGTTCGCCTGGTACACCAGCAACGACCCGAAGGACCCGAAGAATTACACGTTCTTCCTGTACCAGTCGGGTCTGGGTCTGCCGGACGAATCCTACTACCGTGAAGAGAAGCACGAGGCTGCATGCGCGGCGTACGTTGAGCATATTGCTCGCATGTTCCAGCTGACCGGTCTGGCTGAGGGCTTCGGTCTCACCCCGGAGCAGGCGGCTCAGCTGGTGTTCACTCACGAGTCGGAGCTGGCTCGCCTGCACTGGAACGTCGTGGAGAACCGCGACGCCGAGGCAACCTACAACCCGTACCAGGCAACCGAGCTGGACGAGAAGTTCCCCGGCTTCCCGTTCTCGCAGTGGCTGCTGGCTCTGGGTGCCGACCCGGAGACTCTGGGCCAGGTTATTGTGGGCCAGCCGTCCTTCTTTGAGGGTGCGGCTAAGCTGTTCACCTCCATCCCGCTGATGAGCTGGAAGCTGTGGGCTGTGTGGACCGTTCTGCGTTCGCGTGCGCCGTTCATGTACGACGAACTGGTTCAGGAAAGCTTCAACTTCTACGGCAAGACCCTTTCCGGCACTCAGCAGATTCGTGAGCGCTGGAAGCGCGGCGTGGGCGCTGTCGAGAAGGCTCTGGGTGAGGAGATTGGCCAGGAGTACGTGGCCGTGCACTTCCCGCCTTCGCACAAGGAGAAGATGCTGGTTCTGGTCGGCAACCTCCTGGAGGCGTACCGCGAGTCTATCGAGTCGCTGGACTGGATGACTGAGGCAACCCGTCAGAAGGCGCTGGAGAAGCTGTCGAAGTTCGTCACCAAGATTGGTTACCCCGATAAGTGGCGTGACTTCTCCGCACTGGAGCTGGTGCCCGGTGACCTGTTTGAGAACCTGCGCCGTACCGGTGCGTTTGATGCTGACTGGCTGATTGCCCGTAAGGGTCAGCCGGTGGATAAGTCGGAGTGGCTGATGACTCCGCAGACCGTGAACGCGTACTACATGCCGCCGGCGAATGAGATTGTGTTCCCGGCAGCGATTCTGCAGCCGCCGTACTTCAACCCGGATGCTGACGATGCGGCAAACTACGGCAATATCGGCATGATTATTGGCCACGAGATTGGTCACGGTTTTGACGATCAGGGTTCCCGCTACGACGGTGACGGCAAGCTGGAAAGCTGGTGGACTGAGGAGGATTACGCGAAGTTCAAGGAGCGTACCGCAGCCCTGGTGGAACAGTATAACGCGTACGTTCCGGTGGGTCTGGACCCGAAGTTCCATGTGAACGGTGAGCTGACTCTGGGCGAGAACATTGGTGACCTGTCCGGCATGTCGATTGCGTTGAAGGCGTACCGTCTGGCTTTGAAGAAGCAGGGCATTGAGTCGCTGGCTGACGCGCCGGTGATTGACGGTATGACCGGTATTCAGCGTTTCTTCTTCTCGAATGCTCGCGGCTGGTGCACGAAGTCCCGCCCGCAGCATGCTGAGGTGATGATTTCGGTGGATCCGCATTCGCCGGATGAGTTCCGTGTGAACGGTGTGGTGCGCAATATTGATGAGTTCTACGAGGCGTTTGGCGTCTCTGAGGGCGATGCACTGTACCTGGCTCCGGAGGAGCGCGTGCGCATCTGGTAGCATCCCGATAAGGGTATATGCTTTATTGCGTATATAAGAAAGGTGCCCGCCTCGTGGCTTGAAAACCACGAGGCGGGCACCTCTTTTCTAGAGAGCTGTGGACGCTACACGAAGGTAGGCGTCTACTGCTACTGTGCCGAGCGTTGCGTTAGATAATTTCTAGCGCAATGTCCATGTGCAGCGGCTCGGTTGCATCGATGTGGTACTGGCTGTGTACCGGCGAGCCCCACGAGTCGTCTCCACCAACGCCGAGCTGACCTGCCAGGATACGCAGGTAGGTGCGGTTGTTCTCGGGCAGCTCCCACTGGTAGGAAGCTTCCTCAATCTGGTAGGAGGAGTAGGGCAGGAGCGATACGTGCAGGCCGTCACCGGCAGTCTGCAGCTGGCGGACACGGAAGCCGTGGTTGCTGTCGTTCGTCACTTCAGCCCAACGGACACCCATGTGGTTGCCACTTTCCTGAGGTACCAGGTACGGTGCGTAGTCCTGCTCGGGGGTGCTTTCCCACACGCCCAGGCGGACGCCGCTGCAACGGTCGGGGTAGGAGTCGCCGGGGCCGAGGCCGTAGTAACGCAGGTGCGAGAACTCGCCGGGCAGTGCCCATTCCAGACCGAATGCGGGCAGGGACGGTGCGTCCTTCTCGCCGGGGTAGTCGATGGTTACTCGCACGTTGCCGGTGCTCTGTGCTTCGTAGCGGACCGTAACAGCGGTGTGAGCGGGGGTTGCCAGCTCGTAGGTGTAGGTCACTGCCACGCTGTCATCGCTGGGCTGCTCGACAGCAACGTTAGCGCAACGGGCGTAGCGGCCTGCAACGGTCCACTGGGCGCGTTCGAAACCGTGTCCGGCGCCGCGGTCGTTGTCGGTCAGGGGCCTGAAGGTGGTGAGCTTCGGGGGGCGAATAACATGCTCGGTGCCGTTGTGTACCCAGGAGACGATGCCGCCCTGAGTGCGGGACAGAATAACTTCAGCCTGGTTGTTGCGCAGACCGACGTTCCAGCGGCCGACGGTCACCGTCGCATCTGCTGCGCCTTCAGCGGTGTTTGCTTCAGCCTGCGATGCGGGGATGACGTACTGACCGAAGGCAATTTCGTGTCCTGCAGGAGCCCATGCGGCGTCTTCAGTGAGCACGAGGCTGACGTCCAGGGTTACTTCTGCGTTGTCGGTAGCGTATTCTTCCAGGGGCCAGGGAATTGCCAGCTCGTGGGTGGATTCCGGGGCTACGCCGAAGAAGTAGTCTTCCTGCCACTGAGGAACGCCGTTGACCAGCAGGCTAGCTTTGAAGGTGTAGTCTGCGGTGGAGGTGAAGAGGTTGTCGTTGACGACCGTCACGCCCTTCTGGTCGGGGGTGATGCGCAGGTTGGAGTACACTGCCTTCACTTCAGCGACCTTGGGGCTTACCTTGCGGTCGGCGAAGAGGATACCGTCACCGGAGAATTCGTAGTCGCAGGGGCGTTCGCCGAATGCGCCACCGTAGGCGAGGTATTCGGGGGCGCCTTCGCTCTCACCGGGGTGCCAGAGTGCCTGGTCAATCATGTCCCAGATGAAACCGCCCTGGTAGTGGGGGTAGCGTTCCAGTGCGACGTATTCGTCGATAGCGCCGACCGAGTTGCCCATTGCGTGCATGTATTCGCACATGATGAAGGGCTTCTCAGGGTTGTTCGACAGGTACTTTTCAACGACGTCAGCGTGGGTGTACATACCGGATTCGATGTCGGTGACGTCATCAAATTCGCGGTGCCAGGTGATGCCTTCGTAGTGTACGGGGCGGTTGGGGTCCAGTTCGTGGACTCGGCGGTACATGGAGCGGAATACTTCGCCGCCGTATGCTTCGTTACCGAGCGACCAGATTACTACGGAGGGGTGGTTGTAGTCGCGGCGCATCATGGATTCTACGCGGTCAACGCAGGCGCCTTCCCATTCCATGCGGGAGCCGGGGATTGTGGTCTCGGGGGTGGGGATGTCGCCGGGGGTGCACCAGGAGCCGTGAGTTTCCAGGTTTGCTTCGTCAACCAGGTAGATACCGTATTCGTCGGCCAGGGCGTAGAAGCGTGAATCGTTGGGGTAGTGGCTGGTGCGGATAGCGTTGATGTTGTGCTGCTTGCAGAAGAGAATCTCTGAAGTCATGTCTTCAACGGTCAGGACGCGGCCGGTACGCGGGTGGAACTCGTGGCGGTTGACACCCTTGAAGAGGACTCGGTGACCGTTGAGGGTCATGATTCCGTTCTCGATGCGGAAGCGACGGAATCCGACGCGCTGGCTGGTGGATTCTACGGTCTTGCCGTCGTGGAGCAGATCCACCGTCAGAGTGTAGAGAGAGGGCGATTCAGCCGACCAGGGAGCGATACCTTCAAGGGCGTCGGAGGAGATGCGCACGGATGCGTCTTCGGCGGCGACGGTACCAGACCAGATGACCTGGGTGCCGTCAAGGACGCTGGCCTGCAGGGTGTACGCCTTGATTTCTTCACCGTTGAGGGTGACGAGAGCGTCCAGGTGTGCTTCGCCGGTGGGTGCGTCGTAGTCTGCTTCAACGGTGAGGGAGGCTATGCTGACTGCGGGGCGGGCTACCAGGTTCACAGCACGGAAGAGGCCGTGGAAACGCCACGAGTCCTGACCCTCCAGCCATGAAGCGCTCGAGTATTCGTAGCATGCGACGGTCAGGGTGTGGTTGCCTTCTGCGTCCTTGCTGACGATATCGGTGATGTCGAAGGTGGTGGTGGTGTAACCGTCTTCTGCGTAACCGACGAAGGTGCCGTCAACCCACACGTAAATTGCGGTTGCGAAGCCTTCGAAGGCAAGCGCGATGCGGCCCGATTCGCTCAGCATCTTCTTGAGGTCGCCCTCCAGGGTGAAGTGCTTGCGGTAGAGGGCTACGTGGTTCTTCTCGGGGATGTGAGGAGCTTCGGGGTTTTCGTGGCCGTCCCAGGGCATCTGGATGTTGACGTAGGCGGGGCGCCAGAGTCCCTCAGTTTCCAGGGTGGCGGGGACGGGGATGCTCTGGTAGTCGCTTTCGTCGAGGGCGGGGGCGGCGAATTCTGCGGTGGTGACATCAATTTCTGAGGCCCATGCAGTGCGGACAGCCCACGTGCCGTTGAGGCTCTGCTGGGGGTTCGAGGAGTGATGGTCGGAGTGCGCTGCTTCCCTGTTGACAGCGTACACGGTGGGGTCATCAAGCCACGCTGCTGAGGGTGACTGGGAGGAGACTACGGGAGTCGTTTGTTCGGTGGAAGACATGTCTTCCTTCCTCTCGTATACATCTTTGTTTGGTCCCTTTAAGGATGCCGGAAGGCGTGATGATTGTTGCCTACATTCTGTTCATTCTTTTCCCGCAGAACTTGGCTCTGGTCTACGTGGCACTGGTCCTGTTCTACACCCCGAACACCTTCATTCAGATGACCGCTATCTTGGCGCTGACCGACTCCATTGAGTACGGCCAGCTGAAGACCGGTCAGCGCAACGAGGCAGTTACCCTGTCCGTCCGCCCGATGCTCGACAAGATTGCTGGTGCTGCCGCTATGACTAACGGTGCTGATCCTAATAGCCTCACCGCGCAGAACATTCAGACGTTCAACACGGCTGCTTTCTATGTGCCGCTGGCCATTATTGTGTGCTCGTTCCTCGCCTTCTTCTTCAAGGTTTCTATCTCTGAGAAGGAACACGCGAAGATTGTGAAGGAGCTTGAGGCGAAGCTTGCTTCTGCATAGGTAAAAGCAGGGTAGGTCCTTCACCGCATGAGAGAGGTGCCCGCCTCGTGGTTTTTCAGCCACGGGGCGGGCGCCTCTCTGTTTTTAGAAGCTATACGCTTCTAGACTGATGCTTTTAGGAAGCAGAAGCCGATGCAGAAGCCTCAGATTCAGACTTCATGCCAGTCAGCTTCCACGCACCGTTCTCGTAAACACCGCGCAGGGTACGCTCGTTGACGTTCTCACGACCGCTTTCGGGGACCTCCAGAACCTTATCCTTAGATGCCATGAATTCGCCGCGGGTAAGGGTGAAGCGAGCATTCCAGGTGTATGCCTTACCATCGCGGGTGGGCTGTGCGGAGAGCAGGGTGATGGTGACGGTCGGGTCGTGCATCCAGACTTCGCCCTTGACCAGCTTTTCGCCGAGGGTGCCGTCTTCCGGCTCGAGCATTGACTTGAGTTCGCTCTTGTCCATAGCGCTTTCACGCAGGGGCTCGGTCTTACCGGTACGCATGTAGTATTCCATGGCTGCGCCGAAGAACGCGATGGACTGGTACAGGCCCTCCACGCTGTTCTCGTTAGCGACGGCGGGCTTGGTCGGCACGGGCACGTTCTTGGCCGGCTCGGTGCGGGTTGCCAGCTGGTAGTCAGCAGGCTTGGAGGTGTAACCGTCCAGGACAGCAGGACCGGAGTAGTCGGCACGTGCGTTGTTAACTTCGGCGTCCGAGGTAGAAGCGCTACCGGATGCAGATGCAGAGCCGCTGGATGCCTGAGACTGCGAACCGCATGCAGCCAGGAGGGTTGCGCCACCGGCAGCGACAAACAGGCCGAGGGCGGATCGGCGGGTTACGTTCTTCATTTTTCTCTCTATCTGTGGTGTGTTTTCCGCACCGTGGTGCGGGTGATGCCTGCGGCATCTAACGGGAAGACGGCACCACACGAATGTAGTGCCGTCTTCCAGTATATGTTTATTGGGCTTGGGATTCTTTAGCCACCGTAATAGTAGTAGTGGCTGTAGGAGCTGCCGTAGTAGTCGCTGATGACGACGCGGGTGCGGCGGCCGTAACGGTCGGAGTAGTAGCGGTTGTAGGGGGTGCGGCGCACGGTGGGGCGATAGGTGGTTGCCTGTGCGGGGGTGAACAGTGCGCCGAGAGCGGTTGCTGCGCCTGCGCCTGCGGCGGCGAGTGCTGCGCGGCGGGTAAGGCGTGCGGGCTTCTTGGTGGCCATGATGTGCCTTTCGGGGTCGGTGTTTCTGTGAAGTGACGTGGCGTGTGCACGGCGTGCGGCTGTGCATTAACCATTTCTTATTGTATGCCTCAACGTTAATGTTTTTACGTGCAGAGTGCACCTTCTAGTTGAGGGTTAGATCATGCGAGCTAGTCCACGTTTTTCCGGCAGAAAAATTGCGGAAATATTGGTTGAGAAACACGCCGGGCACGCACTCAATACGGGCTGAAAACAGCCTAAATTGCAGGCTACATGTCTACTTCGGCGAGGCCCGAAATTTCCTTGTCCTTGATGTGCGGGATGGTCGAGTTCCAGTTCATCCACGCCTTGACCTGGGCGACTTCTTCGGGGTTGTTCATGTCTGGCCATCGGTCGTTTTCCATCTTGAATCGGGTCATTGCGAGAAGGGGGTAGCCATCATAGATGGGCCCGAAACGCGCAATATGCTTACCCGATTTTGTTTCGAAGGAGACAGAGTCTGGGCTTTCACTGTCGTAACTCTCCCTATACGTGACCTTATCAATCGCGTTAAGCGGGTAGAAGGTTTTATTGTCGTGCCCGTCGTCCTCTTCGACTCCTTCGGGCGAAATTTTGGTGTAAGACCCAGTAGCTTCATTGAAGAAGTACAGAAGAGTACAGATGAGAAGGAAAACTCCGATATCTAGAAAATGGAATCCTACATCGTTCAGCAAATGCAACATAAACATCACAGCAGGGATTATAAGAAGCGCGACGGTAAGCGCAATTATTCCAAGGCGGTCGCCTCGAGTAATGTAAATATTTTTGGCGTACAGCTTCTTGTCTCGGCGGCGGTTGATTTCGTAGACAATGATGGACCGGAACATCTTATACGCCTGTAGAACATTTACTAGGCCCCAGAGGGCAATCGTGGTGTAGTTCATCATCATGGTGGTCAACTACCCTTTCTGTTTATCGGTGACCCGTAGCTTTCCGGCAACGGTGCGAAGGGTGCGGGTTCGTTCTCAGAGTAGCCGAGGAAATCTGGTGGTTAGGCACGGATTTGGGCTATCTGCGCAGTGGTTGCCGAGTCTTCACCGGAGCATTGCGTCGAGTTAACCTCCCGTCTAGATTGGGTGCGATAGGCTAAGGATGTGCCCGCCACCTCACCGGGGCGGGTGTGATTCACCAACCACTACCGCACAAGGACGTACACACCATGAGCGCAGCAGAAGACGGAGCCCTCGCAGGACTTATCGTCGCCCTGATACCGGGTATCCGTATTAAGCTCGGCAAACCCACCCTAAACAAAAGGCAGAAAAGACCCATTGCGGCGTTTATTTTCTTCTGGCTTGTATCTATCCTTGGGTTTGTTGGTGCGCCGATATTTCTCTTTTCGACAGGGACACACGAAGGCCTCGCGGATGAGTCACAAGCGGGGGTGGTCATTGCCGCTTTCCTGATTGGTGTCTTAGGCATAGGCCTGCTGGGTGCTATTCCTCTGAACCACTGCTACGCCTTCTACCTCGAGTTGCGTGAGGACCACGTGCGGTGGCGTAATTGGCGGTGGAAGGAACGCACTTTCACCTACCCCTCCATCACGTTTGCCCATGTGGAGAACAACGGCAAGAACGGGTTCTTGCGTATTGGTAGCACTGAGATGGGTAAGCGTACTTGCAGCTTTGACCCGTATCAGTTCGATGCGACGATTCTGATGGCGCAGGTGCTGTACCGTGACGATCACGGGCGCTGGGCGGAAGAAGACGGCCTGGATGTGATGAGTGTGGTGGGGATGTATGGTTCTTCGCGCGATATTTATGCCCAGTTTTATGACTTGTGTGAGACGAAGTATGTGGTGGGTGTGACGAAGAGTGAGCGTCAGCGTCGCCGCCGTAGGGCTGCGCGTAATGAGGCGCGTAGGTTGGAACGTCAGCAGGCGCGTGAGGCAAAGAAAGCCTAGAAATCCAGCAAGGAAAGCTAACTATCTAGAAGGGGTAAACCGATGGAAATTAATTACAAACGCCGCCAAAGAGTGGCACTCATTATTTCATTCATAATTCTTTGGTACATGTTCTTCGTTTTCCCTAAATACTCACGTGATGACAGTGACGGAATCACCGCCACCTGCACCGTAACTAAGGCATATACAAAAGAGATTGGCGGAACAGTAAGCGGCATGAATGATACTAGGCCCAAAGGTGTTTTTGAGACAGAAGAATGCGGCACTCTCACGATGATTGTGCCGCCGGAAGGTCGAAAGATTCCCGAGTACGTTGAGACCGTCAAGCCTGGCAAAAAATACCTGTTCCACGTCGCAAACTCATCTCTTAAAAAGGAACGAGATTTTGATACAACCCGCTTTGAAGAGATTAAGGAATAGTAATTCCAAGGGGCGGATTATACATAGATTTATCCAACCCCACAATCTATACCCCGACCCAAATACCTCTAAAGAGAGTTTTCCAATATGTTTATTATAGATTGCATAAAAGATTTCATAAAAGGCTTCTCCGAAGGATTCTTCGGTGAAAGGCGTCCAAGCAATATCATAATAATGACAAGTATCGTAGCAATTCTCATTTATATCCTCGTACGCTTTCCATATGAATTGCGTGACGACAGTGATGGCATCACTGCTACTTGCACCGTAACGAAGGCATACACCAGGCCTCGAGGCGGCACGATAGGCGAGCTGAATGATAATGCCCCGGTGGGCGTCTTCGAAACAGAAGAGTGCGGCACTTTGTCAATGTACGAGGCTCCAGAAGGCTGGAAAATCCCCGCATACGTTAAAACTGCTCAGCCGGGTAAAAAATACCTATTCCACGTATTAAATTCATCCACAAAAAAGGAACGAGATTTTAGTACAACCCGCTTTGAAGAAATCAAAGAATAACCAGCTCATGAGCTAAAAATAAAGCCCTGGGTGGTGCGAGTTGAAAACTCGCACCACCCAGGGCTTTCTATACGGCATTCGTAGTCTATTTCTCCTTAGCCGACTTCTTACTATCTGCCAGACCAGAGGCCTCCTGCAGCCTCAAGTAGTAATAAACAATGGACTCACGGTTAGTCCACCCATCCACCAGGGCACGATCTGAGGGGTTGTGCATGTCCGGCCAGCGTTTCTTCTCAATCCTGAAACGAGTAATAGCCGGTAGGCGATAGTTACCGTAGATGGGCTGGAGCGTCACAATCTCATCACCGGATTTTGTGTAGAAATGAAGGGACGCTGCACGCTCACGATCCGAATTGTCCTTGCACACCACTCTGTCGATTGCAGTAAATGGGTAGAAGGGGTCGCCTACCTGTTCCACACCATCCAAGGAGACCGTAACGTACCAGTAGCGGATGCCAGGAAGACCCCTCGTGAAGAAGGGCGAGATGATGAAAGCTGCGATGTCGAACCAGTGAAAGCCCAGGTCCATCCCTATATGCATGATGAACATAGGGACTGGGAACATGAGAGCTACCACTGACCAGAAGGCGACTTCAAAACGGTTCAGGCGAACGACGTAGATACCTTCAGCGAGTAGTTTCTTGTCTTTGTGCCGGTTCATCTCGTAGGTGATGACAGCTCGGAGTACTTTGTATCCGACAACGGCTACGTATATGCCCCAGAAAATAAGCATGATGGTGTTGACCATGATGGCTTACCAGCCTTTCTATCTATCGGTGATTTGCTGTTTTCCGGTAGCGGTGCGGAAGTCAGCGGGTTTGTTCTCAGGGTAGCCGAGGAAATTGGGTGGTCACGCACGGATCCCACCCCTCTGATGAATGGTTGCTCAGTCTTCACCCGAGCATCGCATCGAGTTAACCTTCTGGTCAGATACGGTGCGATAGGCTAAGGATGTGCCCGCCACCTCACCGGGGCGGGCCTGATTCACCAACCGCTACCGCACAAGGACGTACATACTATGAGCACAGCCGAAGTAAGCAGCGAAGCGTAAAAAGGCAACGAAAGCCTAGAAACCTAGCAAGGAAAGCTAACTATCTACAAGAGGCAAACCGATGGAAATTAATTACAAGCGCCGCCAAAGAGTGGCACTCATTATTTCATTCATCATTCTTTGGTACGTGTTCTTTGTTGTCCCTAAAGACTTACGTGATGACAGTGACGGTATCACCGCTACCTGCACCGTAACTAAGGCATATACGAAAGAGCGCGGCGGCACAGTAAGTGGCATGAACGATATTAGACCCAAAGGTATTTTTGAGACAGAAGAATGCGGCACTCTCACGATGTACGTACCTCCGGAAGGCCGCAAGATTCCCGAGTATGTTGAGACCGTCAAGCCTGGTAAAAAATACCTATTCCATGTCGCAAACTCATCTCCTGAAAAGGAACGAGATTTTGAGACGACCCGCTTTGAAGAAATCACAGAGTAACAGCCTGCAGCCCAGAAAGAAGGTGAAAAGCAGTGAAAAAGAACTCCCCGAGGAAAAAGAATGTTTCAAAGAAAAGGAACACCTCGAAGAAAAAGAATTACCCAGAGGCGAATTACATTACCGAAACTGGGGCTATAAAAAAGACCCTCAAAAAGAGATACACCAAGAAAAAGAAGAATAAAATCGACTTCAAAGAGTATCTTCACAAAAAGGCAAAAGCTGCGTGGGATGCACGCGACGTCATCATATTCGTGGCAGTCATGCTAGGGTTCCTTGCGTCCTTACATTTTATGACCAGCTACAACCCGAGCAATGAATCCGCTATCTGCACTGTCACCTCCGTCGAAATCGTTGAACATGAGGACCCCTACTGGACCTCCGGCGAATTCGAGACGGAAGAGTGCGGAATCATCACATCAAGCAAATCCCCTGATGGTATACCCATCCGCAAATACCTCCAGAACTTTGAGACGGGCAAGAAATATAGGGCGTACAAGTCCTTCGATACCCGCAACGACGAATTCGACTTCAGCGTCCTCCGCTTTGAAGAGATCAAAGAGTAACCCCACCCCCGCAGAAAGGAATCCACCGTGAGCTTTATCGGCGACTTTATCATCGGCTTTTTTGGAGAGGCCCTCGCCTCCTCACCGACCCTGCAGCGAGTATGCCTGTGGATTCTTTTCTCTATATCCGTTCTTCTCACGCTCGTCCCCGTCATGACGGGTGAATACGCGTGGAGCATCATCCCCATCTCGATAATGCTGTTTTCCGTCGTGACGATTGACGGCACTCGTGAGCAGTGCGTGAAAAACACCAAGAACGGCGGCGCGTACCACTACTTTCTGCTGACGGTGGGCACGCTCTGCGTTGCCGCGATTGTTCTGCTCGCTGCTCTCTCCCTGGCGGGTGTCCCGCAGGTTGCCCTCACCCCGCAGGCGGGCGGCATCAATTTCGCGCCCTGGTATGTGGCGGTGTCCGCGCTGGTTCTTCTGCTGTTCTTCTACAACGCCGCGGCGCCGAACGAGGAGATCCCTAACCTGCGACGCATGGAGCGCATCAACCGGTACGTACGCCTGGTGGTGCTGGGTGTGAGTGCCCTGATGGCGCTCTTCTGCCTGCTGATTCCGGTGGTTTCGTTCGCTACTGCCGGTTATGAGCCTGTGGGTGTTTCGGTGGTGCTGTGCCTGGTGCCGGTCTTCCTGATTTTTGTGCGCCGCTCCCTGTTCAAGCTGTGGGCGTCGACCTTTGAGGAGGGCACTGCCGGGTATGGCGTGTTGCGTGGCTTCTGCGTAGCCCTGGTGGGTTTGGGTGGATGTTTGGCGGCGGCCCGTCTTGCCGTGGATGTTGTGCAGTCCGGTAGCGGGTTGTCGCTAGTGTACGTGGTGCCGGTGATCGCCTCGTACCTGCTGGTGAAGAGGTACATGACCGTGGGTGTCGCTATCCCCGAGAAGGAAGATGAGGAGGACCCGGAGGCTGAACCTGCAGCAAGCTAAACCGTGGAACCCCACGGGTTGAGAGATGACCTCAGCCGCGGGGTTTTTCTATGTCGAACAGAGTTCGGTAAGTGCACTAGGTTGAAACGAAATGAAAAATACCTTTAACTATCACCTCAAGGTTGAATTGAATATCCTGATGAGGCACCGACTAGGAGGAAAAAATATCAACCTTCCCATATTGGACTGATAAAGTGGTACGGGGCTTTTTCTCTTTCCGGCTTTGCCCCTGACCCTTTCCACTCAGGTGGGCACTATACAGTGGCGTTTCAGACTTGCCGCTGTTGTGTGTCTGCACGGTATATAACTCAACGAAAAGATCATCATGACCAACCACACCACAGCGCGTCAGCGTCTACTCCGCTTCCCTTTGATTTTGGGTGTCACGACGGCACTTATTTTCTCTTCCTGCTCCACGGGCACGAACAATAACAGTGCCCCTTCCGATAAGGGTACTGTTACTTCTCAGAGTCCCCGCCAGGTAGAGAACGCTACTAATGTTCTGCAGAACGTGAATATTCAGATGGGTCGTGACGGCGAGGTTTCGTCGATTGAGTCGACCAACATTTACGTCAATGACAAGGATCGTACGAGCTCCTCGAGCAATGTGCAGTTCAAGCCGAAGGACGTCGTTAATGACCTTCCTGTGCGTGTGAGCCTGCAGTATTCTACTGAGCGCGGTAGCGGCACTAACCTGAATGATTTGAACGGCTACAGCGGCGAAATCACGATTAAGGTTACGGTCGAGAACCTGACGGTGAAGACCGAGGACGTCACCTATGATGCATCCGGTACTAGCCGTACTAGCCCTGCACCGGTTGGTACTCCGTTCTCTATTGCTGCTTCTACTGTTCTTTCGGGTTCTCCTACTCAGGTTATTACGACCCCTGACGCTGCTGATTCGTCGACGAATGGTGTGGTGAGCACCAATGATGAAGGTAAGGCTGTTGTTCAGTGGGGTGCTATTTCCGCGCCTCCGGTGACTGGTAGTTCCTCTTCTTTTGTGTTGAAGGTCAAGGCGAAGGATTTTAGTGCGCCTACCTTCAATATTTCGGTGCAGCCTGGTTTTGCTTCTGATTTGTCTGGTGCGGGAATCATTACTAATGGTTTCACCTCTCAGGATGCGTCTCAGGTGGCGCTTCTGCAGCGCACTATTGATACGGTCAACGAGGTTAATACGACGTTGACTAGCGCTAGTTCGCAGGTTGCTCAGGTGCGTCAGAGCCTGGATGATACGTCTGCGACCTTGGGTAAGGACACTGCCGAGCATCTGAAGACTCAGAATGAATCGTTGACGAAGACTATGCAGGGTCTGCAGGCGAATATTGAGAGCCTGCAGAAGGATCTTTCTGAGGCTTCGCGTACTAATAATTCTCAGCTGATTTCTCAGTTGGAGCGTACTGTTGCTGCTCTTCACTCGATGCTGGGTGATACGACGGCTCGCCCCAATGTGTCTGTTTCACATAGCGGCGGTCGTTGTGTTGTGCATCGTGAGGAGGGTGCAAGTAGCCGTAGCGTGTACGGTAACTTGGTTCAGCTGTCTGCTGTTCTGAATGCGTATGCGGAGGCAAGTTCGGACTGCCAGCAGGATCTTACGGCTTCGATTCGTGAGATTGTCGGTCCGGAACACCCGACCGCTGAGACTTGTTCTTCTAACGGTTCGGTGACCTGTGCCCTGTTCGGTGCGTCGGTGACGGTGCAGAGCTCTCTGATTGCACTGGTTGCTACCGGTGAGAAGATTGTGGATCACCTGCAGCCGGAGTATTTGAAGGGTGCGAACAACAACTATTCGGCGTTGAAGCGTCAGATGGATGAGCTTGTTGAGCAGGTGGAGAAGGACCCGTCTTCTCTTGATGCTGATGCTGTGCGTTCTTTGAGTGAGAAGGTTAGTGCGGCTCGTCAGAGCGTGAATCAGATGAAGGAAACGTCGAGCCGTCTGATTGAGAGCATCAAGAACGTTCATTCTCGTGCGGCTTCTGCTCGTGCGGAGCTGGTGGACGGTTCTGGTTCTATGAGCGCTCAGAATAAGGAACTGGCGGAGCAGCTTTGTGCTCTGTCTACTGAGCGTGGCGGTTCTCTGTCTGCTGAGCAGGTGGAGCATCTGCGTGGATACCTGACGGCTTCTTCTTGTGGTGGCGCGGCTTCGCCGTCTGCTTCCCCGTCTTCTGAGGCGCCGTCTGAGGCTCCTAGCCCTGCGCCGTCTGAGTCTGCTTCTGCAACTCCTTCCGCAGAGCCGTCGAAGAAGATTGAGGTACCTTCCGCCGCTCCGTCCTCTGAGGCACCTTCCGCCGAGCCTACTGCTACGGAAGGTAATACTCGCGTCATTACGGTGGAGAACGCGAACGAGCGTACCTACACGTCGAATACCCCTGCCGCACGTACTCCGATGGAGCAGCGTATTGCTGCCGCGGCAGCTGCGTGGGATGAGGTTCTTGCCGCTACTTCGATGGATGACCCCAAGGAGGGTCTGGCTCGCGACGCCAAGGACCTTAACGATGCTGTGAACGCGGTAGATGGTGCCCTGGGCGAAGTTGAGAAGACCCTGAACGATGCCGCAAACGCGCAGAACCAGGACGCGGAGAAGAAGGAAGAGCCTACTGAGGAGGCTAAGGTTTCTCTGCGTGATCGTATCCATTCAGCTTCGGATGCCGTCAACGCTTTGGGTAAGAACCTGGAGGATATGACGAACATGCAGGCTGACCTCTCCACCGCTATTAAGGAAGCGTTCAAGGAATCTGCCAATGAGACTCGTGAGAGCCTGACGAGCATGATTAGCGAGGAGATTCGTAAGGTTTCGAGCGATGGTTCTTCTAGCGCTTCGGCTGCTAAGGAGGCGTTCTCCGCTTCGGTTGCTGGCATTACTGATACCGCGAATACTGTGGTTCAGGTGGCTGGTGAATCCATCGAGGTTCAGCACAAGGATATGAATGATCGTATTGAGGGCCTGCGTCAGTCTCTGGATTCGGTGACTGAGCGTTCTCTGGTTGCTCTGAGCACCCGCGCTGAGAACGCCACCCGAGATTTGGCTGGTGCATCCGTTCAGCTGAATAACGACCTGTCGAAGCTCATGCTCGATTTGGGCGATAGCAACGCTGAGGGCGCTGGTCTCTTGGGTGCGCTCAAGAGCAATAGCGCGAAGGCTGGTGCGGCTGATTACCAGCTTGCTTTGGCGATGCAGAATGCTCAGGGTTACACGAACCTCCGTTCTGAGGATATTGCTGCTCTGCAGAAGCGTCAGGCGCAGTTCAAGGCGTCCCTACAGCGTCTGCGTTCGCTGCCGACCTTCCACCTGTCGAATGCTGGCAGTGCAGAGGTGAAGACGGTGTACACCTTCCAGATTGGTGATTAGCCGTGGGGTTTTCCCCTCATTTGGGCTCTGATTCAGGTCCTCACCGCCGCGAGGGCAGGCGGCTCACTCAGCGCACCGTGGTGTGGTGTGTCAGTCTGTGTGTGCTGTTTAGCCTTGCGGTGGTGGGGATCTGGTATGGCGTGCGCGCTGTGACTCCTCAGCCTTTGCCGCTTGGTACGGGTACGAACCCTGCGTCTGCGGTGACGGTTCAGCAGGCTATTTCTCTTCCTGCGTCTGGTCGTGAGCCTGTTATTGGTGTTGTTACTACTTTTGGTGATGATGCTGAGGGGTCTGCGTGGCGTCTGAATGCTCAGGGTGCTCGTGTTGCGCAGTACCGTCTGGCTTTGGGTAAGTCTTCTGTGAAGGTTCTTTATGCGAACGATAAAGGAACGGAGCAGGGTGCCCGTGAGGCGGTAGAGAAGCTCTCTTCTGAGGGTGCTTTGGGTATTGTGCTTGCTTCTCGGGGTGAGCATCTTCGGGGTGCTACGGCTGCCGCTAAGGAACGCAATGTTGCGGTGATTGAGGCGTATGACCGGGTAGATACTGGCGATGGGGTATGGAGTTTTGCTCTGGATCCTGAGCAGGAGAAGCAGGTCTATACGACTGCTATTCGTTCGCTTGCCGGTGTATCCAGCACGGGTTCTTCGCAACAGCTTGATGGTGTGCGCACTATCCTGCTGGATGCGGGTGAGGGCTCTGCGCCGGACCTTCCCTATACGAACCGCGTTCAGGTTTCTGCTGATGAAGACAGCATGAAGGACACTCTCAAGGAGCTGACGCGCCTTCTGGGGGATAAGTCTTCGGGCTCTTCTCCTGTTCTGGTTTTGACGGGTTCGGCGTCGACTCAGGCGAAGGTGCTTCGTTCTCTTCAGAGGGCGGGCATTACTTCTCCGGTGATTGCGGGTGAGGAAGCTTTGACGGAGCCGTTTACACGCCTTCTTCTGGAGAACGGCGGTTCCTTGACTGACAATATTCGCGTTGTGGGGCGTGTGCAGGCACGTGCTGCGGCGTTGAGTGCTGATGATGCCGGTCGTGCTTCTTCGGCATTTGTGTCGACGGTTGAGCGTATGAAGAACGATTCTTCGCTCAAGGATTTGTCAGGCGAACAGTCGTTCTCGAAATCGGCAGCGTGGGCGGATGCTCCCTCCCATAACGCGCTTTTGGCTTTTGCGTATGCCACGAGCCAGGTTCGTGAATACACTCCCGAGGCGGTTCGACGGGTTCTAGGAACCCTTCGTTTGGACGCTAAAGATTCTACGGTCGCGTATCCGTTGGATTTTTCGTCTTCTTACGCCGCGGGCGGTCAGGTGGGCCTTCTTTACCCGACCGCGGAAGCTTCGATGATTCAGGGCGGCTCTTCCTCAACGGATGTGGTGAATCCGCCGGTGTGGATGCTTCGCACGTTCACCTCAGAATCTCGCGACTAGCTTTTCCGAGCGAAGCCTAATCCGTACAGAGTCAGCCCATCACACCCCGGCTTTCGGGTATTACTTCTAGTCCGTCCACCAGCGGGGCTCACGATTTATCTATTTTGGAGAACACCTTATGCGCTTTTTCCTTGATCTTGAAGAGCATAACGGGAGCTATGAACTAGACTCCTGGCAGCCTGAGACGACCATCGCTGATCTCATCCAGGCGACCGGTGGCCCCTCTCTGCCTGCCGACGAGCCGCTGTATTGCGATAACCGCCCGGTGACGGCATCCTCCACCCTGGCGGAGGTCAAGCCGATGGAGGGTATGCGCATCTCTAGGGCACCGCTCTCCTACCCTTCCCTGGTGCGGGGCTGGAGCGTCTGCTTGAGCGGCGGTTCGACGGTTACCCTGCCGCACCCTATCCCTTCTTCGCGTCCTCTGGTGGCGGGTCGTTCCCCGTACGCCGATATTGTGCTGCCCACGGCGAGCGCGTCGTGGGAGCATCTGCACCTGCAGGTGGTTCATGATGAGTCGACAAACACTCAGAAGGTGCGCATCACTGACCCGGGTTCTACGAACGGTAGTTTTGTGGACGGTCAGAAAATTCCTGAGGAGGGTCTGACTGTTTCTGAGAGCACCACTATCCATGTTGGGGATTGTGTTCTGACTCTGCAGCCTGCTCCTCAGGAGAAGGCTGCGCCTCGCCCCGGTAGCGCCCCGAATGTGAGTGCGTCGGGTACTGCACCGTTTAACCGTCCACCGCGTCAGGGTGCGTTGAGCGCCCCGGATAAGGTGGAGGCACCTACCCGCAAGAACGTCTCTGACCCGCCGAAGTTCAATATTGCGATGGCGGTGGGCCCGATTATTATGGCGGCGGCAATGGTCGCCATTATGCAGGAGATTCGTTACGCCCTTTTCGCGATGCTCAGCCCCATTCTGAGTATTGGTATGTGGGTGGAGCAGAAACGTCGTCACGCTAAGGATAAGGTGAAGGAGCGTGTGCGTTTTGAGCAGGAAATGGAGAAGTTCAAGGAACGTATCGCTCTGAGTAACCGTGAGGAAATTGAACGTCTTCACGACCTTGCCCCGGCACCGGATGCCGTTCAGCTGCGGGCGCTTCTTCCTGCAATGACGCTGTGGCGTCGCCGGAGCACCAGCCCTGACCTGTTGACTTTCCATGTGGGTACTGGGCATATTCATTGGGCTCCTGAGCTGACGAAGCCGAGCAATCCTGAGCCTGAGGTTCAGCATATTCTTGAGCACAATACTCTGTGGGATGCCCCGCTGGTTGCTGACCTGCGTGAGGGCGGCGCTATCGGTATTGTGGGTCCGCGTGAGCAGTCTCTTGCCTTGGCGCGTAGCCTGGTGCTGCAGGCGGCGACCCACACGGGTCCTGCTGATATGACGATTGCGGTCTGTGCTGATTCGGCGCGCTCGCAGGACTGGGTGTGGACGTCGTGGCTTCCTCACATGCATATGGCGCAGAACCAGCAGATGCGTTGGTTTGCTTCTGGTAAGGAGCAGTCGGATCAGATGCTGCGCTCTCTATACAACGACATTGAGTCTCTTCCGACCCGCGGCCTGTGCGTGGTCGTTGATTCGGATACCCTCACTGAGGGCCGTGAGTCGCCGGCACGCGACCTTTTGGCGTATGGCGATGAAGTGCGTCTGATGGCGAATAAGACTGCTGCTGCGGGTGCTCGCCGTGTTGCCGGTATTGTGTTGGCTTCTTCTGTTGACCGTCTTCCTGCGTCGTGTACTTCGGTCGTGGAGATTGGTGAGGAGGCTTCTATGACCTATTCGGAGCCTCGCCGCCGTTACACGGTCACTGACGGTGTGCTCGCCGGTGTGAGCGCTGAGGATGCTCTTCATGTGGCGCGTACTCTGGCGCATCATGAGGACCCTGAGCGTCTGCTTCTGGGCGGCGGTTTGCCTCAGCTGGTGAAGCTGCCTGAACTGGTTGGTTTGCCGACCCCTCCGGGTGCTGAGGATATTGAGGCGTTTTGGTCGCAGGCTAATGGTTTCAGTACTGAGATTGGTGTGGGCGACTCTGGCGCGTTCACGCTGGATTTGGTGAAGGACGGTCCTCACGGCCTGGTGGGTGGTACCACTGGTTCGGGTAAGAGTGAGTTTTTGCGTTCGTTGGTGGCGGGTTTGGCTGCTCACCATGATCCGAGCCGTTTGAACTTTATTCTGGTTGACTTTAAGGGTGGTGCGGCGTTTAAGACGTGTGAGCGTCTGCCGCATACGATTGGTACTTTGAGTAACTTGGATGCTCAGTTGGCTCACCGCGCTATTGAGTCGTTGGAGGCGGAGATGGACCGTCGTCAGCGCCTGTTTGCGGCTGCTGGCGAGGGTGTGGACAACATTAAGGATTATTTGGCGACGAACCCGCCGGAGCCGATGCCTCGCCTGCTGCTGGTGATTGACGAGTTTGCGATGCTGGCGAAGGACTTCCCTGATGTCCTGTCGTCGCTGGTGAGCATTGGTGCGGTGGGTCGTACCCTGGGTGTGCACATGATTTTGGCGACTCAGCGTCCTGCCGGTGTGGTGAATGATGACATTCTGGCGAATACGAATTTGCGTGTGGCGTTGCGTGTGCAGAGCCGTGAGGATTCTTCGAACGTGATTGGTGTTCCGGATGCTTCGGAGATTTCGCGTTCGCAGATGGGTCGCGCCTATGTGAAGCTGGGCCAGAATGATATTTCGCCGGTGCAGACTGCCCTGGTGACGGGTCAGAGTGGCACTGAGGTGGTGACTTCTCTGGAGGTTCGCGCGACCGATAGTATCGGTATTCCTCGTTCAGAGCGTGCGCGCCCGAAGGTGTCGTCGAGTGATGCGAATGACCTGGATTTGCTGATTGACGCTGTTGTGGCGGCGCACGCGGCTCGTGGTGCGGTTGCTCCTCGTAAGGTGTGGCCTGAGCCGTTGGGTTCGTATGTTGATTTGGTTGATTTTGGTGTGCGTGGCTTCCCTGACCCGGATCTTCCCACTGTGGGTGGTGTCCGGGACGGTGTTCTGATGTGCACTTTGGGTGATAAGCCTGAGCTACAGCGTCAGGTGCCTATGGGCTGGAATATTGAGATGAGCAACCTGCTGTTGGTGGGTGTTGCAGGTAGTGGTACGACTACGACGATTCAGTCGGTGGTGCTAGGTTTGGCTCAGCATTATTCGCCGGAGGACATCGATATTGTTCTGGTGGATATGGGCGCTGATGGCTTGTTGCCATTAGGTTCTTTGCCGCATGTTGTTTCTGCTGTGGGTACCGGTCAGGGCGCTAGGGAACGTCAGGCTCGCTTCTTGCGTTTTGTGAAGTCGGAGCTTGATGCTCGCCGTGCTGACGCGGCACGCCGTAAGCCTCTTTTCATTGTTTTGGATGGTTTTGCGACGCTGCGTGATGAGTTCTCTGATGCTGTGAGCATGGATTTGTTGGCGAATTTCTACCGCGTGTATGCGGATGGTCCTGCTGTTGGTATTCACTGCGTGGTGTCGACGAGCCGCGCGAAGAATATTCCCTCGCAGATTCTTGATGCTTCGTTGCAGACGTGGTTCTTCCAGCTGAGCGATATTCACGATTATTCCTCGCATGGTATTCGCGGCACGAATGTTCCGGCTGCAGTTCCTGGGCGTTGTGTTGATCCGAAGCGTCTGCGTCAGATGCAGGTGGCTACTCCCGCTGTTGGCGTGGAGGAGGCTGTCTCTATGATTCGTGAGCGTTTCCCGCAGGCTCCTGCTAAGCGCGACGTGATTGGTCAGCTGCCGACGTGGGTTTCGTGGGAGAGCATGCCTGCTGCCGAGTTTTCTCCGAGCCTGTGGCGTATCCCTGTGGGTATTGCGGAGGCTACGTTGGAGGCGTGCGCTTTCGAGCTGTACGAGGGTGAGCACGCCATGGTTGCGGGTAATCCGCGTTCGGGTAAGTCTTCTCTGCTGGTTGCGTTTGCTCGTCTGGTTTCTCGGGCGAGGGTTGCGGCGGAGCAGTCGGTATCTGCTGCGTTGGCATCTGGTGACGCTATCGCGGCAGAGAACGCACGCATGGATGCCGCTGAGGTTCCGGAGGTTTGGGCTGTCTTCGATCAGCGTTCCGGTCTGGTGAATGCGCCGGAGGGCGTTTTTGACCGGGTGTTTGAGAGCAAGAATGCTTCTGCTCAGGTGCAGGCGGCGTTGCAGGATGCCGCGGGCCCGGTGCTATTGCTGATTGATGACGGTGACCGTGTGGATGACCCGATGAACGTTTTTGATGCGATTGTGAAGGGTGACTTCCCGGACGTTCACATTATTGCTACGGGTAAGCCGACTGATTTGCGTCCTTTGTATAGCCATTGGACGAAGGCTATTCGTAAGTTCCGCACTGGTGCTGTGGTTCAGCCGAATGTTGATACGGATATGGACATGTTCGGTTCTATTCCGAGGCGCGCCCCGGTTCAGCTGAGCGTTGGTCGTGGCTATGCGTTCCTTGCTGGGTCGCCGGTTCTGGTGCAGCTGATGAGCCCTGAGGATTCTCAGCACCGTGGCGGGCTGTAGGGCTTGTCTGGCGTGTGGTGAGGTATCGTGTAACTTTACCGACCGTTTTGCTGTAGGGGTCGCCCCGTCTGGGGAGTCTTCCTGCTTGTTGTGAAGTTGATGTTAAGGAGTTAGCCCGTGACTGTACCTGCTGGTTCGCCGCAGTACTCCGGCTCGGAGCGTCGTGATGCTCATCCTGCCCCGCAGGCTGCTGGTCAGCCTGCGGGGGGCTTGGTTGCGGGCGCTCCCCTTGGCTCTTCGTATCGTTTGGTGCGCCGGGTGGGTTCTGGTGCAGTCGGTGAGGTGTGGGCTGCTACGATGAGCGGCTCGTGGGCTCTGTATGCGGCGAAGATTCTACGCCCGGAGCTTGCGGAGAACCCTGTGGTTCTTGAGTCTTTTGTGCGTGAGCGTTCGGTGTTGTTGGCGCTGTCGCATCCTCATATTGTGCCGTTGACGGACATGGTGGTTGAGGGTGGCGTGCTGGCTCTGGTGATGGAGTTTCAGCATGGCGGTTCGTTGCGTCAGAAGCTGGATTCTGAGGGTCCGTTGCCGGTTCGTTTGGCGTTGAGTCTGATGGTGCAGGTTCTGAATGCGGTGGAGTTTGCTCACCGTCAGGGCGTGATGCATCTGGATATTAAGCCGGAGAATGTTCTGCTGAGCGGTGTTTTGGGGGAGTCTCTGGATCAGCAGGTTCGTGTGGCTGATTTCGGTATTGCTTCTTTTACTGGCTCTGCGGGTTCGGGGGCTTCTCGTTCGTTTTCTGGTACTCCGGGGTATATGGCTCCGGAGCGTTCTGCGCATGGTGTGGCTACTCCGGCGGTTGATGTTTATGCGTGCGCTGTGACTCTTCATGAGTTGTTGGTGGCGGCGCATCCTCTTCCGGCGCGTGGTGGTGCGGTGCAGGTGTCGCCGCAGATTCCGGCTGAGGTGGCTGAGGTGCTCCACGGGATGTTGGCGGAGAACCCGGTTCAGCGTCCTGGTGCGGCTGAGGCTGCCGCTAAGCTACGTCTTTTGGCTGAGGGTTTCGCTGCTGATACGGTGCTTCCTCGGTGGGTTGAGGTGTCTTCGGGTGCTGTGGGGTACACGCCTACGGTGGTTCATGGTGCTGAGCCTGCGGTTTCTGCGGTGCCTGGGCAGAATGTTACGGAGCTGTATGGTGCGGGTATGCCGTCGCTGGGTCAGGCGCAGAATGAGACGGTTATCCGCGCTCCTTTTGTGGTGGAGCAGCCGGTATATGTGCCTGATGAGGTTGTTGAGGATGAGGAGCCTGCCCGTTCGCCGTTGCGCCGCCCGCTGGTGTGGGGCGCCATCCTGGGTTCTTTGATTCTTGTGGGTGTGCTCGCTTTTGTGGGTTTGAGCGGCGGTAAGGGTTCGTCTAAGACGGCTGAGTCGTGGTCTGCTTCGAGCCGTAGTTCGGCGTCTTTGCCGAGTGGTTTGGGTACCCGTATTGAGGGTACGTATAACCCGCGGGATAAGAGTGCCCGCCTGACTTTTGAGTTTTCCTCGCAGAAGTCGGCTCTTCGGGGCGATATTTTGCAGGTGCTTCCCGGCGTTGAGGGTGGTTCGTGTGCTTCGGTGACGTGGGACGCCGGCCAGGCGTCTTCTGGTGTGTCGAAGAATCAGTCGAGTGTGACTGCGGTGGATGTTCCGTGTTCGTGGAATCTGTCTGGGGTGAGTATCCCGGCTAATGGTGTGGTGCAGGTTCGGGCGAATGTGTCTGCTGAGTTTAAGGATTCGCGTGCTTTTGAGGAGTGGGTGAACCGTATTGATTCTGAGACGTTGAAGGCTATTTCTGACAGGGAGGTTCGTTCGACGGCGTACCCGATTCAGCGTTTGCGTTCGATTGAGTTGCGGGTTCCTTCTCGTGTGGTGAATCAGAGTGTTTTGCCTGTGACGGTGGTTCCGGTGTGGCCCAGTGGTGCGGATGAGTTGAATCCGTTGATGGTTTTGCCGCGTACGGGTGAGTTTTCGACGCTGGTTCAGGCGATTTCTCCGGATGCTCAGTTGATTAGTTTTTCGGATGGTTGTTCGGGGCATGTGTTGGTGTCTGAGGATCAGCGGGTGGTGACGGCGCTGTCGGTGACGTCTAAGTGCCGTGTGAATGCGCAGATTGGTAATTTCACGAACTTGTCCAGCAGCGACTTCGCGATTATCACCCGCTAACGGTAGTGCTCAGGCGAGCAGCTCCTGGTATGCAGAAAGCCCCTGGGCTGAGAGGTAATCTCTCAGCCCAGAGGCTTTCTCTATACGATTATTTATTGACTGAACGGTGGTTATTCTTTTATTTCTTCGAGGCGAAGAGTGTTAAAGTCTTTATCATCATTTCTCGTGCTCAATGTTTTATACATCTTATATTTCTTCCCCACTTGAATTTCAGAAACATACCCCGGAATATTTTTACCCTCCGGCGCGACATACATTTCAACAACGCCACATTCAATCGTCTCGAAAACACCTTTGGGAGAACCGTCAGTCATGTTTGATACCTGACCCCCAACGATCTCCACTCTAACCGATTTTACAGTACACACAGAATACGAATTTTTATCTTCGCTGTGTGTCGTATAGTACATAAAAGCAAACACTATTACCATACCGAGAACACACTCAATAAAAACTCTTAATTCTGGGCGAATCTTCCTCTTCAACCACTTCAAAACTATTTAATTGCTTTCATGATAACACTGGTAGAAAACATATTATTAATCATTTGATTCACCGCGCCCACAGGATTCTGAACCGCTTCCGCAACCTGATACATAGGATAAGCAACCCTATCTCGATACTTACCCGCAACGCCTGCATCCATCTTTACAGCTCCCTTTACCGAAGACTTCGAGAAATCCTTTATAGCACCTGTAGCAACTTTGTCGATATATTCATCCCAGTCTAGTTGCCGCCCCAGGACAGCTTTATCAGTAGTGTACTGAACACTAGTCTTAATAAAGCCACCACCTGTATCTGCAACAGCACCGGTAAACACATCTGTACAGCACCGGTAAACACATCTGTAGCACGACCTCGGATACCTACACGAGCAATATCTCCACTATATCCCGAAACCCCCATACCAGTCTTTAAACCTCCACTATACCGAGAACCGATTGCAGAAGCTCCGGCACCAGAAATAAACATCCCGATGCCCCCCATGACACTCTTATCCTTCACAGTATCGTCCATATAATATCCCATCACATTGTTTAGGCCGCCGGACAGCGTATCTTTTATCATGTCCTCTGCAATCTTTGATTCCTTCATCGAAGCACCAATATTCCTGCCCTGCGTAGCTACAGCAGTCTTTACCTTATGCCATTTCGATGCAAGAGCACCTGCTTCCGCCGCTTTTTGGGCAAGCCTAGTAGCCTTAGCAGCTTCAGCTGCCTTCTCTATCTTAGTCATCTTTGATGCAGCATCAGCTATTTTTTTCAAATTACCCAAACCACCAGTAAGAGCACCAGTCACAGCACCGGTAATACCTCCCTTCACGGCTTCTCTACCAGCCTTCGACCAATCGACAGGTTTACCCTTAGCTTTATCCTCAATCACTGACATGCCAGCACCCATCAAAGCACCTGATGCAGCACCAAACGCGGCACCGCCCAAAGGGCCCAAACCAGCACCAACAGCACCAATCACAGCACCAGCAATGACCATCGCACCGCCAGCCACGTACTCCCAGTTGTTCTTTACCCAACCGGTGATGCCAGAAGACGCTTTCTGCTCACGATACTTCTCAAAGTCCTCCACCGACACCGGCGACAAACCCCACGGATCCACCAAAGAAACCGGGTTACCACCCACCAGCGAGAACGGATCAGCACCCCAACCAGCACCCACCGGTGCGCTCAGGGGATCAGGTGCCGTAAAGCGAGCCACACGCGAATCCACCACGCGGGCACCAAGCACCTCAAAACCAGTAGAACCCAGCACCACACCCGAAGCCGCAGAAACACCAACCAGCGAATCCGGCAACACAGGCACACCACCAGCAGGAGCACCCTGAGCAGAAGGCACAGCAGGGGCAGCAACACCCAAAGAAGCCCAACCATACGGATCCAGCAGACCGGCACCAGAACCGGCACCAGGCACCAACGAACCCACAGAAGGCATCGACGAGCCAGCCACACCCAGCACACGCGGAACAAACGAATTCTCATCCCACACCAGCGGGTGCATCACCGAAGCAGCAAAACCAGCCACAGAACCAGCAGCGGCACCAGCACCGGTTGAGGGTACGCCAAACTCGGGTACACCAGCAGGCACACCACCGGCAGCAAGCACACGACCATCAGTAGATGCACACAGCAGCGAGAAGGACACAGCAGAATCGTCAGCAGAACCCCACGAGGCCACCGAGTTCACAAACCCGGCCGCACCATAGGTCAGGGACGAGCCAGAACCATCCGAAGAAACCTGCAGAAGACGCGAATCGTTACCGTCATACGAGAACACGCTCGTCGAGACCGGCACCAAAGTGACGCCCTCAAGTTCCACAGACTCCGGGCACTGCGGAAGCCACGCCTGAGCATCCTCAACAGCAGAGGCAAACTCAGCCGACTGGGAGTCGGTCTTCGCCTCATCCTGCACACTGTAGAGGCATACTGCACGAACACGGGCACCCTCATCAGTGACCAGCACCTTCACCCAAGCATTCTCAGGCTGAGCGCTATCAAAGTACTCAACACGCACCAGCGCACCAGCAGCATCATAGGTCCAACGCAGAGTCTCGGTACCGCGAACGGCAGAAGAGAGCATCTGTGCGTCAGTGTAGGTGTACATGACCAGACCAGCGGGCGAATCCACACCGCTAATACGACCCAAATCATCACGAATAATCTCAGTGTGCAGAGCCTCAGAAGAGTCTGCCACAGCCGAGTCTGCCACAGCGGGCTGCTCGGTCACAGAGGTCATGTGCGCACCACGGTAACCAAACTCACGAACCCAGGTGCCTGCCAGGTCAGACACCTGTGCACGCACCAGCGCATCTACCGCGTTGTACTCGAAGGAAGACTCCACACGAGACTCAGAGGTAACGGCGGTTCCATCCAGACGGTACGCGGTAATGTCAGTCTGCTTGACCATGCGGCCAGCAGCATCATACACATAAGCGCTCGACCCCAGGGGGTGCACAAACTCAGTGCGCAGACCATCAGCGTCGTAAGCGTAGGACAGCTCGTAGCCGCCGGTCTCGTCCATGTAGGCTGTGCGGAAAGACTCCGGAATCTGAGCGCCAAATTCACGGCGCTGACGGACCAGACGGCCCAAACGGTCGTAGGACTCAACGGTCACCACGGGAGCACCAAACGCATCAACGCCCCAGAGGATGATGAGGAAAGTACGCATGGCGGGTTCTCGTTTCGTGTGGTTGGTGGATATCCGCAAGTGCACCACCGGCAGGTGACGTACCTTCCCAAGGATACTCTATGTGCTTGAAAGCTCTGATAAGCAAAAATATAGAGCAATATGATGGCCTATGGGCTAATCAGCCAGAAGGTTAACTCGGTGCGAGGCTCGGGTAAAGACCAGGCGACCATTCACCGGCGGGTGATGGTGGCACTCAGATAAGCTGCCGCTGGTACGCAGAAAGCCCTTGGGTTGAGAGGAAATCTCTCAAGCCCAAGGGCTTCTTACATTCTATTTAGCCGGCTACAGGTTCAGCCTCCGGGTCCTCCTCAGCCTCCTTCTCAGGGATAGCGATACCCACAGTGACATACTTCTTCACCGACCACGCATTCATCGCCACCGACGCCGCAAAGAACAACGCAGGCAGCAACTCCAGGCGGACCAGCGAATAACCCACGTACCCGAGCGCAATACACGCGGCCAGGCCAGCCACGCCAATGCACACGACACGCAGGGTACGGTACCCCTCCGACCCCTCCTCAAGGCGGGTGCCTTGCAGGTAGAAGAGGCCTTCACGCACAATACGCAGGAACCCCGGGGTTAGGAAGAGTGCAACCGCCAGAGCTGCCGGATCGTAGCCGGAGGTCATGAAACTGGTCAGGGGAACCATGAGGCATAGAACCGTGAAAATAGCCGCTGATATAACGCCCGCACGGGTTGAGTATCTGTTCATCTGTTCCATGCGTTGCAGGTCGGGAATATCGTCGTTAGGCTCAGTAGGCTGAGCAAAGAAGAAAACGATGAACAACCCTCCAACAAGGTACCAGGAAGCAAAGTTCGTCTCCGGTGACCAGAATCCTTGAATTTCACTATGAAGTACCCCGAAAGCGGTCAGAGCCGTCAAGATAATCAAACCTGCCAGGCTGATAGAAAAAATAACTTGGCAGAAAAGATGGAAGGGACCGCCATTGGCTTTACCTACGACGCTTTCATCGTGCGCGGCGTCCATAGCTATGACAGTGATGGGACCGGCAATGAAAAACAGTGCACCCCACGGCCAGGGTCCAAAAATACATAACACCAATGACACAAGGGCCAGGAATCCCAGGGCAAACCAAAGATATATAACCCATAAGATACCTAAAACCTTGGAGAAAGTACTCATCTTACTACCTTATCAATCTATTTCTTGTGGATGTTACGCCATACATCCTCAGCAGTATGCATCGTCGATGTTGCTACAGAAGACGCACCAGCAACAAGACCACCCACAGCATAATTAACTGCAAACTTAATAGGTTGCATAGTAGTCACCTGCGACACAGCTAGATTATGCCACCAACCACGAGAGACAAACATTGTATGTTCGCCGGGAGCCATGAATCGTGCAACCTGCTTCGACATAAACTCCTTAGCCTCTCGCGCAGGAGCCATCATAGCAACATCATCAGCCACCCCTGAAGTGCCCTTCAAACCTGCCAGAGGCTTGTAATCAACAGGCTTACGAATCAGATTATTCGCCCATTTCCAATCAGTGATTTTGGCAACGGGACCAGTAGCCCAATTAGGCTTCGTAACCACGCCAGCAGCCTGCTTAGCACCAGCCAAAATACGACCACCAATACCGCCGGTAATGCCACCAACTACGGCACCAATCGCCGCATCTTTCAGCACCTCCCCCGTGTCCACAGACCCCTTCTGTGCCTTTTGGGTAATCATAGACATACCAGCGCTAGAAACTGCCCCCGATAGAGCACCTACCAGAACCATAGTTAGAGGCCCACCAGCAACAGATAGAGCACCCAAGCCTATTCCAGCAATGACCATCGCACCACCAGCCAAGTACTCCCAGTTTTCCCCGACCCACTTCTTAGTCTTGTCCCAACCGACCTTAACAGCTGTTGTTGCTTTATTCCATAGGTCCTTTGCAGAGTTAGTAGCAGCCTGATACAACTTCTTACCTTGATTCCACAAAGTTACTGCACCATTAGCAACATTTGTTGCCGTCCTCTTGACCCAACCGGTAATACCAGAAGAGCCCTTCTGCTCACGATACTTCTCAAAGTCCTCCACCGACACCGGCGACAAACCCCACGGATCCACCAAAGAAACCGGGTTACCACCCACCAGCGAGAACGGATCAGCACCCCAACCAGCACCCACCGGTGCGCTCAGGGGATCAGGTGCCGTAAAGCGAGCCACACGCGAATCCACCACGCGGGCACCAAGCACCTCAAAACCAGTAGAACCCAGCACCACACCCGAAGCCGCAGAAACACCAACCAGCGAATCCGGCAACACAGGCACACCACCAGCAGGAGCACCCTGAGCAGAAGGCACAGCAGGGGCAGCAACACCCAAAGAAGCCCAACCATACGGATCCAGCAGACCGGCACCAGAACCGGCACCAGGCACCAACGAACCCACAGAAGGCATCGACGAGCCAGCCACACCCAGCACACGCGGAACAAACGAATTCTCATCCCACACCAGCGGGTGCATCACCGAAGCAGCAAAACCAGCCACAGAACCAGCAGCGGCACCAGCACCGGTTGAGGGTACGCCAAACTCGGGTACACCAGCAGGCACACCACCGGCAGCAAGCACACGACCATCAGTAGATGCACACAGCAGCGAGAAGGACACAGCAGAATCGTCAGCAGAACCCCACGAGGCCACCGAGTTCACAAACCCGGCCGCACCATAGGTCAGGGACGAGCCAGAACCATCCGAAGAAACCTGCAGAAGACGCGAATCGTTACCGTCATACGAGAACACGCTCGTCGAGACCGGCACCAAAGTGACGCCCTCAAGTTCCACAGACTCCGGGCACTGCGGAAGCCACGCCTGAGCATCCTCAACAGCAGAGGCAAACTCAGCCGACTGGGAGTCGGTCTTCGCCTCATCCTGCACACTGTAGAGGCATACTGCACGAACACGGGCACCCTCATCAGTGACCAGCACCTTCACCCAAGCATTCTCAGGCTGAGCGCTATCAAAGTACTCAACACGCACCAGCGCACCAGCAGCATCATAGGTCCAACGCAGAGTCTCGGTACCGCGAACGGCAGAAGAGAGCATCTGTGCGTCAGTGTAGGTGTACATGACCAGACCAGCGGGCGAATCCACACCGCTAATACGACCCAAATCATCACGAATAATCTCAGTGTGCAGAGCCTCAGAAGAGTCTGCCACAGCCGAGTCTGCCACAGCGGGCTGCTCGGTCACAGAGGTCATGTGCGCACCACGGTAACCAAACTCACGAACCCAGGTGCCTGCCAGGTCAGACACCTGTGCACGCACCAGCGCATCTACCGCGTTGTACTCGAAGGAAGACTCCACACGAGACTCAGAGGTAACGGCGGTTCCATCCAGACGGTACGCGGTAATGTCAGTCTGCTTGACCATGCGGCCAGCAGCATCATACACATAAGCGCTCGACCCCAGGGGGTGCACAAACTCAGTGCGCAGACCATCAGCGTCGTAAGCGTAGGACAGCTCGTAGCCGCCGGTCTCGTCCATGTAGGCTGTGCGGAAAGACTCCGGAATCTGAGCGCCAAATTCACGGCGCTGACGGACCAGACGGCCCAAACGGTCGTAGGACTCAACGGTCACCACGGGAGCACCAAACGCATCAACGCCCGCGTGATCATAAGTCGTCATCGTACGGCGCGCAGAATCACGCTCCATACGGTACAGCAGAGAACCATTCACCGAATGGGAACAGGGAACACCGTCACGGTCATAGCCGAAGGAATGTACAGCACCATTACCGTCAGTGCTGGTCAGCAGACGACCGGCAGCATCATAGGTAGAGGTAGTGCGCACACCCAGCGGATTGGTTACCGCCAGAACATTGCCCATCAGGTCATACTCGTAGCTGGTAATACGACCGGCAGGGTCCATCACGGAGGTAACGTTACCCGCCTCGTCATAACGGTAGTGGGTCACGCCACCGGCACCATTAGTCACCGCAACCACCTGAGAAGCGGCGTCATAGGTGAACGAACGAGTACCCCACTTGTTATCGCGGATGCTCTTCACACGGCCACAAGAATCCCAGGTGTAGAACACCGGAGAAGCCACACCGGAACCGGTAATAGACAGCACACGACCGCACGCGTCATAGCGAACGCGTGCCTCAGAGCCGTCACCGTACACCTGGCGAATCAGACGGGAATCAGCGTCGTACTCGTAACGAGTCACAGACTGCTCAGCAGTACCGGCAGCCTCATAGGTTGCAGCCAGTCGACCGCACACATCGTAGCTGTACTCGGTCACACGACCCGCAGGGGAAATCATGCGTACCATCTGGTTCGAGCCGTTGTACTCGTAGCGGCTCAGACCGCCCTCAGCGTCCAGAACCTGCACGGGGTTACCCGCGCCGTCATAAACCATCGTGGAGACAGTCGGGTCGTCAGCATCGGTACTAACCTGCGGACCAGAATCCTCAGAGAGAACCTCGGTACGCACCGGGCGGCCCAGGTGGTCGCACGAGATACGCACGCGATCAACACCATCATTGGTGGTGATGGTCTTGCGCGAGGAATCGACGGAGGTACGTACACTCACACCGGTCGGGTCAATCAACGCGGTCAGGGTGCTTGCGGCATCATACTCGCGAGTCCACACACCACCGGCGGGGTCAATGGTGCGGACCAGGCGCATCAAACCATCGTAGGCGTAGCTGAACTGCGCACCACCAGGCAGGGTAATGCGGTCAATATTGCCGTTCGTATCAAAGGAACGCTCCATACGGCGACCCAGCGGGTCAACCATTGCAACAACGTCACCGCTCGGACCATACTCGTACTCGGTGCGAGCACCAGCAGGGTCCACCGAAGCAGCCAGGCGACCACCAGCAGCATACTCAAAACGCCAGCGGGAACCATCCGGATCCTGACGGCACACCATGTGACCGGCAGAATCATAGGTGAACTCAGTCTCCAGCCCAAGAGCAGAAACAACCTTCACCAGGTGACCCGCAGCAGAATACTCGCAACGGGTCAGCTGCTGCTCAGCATTACGAATACCGGTCAGCAGACCACACTCGTCATATTCAAAGGAGACGGTAACACCCTCAGGACTCACCACGCGCTGCAGCAGGCCATCAGCCCACTCAAAACGGGTCACATGACCGTTGCCATCGGTCATGGAAGAAGGGTTACGCTCAAAATCATTCGCGTACTCGTAAGTCACCGTAGTCATCGGGCTTACGGCAGGGCTCTGGGCAGGCTCCTGGCCTGAAACGGCTTCTTCAGGAGTGCGGCCCTGAGCCTCAGCTTCCAGGCGGGCACGACGAGCCAGACGGGCGGCACGGCGAGCGCGCGGATCCGTCTCAATAGCGCTCATTGCCACGGAGACTACGCGGTCTTGCTCGTCATAAGCAAAGAGGGTTTCAGCGCCCTCATCGGTGACCTCACGAATAATACGGCCGCGCTCATCGCTGTAGCGGGTAATGCGAGAACCATCGCGGTCTACCACACTCACACGGTTGCCAAAGTCATCGTAGGCATAGCTACTACGCCCACCTTCCGCGTCGACAATGGCGGTCAGGCGTGCGTACTGGTCATTGACCCACAGGTTCGTGTAGGAGGCGTCTTCGTTAGAAACGTCAGTGATACCGTTCGGCAGGTAGCGGTAGCGAACACGACGACCGTATTCAGTGTCCTGCTCAGTAATACGGCCGGCAGGGTCGTAGTAGTTCGTCACCTCAACAGCGCCGGCACTAGCCACCACGCGGTGAATCAGGCCGGCAGCGTCATGTTCATAACGGCGGGTACCGGCGTCACCGTGTACAGCGCACAGGTGGGTACGACCATCAAGGGTAACGTACTCGTAACGCACCGACTGCCCACGAGAAGAATGAATAGCGCCGACAAGGCCGCCTTCGGTGTACTCCACGTTGATACGTGCACCGCGCTGATGCACGATAGCGCGAACACGACCCTCTTCATCGCGCAGGTATGCGACAGCAGTACCTGCCCCAGCGCTCATACCCAGGTAAACACCAGTGAGGCTGAAAATGTGCTGGGTTCCAGAGTTGTCAGAGATACGCAGCAGGGACGAGGCGTCATAGTCCGTAGCGTGCAAAATATAGCGCAGGGAGGGGTCAGCAATAGAGCCCTCTTCACCCATCAGCTGGGTAAGGGGCAGCTCTTCAAGCCACCACGCTTCACGCGGGGCACGAGCATAGCCGTGGGTGCCGTCCTCACGAATCATTCGGTCGAAGGTAACCTCACGACCGTCAGCCATCGTCCAGACAGCATTCTCAACGTTCAGCTGCACACGGCTCTCAATATTCGAGGACCAGCCCGCACCGAACACACCGGATACAGCGTGCTGACCGAAGACAGCCACGCTGTTGTACATGCGAGTTACAGAGCAAGCAGAAACCACGCCGGAGAACGCCATGTCGGTCTCTTCTTCAATGAAGTTACCGGTTGCAACGTTCACAGGGTCATTCACATAACCGCTGGTAGTGGACATTCCTACTACAGCCGGCGCTGGAACTTCCAAATCATGGCGCTCAGTACTAACGCCAGCTGCACTAATTGCACCTTCCAGAGTGGAATTAGCAACGGTAATAATCTGACTCGAGCTACCGTACTTTTCAAAAGTATCGGCTACGATGCCCAGCCAAGTCTTATCATTAGCGTTCGACTTATTCCACGCTTCAAACGTGCTGATGAGATTTTCAGCATCGACGGAGCCCCACTGGCACTTAACCATAAACTCTGTAGACAAGTTACGGAGCTTGCCAGGCTCAGCATCAAAGCTAGTACCAAGGTTCGCCAAAGTATTGGAGAGAGCACGCACAGTCGAAGGGCGCGCCGAAGAAACAGTCATACTCCCTGAGCGGGTCTCAGTACTCTCACGATGACCTAGCGATGTGGTGTCAATCGAGGTATCCGGCTTATACGATGTCGGCTTAGGCGGTTCACCTCCGAACGTTTCAACCCACCATTTACGGAAACCACCCAGGTCATGCTCATAGTGGTACATAAGGTCGCGGTTCTCATTTTCCTTATGAGCTGACTCTTTGAGGCGATCCACCACATCAGCCAGTTGACGGAAGATGCTGGCGATATCACGACCATCGCTAATGGTGGTATCAATATTTGCCGCCGCAACATCGGCGTAGTGACCTTTAAACTCCTCCAGAGCCGTTGTCAGTGAGTTCTTAAGAGGGGGTAATGCATTATCAATATTCTGCGCGACGGTGCGGCAGGCATTGGCGAGGGCATCCGACGTAGCATCATCGTACTTGACTTTTTCAGTATTCAGATTCATGCTCTGTTGTCTTTCGGTGTGGTTAGTACGGAAGTGTGGTGATTAAACAGATGTAGACAGACATGTACACCATGCCTGGAAAACAACGTGGGTATAACCGAATAACAGAAAACGCCGCCTACCGCTCACCGCCCCGTAGCCGGGGAGCGGGGCGGTAAACGGCGTTTACCAGGGAAGGCTTAGGAGCCGCCACCTGCCTGGAAGATATCGGTAGAAATCTGGTTGAGCTGCTCGCGCAGGTCAGTCAGTTCCTGAGTCAGGTTACGCAGGGTGTTTTCTACGCCGGGCCAGGTGTCATTGCGGAAACGCTCAGCCAGGGGGCCGTCCCAGTTGTTGGGGTCCTTCAGCTGGTTACCCTGCTGGTTGAGGTTGTTGATTTCGTTCTGCAGACCGCCATTGATGATGTTCTGGAGAGCAGTAATGGCATCCTTGGCTGCCTGCGATGAGAGTACGCGATCGGACACGATGTTCCTCTTTCGTCGTTGAGTTGCCGGAAGATGTGCATTAGATACGCGAATATCAAATACGCACCGTTAGTGCTTTGCACCACTTCGAACATTACACTATTTCGCGGCAAAGCGCACCCTCTGCGCCCTGTTGCGAGAAAAATTTCTCATTGTAGACATTGCACAACAGTGCGTGCATATACATTTATCTACTCTCATCAAGGGATTTCTCCCGCTACGGTATCCTTAGGAAATGCCAGCCCACTGGGGTGGCACCCTATCGATAGAATCACCAACCACATACGAAATGAGGACTTTCATGTCTGAAAACACCCCGCAGCCGGTTGCACCGCAGCAGCCGCAGTTCACCCAGCAGGCACCCGCCGCACAGCCCGCATACGGCGCACCCGTCGAGGCTCCGAAGAAGAAGTGGGCGGCAGTAACCGCACTGGTTCTGGGTATTATTTCCGCTCTGACCGGCATCCTTGTTATTGGTTCGTTCCTGACCATCCCGACCATTATTTTCGCTGTAATCGCTCTGGTCATGGTTAAGAACGGCACCGGCAAGGGTAAGGGCATGGCGATTGCCGCTCTCGTGCTGGTTCTGGTGGCGTATATTGCGACCTTTGCTTTCTTCCAGATTCGTGCGGCGAACCTTGAGAAGTCTAACCGAGAGGCCCGTGAGGTTATCCAGAAGTGCGAGAACCACGAGCCCGGCTACTACATCATTGAGAAGGATGGTAAGCGTTACTGCAACGCTGGCGGCTGGGTCTACGAGATGGATAAGTAAACCGGTTTATTTGGTTCCACGATTAGCCGTCGCTGATGGAGGGGGCGTTCGTTCACGCGGCAGTCGCCGTACCTACGGGCGCCCCTCAGCCGTATCCTCCGTGGGTGCTTCAGCATCTGGCGGCGAGTACGCCCCGGAGCATCTGCAACGCATCCTCGATGCGCACTCCACTACCATCACCGACTCCAACCCGATTGAAGGAGCGAATAGCTAAATGATGTCTCAAGAATCTGCTATTACCTTTTGGGGCGTATGCTCCATCATCACGACTATTTTCACGATTCTCACCCTTGCCGCTTACATCATCAATCGACGCCGTGACGAGAAGAAGAAGCGTGAAGGCATCTACATTAGTCGTATCGATGCGCTACTGGCGTACATTATTGTCTTTATCCCGGGCTTCCCGCTTGTATGCTATTCCCTGTCATTAGAAAGGGCAGAGACGAGTACTTTCATGGAGGTTGTATACATACTCATGACTGCTTTCCTCTTGTTCTACCTGTGGCATGTCAATGCCACGTACATGAAGATTTCTTCTGAGGGTATTAATATGCACACCCCTGTTCTCGGGTCGAGGATCTGCCCCATCGGCTCGATTGATAGCGTTGTTTATAGTGAGTCCAAGGATGAAGATACCGCTAGCAGGATGTGGTTCCTCACTAAGTCGCGTGCGCGTATTAATCCGTTGAGCAAAAATTATGATGAGTACTATCTCTTGGTCATTACTCGGTTCAGGATTGAGTATGGTCGCTGGCCTGATCTGGATAATCCGGCTGACGTGGATAAGGTGAACCAGCTGGATAACCGCGATGAAGTCATTTCGTACTTTAAGCGCCAAAAAGAGATTTCGGGTCTTGCTGACGTCGATATGTAGCCTGCCGGTTTGTGGGCTGAAGGGTTCCATGAAAATAAGTGACGAAAGAGCAGAAGGTTTCCGTCATTCTCCTGTTACCACGACAAGAAAAACCGCCTCTGAACTAAGAAACGGCTTCAAAGAAAATGTTTCGAATGGCTACGATTGGACCATGGTTCGAGTTCTGAGTTGGGTAATTTAATTACACTATTTACAAATTTTCATATCTTAAAAACTTCACCGTCAAGGAGTGTATATATTGGATAAGATAAAACGAGATCAATTAATTGGCATCATAATCATCCTGGCAGTTGCTTTCTGGGTCTATGTTTACGTGCCACATTATATGCGTGACGACAGTGACGGTATCACCGCTACCTGCACCGTAACTAAGGCATATACGAAAGAGCGCGGCGGCACAGTAAGCGGTATGAATGATATTAGACCAAAAGGATTTTTTGAGACAGAAGAATGCGGTACCCTCACATTGTATGAAGCCCCAGAAGGCTGGAAGGTTCCCGCCTACGTTGCAACAGCTCAGCCTGGTAAAAAATACTTATTCCATGTCGCAAACTCATCACCTAAAAAGGAACGGGATTTTGATACGACCCGCTTTGAAGAAATCAAAGAATAACAACCTCATAAATTAAAAACAAAGCCCCCGCAGCCGAGAGTCACCCTCTCAGCCGCGGGGGCTTCACCGTATCAGCGTGTCCTCACGCGGCGAGCGCTAAGAAGCGCGGCGGCGAGAACGCAGCACCATCGCAGTGCCGGCACCAAGCACCAGTGCGCCACCCACAGCCACAGACACCGCACCGAAACCAGTACGCGCCAGGCCGCCCTGCTGGGAGCTCACGCCACCCGACGCGGCAGACACACCAGACTGACCCAAAGAGCCGCCACCAGTACCGCCACCGGAAATACCGCCCGGGTACACGCCGCCAGCAGAACCATCAGCCGAACCCTCAGAGGAGCCCTGCGCGTTCACATCACCGGCAGCACCAGAAGCGCCAGCCTGACCGGACTGCGCGGCACCAGACTGCGCGGAGCCGGGCTGGTTAGCACCTGCGGTACCACCCGGGGTTGCCGAATCCACACGGCGCACACCACTAAAGTCGTCCGCAGCCGCGTTCGGGTCCTTCGGCACGGCAGTCTCAAACGAGCACGCATCCGACGCCTTCTTACCCACAGCAACCGCAAGCTGCTGCACCGGGCTGTTCACCTCAGTACCATCAGCCAGGGTCGCAGAATAGTGCACGTCAAACATGTACTGGCCGGGCTCAGAGAACACCCAGTTCGCGTGCGCGTGCGTCGCGTAATCAATGTCGATCGTGGTCTTGCCGGTCGTCGAATCCAGCAGCACATCCGCACCGTTCAGCGACTCGGTGAACATGCCGAAGCGCGCACCCTCAGGCATGACCTTCGGCACCACGTGCAGGTGCACGGGGCCGCGCAGCTGCGAGTAGTCGATGTCCTGCGTGTTGTAGCCGGGCCAGGGCAGGCCGCTCTGCTGGGTCTGCGGCAGGCCGTAGAAGGCGGTACCGACCGGGCCCATGAAATTCAGCTTCTCATCAGCCATACGTTCGGTACGCACACGGCGGGCGTTCTCGCTGACAGTCCACACGACCGAATCGAGCGGGCGCACGGTCGAATCAGCGTCAATGATGCCGCTGTCATCACGCAGACCCACGGACAGCTGGCGGTCCTTCAGGGTCGCCTGGATGTCCAGGTGGCCGTGCGAGATCTTGGTGCGGCCGTCAATCTGGCCAGGCACGCACTGGTTACCGGGGGTTCCGGGGGTGGACGGCTGTGCAGACGGTGCCGGGCTAGTCGGAGCAGGGGCGCTCGGGGTCGGGTTCGCGGGCGCGGGGCTGGAGGGTGCCGGAGTGGAGGGCGCCGGAGCAGGCACGCTCGGTTCTGCGGAGGCGGTCGGCACCGCAGGCACGGTCGGAACCTCGCTGGGGGACACCGACGGAACGTTGCTGGGCTCAGCGGTCGGAGCCTCGGAGGGAGCCTCGCTCGGCTCAGCAGAAGGCTCGGCAGAGGGCGCGACGGTAGGCTCAGCGCTCGGCGACGGATCCACCGGGGCGGGCTTCGGCGCATCGCTAATGGGTGCGCTATCGGGAGCCAAAGCGCCGTGCGCGGTGTACTTGGTGCCCGGCTCATAGTTCGCCGCAACCTCAGTGGTGGAGGCGGAAGCGTTCATATCCGGGTGGGTCAGCATCTTCACGCGCAGAGCCGTGCCCTTGTAGAAGGACTCGTCACGGAAGGTAAAGCGCGCCACACCATCCTCGACGGAGCCTTCCAGGTCGAGGTACGGGTAGACCGGGTCATCCTGGGCGTAGAAGCCGCCGCGCATGAAGCCGCGCACCTTCGGGTCCTTGAAGCGGACCTCAACGGTGCTGAAGCCGTTGCCGTTCGGGGTGACGGTCACGTCGTAGTCCATGCTGGTCGGCGTGTACTGCTGGGTGCTGAGTACGGTGTTCGCCTGATCCGGGATTTCTTCGGGCCAGGAGCCGTTACCGTCATCGCTGTACACGCTCTCGGAGCGGCCGGGCTCGTAGGTGAGCTTGTGCGAGATCCAGCGGGACGCCTCCGCGCTGTTCGCGTCGGAGGTGTCGGGGGTGAAGACAGCCTGCAGCTGGGAGCCTTCGCTACCGAGCATTTCAGACCAGGTGGCGGTACCGTTCACAACCGGCAGGTCGGTCAGGAAGTAGCCGTTGTTGTACAGGGTCAGGGTGCCCTTGAGGTTCTTGTTCGCGGCGGTGAAGGTGATGTCGCTGAGCTTGTCGTCAGCGTCCTTGTTCTTAGCCGGGTCGGCGTCCAGGCGGTGCGGTGCCACGGACAGCACGTACTTTGCGGCGTCCAGGTCACCGACGGGTGCCGCATTGTAGCGGTCAACCGTGGGTACGGCGGTCGGGGTGCCGTCACCGAGCACGGGCTGCATGCCGCCAACCTGCCAGACCAGCTTCGACGGCTTGGAGCTAATAATGCGGCCGTCGGTGGAGCGCGCCACGGTGCGGTAGGTGACCACGTAGCGGCCGGGGCGGGTGAAGGTCGTGGTGTTGTGGGTGTGGCTACCCTTGTCGAGCAGCCAGGAGTGCCAGCCGGTCGAGCTGCTGGAGAGCATGCGGTACACGTCGGCGGGGGCGTCGTCCGGGTTGTAGCGGAAGAGCTCCATACGGCCGGGGCCCTCAACGGAGAGAATGTCGGTAGCGAACACGCCGTCACGGAAACGCTCGGTGGGCACCTTCGTGGATGCGCCCAGGCCAGCCCAGATGGGGTCCTGGTTGCCGTAGGTCAGGTGCGGTGCCATGTAGAGGGTCTGGCCGGGTTCGCCGAGGAACGCCAGGGAGGGCGAGTCGCCCAGGGTCATGGTGTACTGCGACTTGCCGTCCCTGGTGCTGTAGCCCTTGCCGACCCAGTTGACGGTCTTGTCCAGTTCGTAGGTGTCTGCGCCGGTCTTGTAGGGGTTCGCCTCGTTCATGAGGACGAAGGTGCCGTTCTGCTCGTCCCAGTATGCCTTGGGGGCGTCAACGTGGCCCTTGGTGGTGACGATTTTGCCGTCGTCGGGGCCTGCTGCAGCGGGCAGGGAGGGGGCAGCGCCGGCAAGCGCGAGCAGCGCTGCGGCGGAGAGGAATGCGGCTGCGCGGCGGAGGGCGGGCTTGCCGCCGGGGATGAAGAGTGCGGGGGTGTGTGTGGTGACCCGTCGTTGGGTCTGCTTCTGAGAGCTCATGACAACCTTTCTCATTTTTCTATCCTCTAGGGTAGCTCTTTTGCAAATAATTGTCATTTAGAACCTAAGTGAGTATAGTGATTCTCAGAAACACGTGTGCGCCGAGGCGCACCCAAAAACGCACACTACGTACATCCACAAAGAGAAAAACACGGCAGAGCGCACCCCGAGCCCAAGAGGGAAACCGGCAACAGGCCGCCGGACCCAGCACCGGGCAAACCCCGAAAACATCGGGCAACGCGCCAGCCAACGAGCAGTCATCCAAGGAGCCACCATGCAAGGACGCACCAAACCCCTGAGCCTACTCAGCGCAACCACCCTCGGATGCACCCTCGCACTCGGGGCACCCCTCGCCCTCCCTCAGGTCGGCACCTTCACCGCCGCGCAGGCACAGGAAAACCAGGCGCAGGAAAACCAGACCGGCACCCAGGCAGGTACCGAGTCGCGCGGTTACGTCAGCTACGAAGGTGACTACGTCATCGCGGGCGTACACACCGAAATGCTCAACGCCTTCCTCGACGGCAACCAGTTCACCCTCGGCACCCTCGCAGACACCGGCCCCGGCCAGCAGGGACGATTCAACCCCGCCCGCACCGTCTTCCACCTGCCCGACGTCGAGGATGCACACACCAAGGTCGTAGCAGGCTACGACTACATTGCCCCCGAAGGCACCGACATCTTCTACATTCCCTCCACCCGCACCCGCGGCCTGCTCTACCCCGGCCTCGGTGCGGAAGGAATCCGCCCCGGCGCACTCAAGGACAACACCATCAAACTTGAACTCGTGCGCAGCAGCGTACCCGAAGGCGGCCGCGCCGAAGTCTTCACCGAATCCGGTCGCGACAACCCGCGCGTCTTCAGCACCAACGACCAGCTCGCACCGCACACCATCACCGCTGGCGGCCACGAGCACCTCAGCTGGGCATTCACCCGCGAAGGCATCTACCAGCTGACGTTCCGCGCCACCGCAACCCTTGCCGACGGCACCCCGGTCAGCTCCGAGGCAACCTACACCATCGCCGTGGGCACTAACGCTGAGGACGGCTTCAAGCTCCTGAACGCGCAGAACGCCGCAAAGGAAGCAACCAAGGAAGCCACGAGCGAGGCAACCACTACCCCCGAGGCGAGCGCCACCGCCACCGAGAGCGCCACCAGCAGCCCCAGCGCATCTACCTCCGCAAGTGCTGAGGCGAGTGCATCTGCTGAGGCGAGTGCATCCACCGGTATTCGCCGCGTGGATGGATCCGTGAACGGTCAGAATGCCGCGCAGGTGACCGACCCGAACGGCGCGAAGGTAGCGGCAAATGGTGAGCAGGCATCCCAGGGTGGATCCGGTGTAACCGCTATCAGCGGCACCGACAACACTAATAACGGCTCCGACAAGGGTGAAAACAAGGGCGGCAACTCCCGCAGCAGCGTAAAGGGCTCCAACGCCCAGAACATCAGCGCACCCAGCAACGGCGGCGGCATTACCGGTAGCGGCGTGCTATCCTCCGGTCTGCCCGGCAGCCTGAACCAGCAGTGCATCGCCACCGAGGTTCCCGCCGAAGATGCCAAGGACTCCAAGGACGCTCAGAAGGACAACAAGCAGAGCAACCAGGCAGCCCAGGCACCGACCAGCATCCCCACCCTCGCCGTGGTCAACACCGCCGAGCACAGCGGCCGTGAAGAAGTCACCCACGGCCACTTCGACGTAGGCCCGATCCTCAACGGCGGCAACCTCACCAGCAGCGTGAAGGACGACCGCACCAGCCCCGCCCGCCACGTCTCCCCCGGCACCCTCGAGTTCGTGCTCAATGACGCCGCGAAGATCAACCTGCCCGCAGGCATGGAGAACATCGCCCCGGCGGGCACCCCCGTGCACATGATTGGTGCAACCCAGCAGCAGGGCGTGCCCTGGCTCGGCTGGAGCACCCAGGACCCCGAACTGCTCAAGCAGCTCGACGGCCCCGTCACCATGAGCCTCAACGGTTTTGAGGGCCCCGGCACGATGTCCACCTTCCTCTCCGGTAACTTCGGTTCCGCCGGTCAGCAGGTCTTCGATTCGCGGAGCGGCGGCTCCTTCCAGGTGCCCGCAAACACCCACCAGCACAGCAACTGGGTGTTCACCGCTGAGGGACGCTACACCGTGACTATCGGCTGGACTGCACGCCTGAAGAACGGCCAGCAGGTCAGCAGCGAATCGGTTCTGCACTTCACCGTCGGCAACCCCGATAACGCCCCGGCAAGCAACAACGCACAGGGTGGGGCAGAAACCAAGCAGGACGGCGGCAACGCTAACAACGCTAACGGCGCCAACAACGGCAGCGAGAAGAGCACCGCAAAGAACCCCGTCAACGGCACCGTCGACGAAGCCACCGGCATCGTTACCAAGCCCGACGGATCCAAGGTGCGCATCGTCGGTAAGACCGCCTCCGGTGAGGATTGCGCCCTGACCAGCCAGGAACTCGCGAACGCCCAGAAGGCAGCCGCGGCAGGCAAGCTACCGAACACCGGTGTGGTCATCGACCCGTTCATGGTCAGCACCTCCATTCTGGCGCTGGCACTCGGTGCCATGATTTTGCGTTCGGCACGCCGAAAGGGCCGCAGCGGTGACACCGCATAGCGGGCATACCGGCAACCGCGCACACGCTTATAGTCGGCGTACCGCCCTCACCCTCGCCTCCCGTATTGCGGTGGGTGCGGGGGTGGGGGCTGGTGCCTTCGCACTGAGCGGATGCGCCAGCACCGTGAACGCCTCCTCCGACCGGATGCGCGTGGTCGCCACGACCCCGATTCTGGCGGACTTGGCGCAGCAGATTGCAGGAGAGCGTGCCAGCGTGCACTCCCTGGTGCCCGCCGGTGCTGACCCGCACTCGTATGAGCCGAGCCTGCGCGATATCCGCGATGTCGCCTACGCCCGCTGCGCCCTGACGAACGGTCTGCTGCTGGAGCAGCGTAAGCTCAGCAAAATGGTTGAGGCGAACCTGCCCGCAGGCGTTGTGTCCGTGGCGGTTGCGGAGAAGATTGAGCAGTACGGCGGCAAGCTCGAAGCCATTGTTGAGGATGCCTCCCTGGACTCCATCTGGCTGGGTTTGCGCGTTGAAGAGGGCGGGCAGAACGAGTCCGCCCCCGCCGACTCTTCGGATGCAGGCATGCGCTTTGAGGTGCAGAGCGTGCGGGCGCGCACCTCTACCGATTCGTCGAATGCGCAGTTGGCGGCGTTCATTACGCAGACCTTCGGTGCGGTGGAGATGCTGTGCGATTCGCATGCGCGCGGCGTGAACCTCACCCGTGAGGGGGACACCGCGATCCGTACCGGCGATATGGGTTCGCTGGAGCTTCCGTTGCAGGCGCATACGCACCTGTCGTGGGCGTTTAGTGATGCCGGCGAGTACGCCATTGAGCTGAGCGCCACCGCGGTCAATGCGCCGGAGTCGGTGCGTTCTTCGCGCGGCACCCTGTACTGCGCGGTTGGTCGTGACCCGCAACAGCTGGTGGACCGTCTGGCGAAAGAACAGAACGTTTCTGCCTCGGACATCAAGGTTCTTTCCGCAGGTCACGCCGATATTACGGCACGCACCGGCGACGGCAGGCTCGTGCTTCGCGCGGATTCCTCCCAGGGCGCCGTAGAGTACGAACTGAACCGCACCGTGGTCGCGGTTCCCTCCCGCACCCTGCAGGAGGTGCCCGCCGGCGGTAGCTACCGTTTCCTGCGGTCGGGTGCTTCGGAGCATCGCGGTCAGGTGTACCTGCTGGCGCAGGCCGTTCTGGGCAAGCACGTGCACGGCGAAATTGACCCGCATATTTGGCATTCGGTGCCGAACGCAAAGGCGAGCGTGCAGGTCATCCGTGACGCGCTCACCTCCGCCGACCCGGAAGGTGCGAGCGAGTATGCGACCCGCACCGAGCAGGTCATGAAGGAGCTTGACGCCCTGGACGCTCAGCTGCGTCAGGTGTACGGAGGCCTGCCGGAGTCGGCACGCAACCTGGTCACCACGCACGACGGCTACCGCTACCTGGCGAGCACCTACGGGTTGCACATTGCCGGTTTTGTGAGTGCCAGCGCCAGCGGTGAGCCGAGCATTCAGCAGCGTCAGCGCCTGCGTCGCACGGTCGAGGATTTGAAGGTTCCAGCGATTTATCTGGACAAGTCCACGGCGATGCGTTCACCGGTTCTCACGGAGCTGGCTCGGGAGGCTCAAGTGCGTACCGGGGTGCTCTATTCGGACACTCTGGATGCGCAGGCTCCTCACTACGCGCAGATGATGCTGGCGAATGCTCACACGATTGCGCTGTGCTCCGGGGCTAGTTCTGGCGGCGATTCTTCGGGTGCTAGCTGCTCGGAGGCAAGCACCTCATAACCCGGTTCTGAGCTACCCACAAGCTCATATAGCCGTATTAGCATATAGATAATCTTTCACACACCGTTTCGGTCATGATTCTAGGAAGTCCTCATGATGAACTCAACCACCCCCTCCCGTTCCTCACGTAGCCGCGCCCTGCCCGCCCTGGCTCTGGGCGCCAGCCTCATGCTCGCACTCCTGGGTGTAGCACACGCGGAGACCACCCCGGCAACCGCCGAGAGCGCTTCCGCCCAGCCGAGCGACAGCAACCTCAGCCGCGGCGAGCGCGCCCTCACCCAGACCCTGTCGGCGGAGCAGCCGGTCGCATCCGGCCGCACCGAAATTTCCGCCGGCCACGTGGATATGGGTCCGCGTTTCAATAACGGCAAGTTTGAGCTCATGCTCCACGACGACCACGGCGAAACCCCCGTCTGGCGCAGCCTGGACGAGGTCATCTACCGCGGTAGCGATAAGGCGATCCTTGAGGTGCCGAACGACCCGCGCTACTCCTTCGTGGGTGCGCCCGCCGGCTCTAAGGTGTACGTCATTCCGCAGACCGAAACTAAGGGCGTGATCTGGCCGGGTTGGAACACTCAGGATCCGCAGCTGGTGTCCAAGCTGAACCGCGGCGTGAACCTGACCCTGGAGCAGGTGAGCGGCCCCGGCACGTTCAGCCTGTATCTGGAGAACGGCAACTTCTCGGCGCCGCAGGTGCTGTGGTCCTCGACCAAGAGTGAGCCGCAGAAGCTGTGGGTTGAGAAGAACACTCACACCCACGCGAACTGGGTGTTCACCGCCCCGGGCGAGTACCTGCTGAAGGTCACCGCGAGCGCTGAGCTGTCTGACGGTTCGACCGTCTCTGATACCCGCTACCTGAAGTTTGCGGTGGGTGATTCTGCGAGCGCTGATGCCCTGTACGCGATGGAAGCGCAGGCTCGCGGTTCTGCATCCTCAGGTTCGGCTTCTGCTACTTCTCAGGCCGCCGGTACCCAGGCATCCGGTACTCAGGCGTCCGGTTCTTCTTCTGCCTCCGCAGCGAGCGACCAGAGCGGTTACAAGGCAGAGTCCACTATCCCCTGGGGTGCTATTGCCGCAGGCGTGGCAGCTGTGATTGCCGTGGGCGCGTTCCTTTCGTTCCGTCGCCGCTCCTCCGCGCAGCGTGAGGCGCTGGATGAAGTGCGCGGTGACCGTTCGTGAGCGCATCGGTAACAGCGGGTACTAAGTCATCGGTAAGCTCCGGGCCCGTCCTAGAGATTTCAAACCTGTACGCCGGCTACGCGCGCCGTTCCATCCTCAAGGATCTGTCCCTGACCCTGGAGCGCGGCGAGTTTGCGGGTCTGATTGGTGCTAATGGTGCCGGTAAGACCACGCTGCTGCGCACCATTTTGGGTCTGATTCGCCCGGCGTCCGGTCAGGTTCGGGTGCTGGGTGAGTCGCCGCGTGTGGCGCGTGCGCATATTGGTTATGTGCCGCAGAAGCACCAGTTCCAGTGGGATTTTCCACTGACCGTTAAGGACACGGTGATGACCGGTCGCGTGCGTGAGATTGGGTTCTTCCGCCGCCCGGCGAAGAAGGATTGGGTGCAGGTTTTTTCGGCGATGGAACGCACCGATGTCCTGCACCTGCAGGATGCTTCCATTGCGGAGCTTTCCGGTGGTCAGCGTCAGAGGGTTCTTTTGGCGCGCGCTTTGGCGGCGAACCCCTCCCTGCTACTGTTGGATGAGCCGTTTACGGGCGTGGACGCGCCGACTCAGACCACTCTGACTCGCCTGTACCGTGAGTTGGCGGGTGAGGGCATCACGATTCTGATGTCTACGCACGACATGCTGGCGGCGCGTGAGTCCTGCTCACGTCTGTGCGGTGTGCGCGGCAATATTCACCTGGATGGTCCGGCGGACTCCTTTAGCCTGGAGCAGCTGCATACGTGGTTGCACGGTCACGATATTGAGGAGGCGCAGGGCCACGCCCGCACGGGCTTCACCTGTGCCGGTGGTGCGTTGGATGAGTACGGCCACGAGCTGCCCGATTCCTGTGCTTCTGATCATTCTCTCTCCCCCGCCCATACTGTTTCTACCGGGGGTGCCCGTTGATTACTCCTATCGATTTTCTTGCCGACCTGTTCAACCCGTCTCTGGCGTTCCTTCCGCGTGCCCTGGCGGCGGTGCTGCTCGCGTCGGTGGTGACCGGTGTGGTGGGCTGCCACGTGCTGATGCGCGGCATGGTCTTCATTGGCGATGCGGTGGCGCACTCGGTGTTCCCGGGTCTTGCGGTGGCGTTCGTACTGGGCGGCAACCTGATGGTGGGCGGTCTGACCGCGGGCGTGGTGACGGCTATTCTGGTGGCTATTTTTAGCCAGAATCAGCGGCTACGCGAGGATTCCGTGATTGGTATTTTCTTCGCGGCGTCCTTTGCGTTAGGTATTGTGATTATTTCGTTGGCGCCGGGCTATTCGGGGTCGGTACAGGACTTCTTGTTCGGCTCGATTGTGGGTGTTTCGAATGAGGACATTACCCAGGCGGCGATTATGGGTGCCATTATTCTGCTGGTGCTGTGGCTGTTCCACCGCCAAATTGTGACGGTCAGCCTGGACCGTGAGAGCGCCCGCGCGATGGGCCTGCCGGTGCTTGCCTTGGATATTGTGCTGTACGTTCTGGTAACCATTTCTGTGGTGCTGGGTTTGCAGACGCTCGGTAATGTGCTGGTGTTGGCGCTTCTGGTGATTCCGGCGTCGGCAGCCCGCCTGGCGTGCCGCCGACTGGGGTCGATGATGGTGTTCTCGCCGGTGTTTGGCGGTATCTGCTCGATTGTTGGCCTGTACCTGTCCTGGGCGTTTAACCTGCCGACCGGTGGCACGATTGTGCTGTCGATGGTGGCGGCTTTTGTGCTGGTGTGGGCGGTGACGGCGGTTCGTTCGCGAGCGCGTGCCCAGCTGAAGAGCTAAATCCAGTTGAAGAGCTAAGCCCAGCTCAACCTCGACTCAATCCAACTTTTCTCGATTAAACGCACGAGTAAACGCACGAGTAAACGCACGAGGCGCATCCCTGTTTGGGGGGGGTGCGCCTCGTGCGTTTTTTACAGGTCTTAAATACCCAAAGTGAATCATGTTCATGTTTAAAGAACCAAAAGATACACTCCGCGTAATAAAAGCGCATAATTCAACACGTCGGGTTTAATGAAAATACAACCTATCAAATATTTCTTATGGGTTGATACATGTAGTGATAAAGCAGTCACTGCACCCTCATTAGAGCTTCAAAGAAGGAGTCATCATGAAGGCATATGTATACCACGGTCCCGACCAGAAGGGTGCCTGGGAGGAAGTCCCGAACCCCACCATTCTTGAGCCCACGGACGTTATCGCCCGTGTCGACACCACCACCATTTGCGGTACTGACCTGCACATCCTGAAGGGCGACTGCCCCGAGGTGGACCACGGACGCATCCTCGGCCACGAGGCTGTCGGTACCATTACCGAGGTTGGCTCCGCGGTGACTGACCTGAAGGTCGGCGACCGCATCATCATTCCCGCCGTGACCAGCTGCGGTAAGTGCTCCTACTGTAAGGCGAACCAGCCTTCGCACTGCCAGACCGTTGGTGGTGTCGGCTGGATTTTCGGTTACATGATTGACGGCACCCAGGCAGAGTACGTGCGTGTTCCCTACGCAGAGACCTCGGTCCACCTGGTTCCGGAGGGTCTGACCGATGAGGACGTCCTCTTCCTCACCGACGCACTGCCCACCGGCTTCGAGATCGGTATTCTGAACGGCAACACCAAGCCCGGCGACACCGTCGCTGTCGTGGGTGCAGGCCCCGTGGGTCTGGGCGCAATCATGACCGCTAACCTCTGCGGTGCCGGCCGCGTCATCACCGTCGACTTCGACGACAACCGCATGAACAAGGCACTGGAGCTGGGCGCAACCGATAAGGTCAACGCGGGCGACCCGGACTTCATCGAGAAGATTAAGGCACTCTCCCCCGACGGCCTGGGCGTGGACGTGGCAATTGAGGCTGTGGGCGTTCCGCAGACTTTCGAGACCTGCACCAAGATTGTTCGCCCCTACGGCAACATCGCGAATGCCGGCGTGCACGGCAAGCCCGTTGAGCTGCCGCTGAACACCATGTGGATTTCTAACGTGAGCATCAACATGGGTCTGGTCAACTGCAACACCGTCGGTAACCTGCTGAACATGGTCCGCTCGGGTCGTCTGAACGCTAAGGCGATGGCAACCCACCGCTTCACGTTCGACCAGTTCGAGGAAGCCTACGACCTGTTCAGCCACGCTGCTGAGCACAACGTGGTGAAGGTTGTTATCTCCCGCGACCCCGAGGTTGCGGCATAGACTGCGGTAGGCTCATATACCGCTGATACTGAAACCCCGAACGTTCGTTAGGGATTTCGGTGGGATGTATTCAATACACTGCGAACATCCCCACGATTCGCCTCCGGGTGGGAGTGGGTAGGTCCCACCCGGAGCGCGAATCGTCCTCCCCTACCCCGAGATGTAGTTATTTTCTGATGATGTAGACGATGCGCCAGCTCGGGGTTTTCTGTTCCCTCAGCCCGTTCTTTGGCGGGTTTGGGGCGGTTCCTCAAGCGTGATGCACCCTCTACCGGGCGCTCTGCCGACCCGCTTCGGCGGGTTCTTCTGCCAGGCAACCTCTACCGGTGGAGGGGCGCATCATATGACTCTTCTTGGTCGGGCGGTACCTCCGATTCTGCTCGACCTTGAAGGGAAAGGAAAAGGGTCTCATGCTTACGGTTCAATGGCGAATTCGTAGGCTGCGACCCTTTTCTCATGCCCGGTTTTTCGGTGCCCCCGGGCGGGCTATTTAGTTTTTGGGCTTCTCAGTACCGGGTTTCTCACCGGCGTTCTTTTCACCGGCGCTCTCATGGTCGACGGCATCTTCTGGGATGCGGGTGAACGCCTCCGTGGGGTCGTCTGCCCCAGCTGCGGCGGATACCCCAGCTGCGGCAGAAGAGTCAGTGGCGCCTCCGATGACGGGTTCGGTGGGCGCATCAGCCAGATTCTCGGCAGGAGCCTCGACGGGCACCTCCGCGACAATAGGTTCTTCTGAGGCGGGTACTTCCGCGGCCTTCTGCTCATCCTGAGCATCCACAGACTGCTCAGAAACAGGCTGCTCAGTAGCTACCGGCTCACCGTGCGCGGATTCCTTCTTCGCATCCTTGTGCGCGTCCTTATGTTCGAGCCTGTAGATGATGCGCGGTTCCAGGCGCTCAAAACCAATCTTGGAGCGCACCCAGTTCACGAAGCGGTCGATACGGTCCTCACCCTCGGTGGTTTCCGCAACCCGGTAGTTGCGCGGCAGCATCACGCTGTCGCTGAGCACGCGCGGGTACTCATCAATCTCCTGAATACCCGCCATGTACATGTTCTCGCGGAACTGGTGAGCGAACTCCTGCTGACCGAGGAACAGCTGGTCGGCGTAGGTTTTAGCCGCCAGGCGCTCGCTGTAGGCGTCCTTGGAGTCGCGAGCGCCCTTCTTGGAGCCGTAAATATCCCAGAAGTAGAAGTACACATTGTTCGCGATAATGGCGGAGATAATGCGGTTCTGCAGGTACACGAGGGCACCGACGGCGACCGCACCAACAATCAGGAGCACCACGGCGAGCGGGGAGAGTGCAAAGTCAGACAGATTGCCGCGGTGGTTCGTGAACAGGCCAATCAGGTAGGCGATGGTGACCACGATGATGGGCACGCCGATGAAAATCACGGCCAGCGGAACCCAAATGTACAGCAGGGCACGTAGAATCAGGCGGTAGTAGCTAATCGAGTCGCCAATGGGGATGGGCGTAGGCTTCACGGAAGAGTGCGCACGCTTCATGAGCAGGCTGAAGATACGGTTGCTGTCGATGCCAACTTTACGCAGCTTCGATTCGAGGGACGCACGCTTGAGGAAGACCCGGTAGTTTTCGAGGACGACGCGCTGGTCGGAGGTGAGCTTTTCGGGGTCGGGTAGGGCGTTGAGGTCCAAGCCGGCTTCGGTGAGGAGCTTGCTCCACAGTTCCAGTCGCGCCAGTTCGGAGGGTTTTGCCGCCGCCTGCGCCTGGTAGTTCTTGTAGGAGATGAAGATGGTGCTAGCACCAATGAGTAGCGTAATAAAGGGTGCTATCCAGTCTTTGAGTCCCATGGTGGCGTTCTTCCTTGATTGTGTGGAGCCGCTGGTTCCTCTGCGGTCGGGGCTGATGCCCGCTGTTTTACCGTACCACCGGCACCTGTGCTGAACCTTTAAATGCGCAGGTGGGTGCGTAAAAATAGCCCCGCCTCCCGATGCTTAAGAGCAACGGCAGGCGGGGCTTATCTATGAGGTTTAGTGCGCTGTATTAGTGTTCAGCAGGCTTCATTTCGCGAGGAGCCTTGCGGATCATGAGGTAGCTGATAACAGCCATAACACCCATGAGCACGGCACTGAATGCGGAGCTCAGCACCACGCCGGAGTCAAAGGCGGCGAATGCGGAAGAGAGCAGCTGGTTTGCCTGCTCACCACCCACATGGCTGGCAACCGACACGGCACCGCCGAGGGTTTCCTGGGCATGGTCGGCGAGGGTTTCATCCAGGCCGGAGGGCACGACCACGTTCGCACGGTAGACGGAGGTGAGAATACCGCCCATGATGACGGTACCGAGCACCGTACCCATCTCGTAGGAGGTCTCAGAAATTGCGGATGCGGCACCCGCCTTACGCGGCGGCACGCTGGAGAGCATCAGGTCGTTCGAGATGGTCTGGGAAATACCGATACCGGTACCGAGCACGATGAAGATGAGGATAATGACCACGTCCTGATGCGCACCCAGGAAGGCGAGCACCGCGAACGCGGCAGCGTTGAGCGCCAGACCGAACGCCACGATCTGTGCGGGGTGGAATCGGCTTGCCACGCGGGCAATGGTCAGGCCGGCAATCATGGTCGCGACGGTGCCGGGAACCAGCAGCATACCGGCGTACATGGGTGCCAGGCCGGAGACCAGCTGCAGGTGCTGGGAAGCGAAGTAGATGAATCCGACGGCCACCATCATGGAGATCATATTTGCCGCAATTGCGCCGGTGAAGACGGGGTTGCGGAAGAGACGCACGTCCAGCATGGGCTGAATATCGTTCTTCTCGCGGTTGAGCTGGCGTAGCACGAACAGAACGATGAAGACCAGACCGCCGAGGATGGTGCTGATAGCCACCGCATCAAAGCCGTTCTCGGAGGTGTGGGTCAGACCGTAGGTAATGCCGGTCATGCCGACCATAATCAGCAGGATGCTCAGCGGATCCACCGGGCTGGGGTTCGGGTCCTTCGATTCGGGCACCGTCATGGGGGCAAGGATCAGGAAGGGCACCAGGATCGGCAGCGCCATGAGGAAGACGGAGCCCCAGTAGAAGTGCTCGAGCAGGAAGCCACCCACGATCGGACCCAGCGCGGCACCGGCGGAGAAGCCGGTTGCCCACACGGCGATGGCGATGCGACGCTCGTTCGCATCCGCAAAGACGTTACGGATAATCGACAGGGTCGCCGGCATGAGCATGGCACCAAAAATACCGAGCAGGGCTCGAGCTACCACGAGCAGCAGCGCCGAGGGCGTAAACGCCGCGAGAGCGGAGATAACCGCGAAGCCGGTCGAGCCGATGAGCAGCAGCTTGCGGCGACCGATACGGTCGCCGATAGCGCCCATGGGCACGAGCAGTGCGGCAAGGACCAGAGAGTAGGAGTCAACAATCCACAGCTGTTCAGCGGAGGAGGGGCTCAGCGCCTCAGCGATAGCGGGCACCGCGAAGGCAAGCACGGTGTTGTCAATGGAGACCAGGAGCACCGGCAGCATGAGGACGGCGAGCGCGGTCCAGCGCTTAGCCTTCTGCTCGGGGGCATGGATGGGCAGAGCCGTGGTCTGCGGGTTGTGATTCGTCATGGGTTGTTTTCGTGCGTCTTTTGGGTTTCGGCTGATGTGGCGGACGCGGGCGCGGCATCAGCTCGGCCTGTCTTTTTTGGGGTGGTCCGGGACGGTGTGCTCCCGGCGCGGCCCAACAGGCGAAGATTAACTATACCAACTGGACGGTATAGTTTCAAGCGGTTAGACTGGTACCCATGAGCACTCCCAACCACCGCAAACAACGAGCCAATAACTCTAGCGAGCACATCCTCGACACCTACGTCGACCTGCTGATTCACACCGGAGAACGCGCCGCAACCCTCGACGCCGTCGCCACCGCCGCCAAGGTGTCCAAGGGCGGGCTGCTCTACCATTTCTCCTCCAAGAAGGCGCTCCTCGAGGCACTCGCCGAACGCACCGTCACCCTGGCGGAAGAAGACTTTGAGACCATGGCGCAGGCACCCGAAGGGGCAAGCGCCTACTACATCAACTCCTCCATTCCGAGTGACACCCCCTTCGACCGGGCCCTCATTGCCCTCAGCCGCCTGGCACAGAATAACAACGAGCTCGCCCAGCAAACCCTAGCCCGCGTGCAGGAGGGCTGGCACTCGCTCATTCTTGCCGAGCTCGGTGACGAACGCATCGCCCGCGCCGTGCTGCTTCTGGGTGACGGAATGTACTACAACGCGGCACTCGGAGGCGACTCCGCCAGCCCGCAGAGGGCCGCAGCCATCGCGGCAGACCGTGCGGCACTCGAACGCGCCCTGCAGGTTCTCAAGGCGGCGGCTCGTTAAACCACAAAAGCCACTCTATACAGCGGTTAAAGCCACAAGCTAAAACCGCTGCCTCACACCCTATTCTTCAGCGCCACCGAGCACCCGGGGCTTAAACTGGAAGGGCACGTATCTACTCTTCAACCTAAGGAGTTCCGATGATTTTCATTGCTGTAAAGTTCCCCGTCAAGCCCGAATACGCCGACCAGTGGATTGAGAAGACCCGCGCTTTCACCGAGGCAACCCGCGCCGAGGAGGGCAACAAGTTCTTCGAGTGGTCCCGCAGCGTTGAGGACCCGAACGAGTTCGTTCTGCTCGAGGCTTTCAACGACGACGCAGCTGGCCCGCACGTGAACTCTGACCACTTCCAGCAGGCTATGAAGGACATGCGTCCGATGCTGACCGCAACCCCGAAGATTATTTCTCGCCTGATTGACGGCGAGGACTGGGACGCTATGGGCGAGCTGCAGATCGACTAGTCTGCACCCCTACTCTGCATCTAAAACTGCATAGTTAGACACTGCATAGTTAGACTCTAGAGCGCCCCTCCGCATTGTTCTATTGGACATGCCGGAGGGGCGCTTTGATGTGTCCGGTACCTGAACTTTTTCCCCTTGACACGACGCGGATGGTACCGGTTTTCGGGTCAGCGGGTGCCTTGCGTGCATTTTTACCCTATTAACCCCTTAAAATGGGTAGAGTATGCACACCTATCGATACCCATTCGCACAGGAGGCCTGAATGAGCATCGCATCCCAGCCTCTTCCCGGCGCAGTCGCCACTGAAGAGCACAACGACGTGGACCACACCTCTGTATCTCTCGCTGTCTCAACCGTGATTCTAGCTTTGCGCCCCAAGGACAACGAAACCCACCCGACCCTGTGGCTGCCGCTGGTTCGCCGCCTCCGCGAGCCTTATAAGGGCCAGTGGGCGCTTCCTGGCGGTCCGCTCAACCCGAATCTTTCCCTCGAAGAGGCAGCCGCTTCGACCCTGAAGCGCGCAACTAACCTGCAGCCCGGCTACCTGGAGCAGCTCTACGCATTCGGTGACGTTCTGCGCACCCCCGAGGCGCGCGCCGCCCGCGTTGTGGGCGAGCCCGACCCGGCACCCGGCACTGATCACGAGCGCGTGGTTTCCGTGGTGTACTGGGCGTCGATTCCCGCCACCGAGGTCGCGAACACTCGCGTGCACGAGAACATCCGCTGGTTCCCGGTGGATGAGCTGCCCGAGCTCGCCTTCGACCACAACGAAATCATTGAGTACGCGCTCTACCGTCTGCAGAACAAGGTCGAGTACTCGCGTATTGCGCACTCTTTCTTGGGCGAGGAGTTCACCCTGGCGCAGCTGCGTGAGGTGTACGAGGCGATTCTGGGTCGCACCCTGGATCCGGCGAACTTCCGCCGCCAGATTGCGGCGTCGAAGTCGATTATTGACACCGGCCGCCGCGTGGAGGGCACCCGTCACCGCCCGCCGCGCCTGTACCGTTACAACGACGCTCAGGCGTACGCGGATGCGGGCCCGCTGGGCATGTACCGCGAGCGCCACGAGGCGTAATAGCCTTTCGCGCGTTGTACGCGCGCAGATTTAATGCCTAAAAGGAGGGGCGGCACCGAGTGGTGTCGCCCCTCCTTTTGTGTCTTCTGGGATTACATCACCGGTTGCATCGCCCCTTGTCGGCGGGTTTTGCGTGGGGGTGCTTGACTCAGCACCCGTGCGCTTCCTATGCTGGAGACCTCAGCTCTTTATCCGTGTTGCCCCACCGTGGGGCAACCTAAGAGGCTGAACGCAATGTTTGACCGAAGCCACCCAAGGCACGACCGGGGTGGTATTCGGAATCTAGGAGGCATCAAAGAAATGACCCACCGAGCATAAGCCCGGACCTCACAGAATTTTTCGCGCGCTCACGCAGCAGGTTTATAGGCACAGCCATATAGTCGCTTTATCCTGCGTATTTCTGTCAGCGCGCACGCACCCGGGCACAGGTACATCCACCGTTACGCTCGGGTTTTTTCATGCCTTCACGCCTTCATGTGCGCTGGCAGGAATCCGAGCACCTACTCGAAGGAACTCGGCCCATGTCACGTCACATTACACTCGACCATATTTCGTACGCACATCCGGGTGAGCCCCCGCTTTTCACCGACCTTTCCGCGGTATTTTCTGCGCCACTCACCGGGCTTATCGGCGATAACGGCGCCGGAAAAACTACCCTCTTCAGACTTATTCTTGGCGACATAAACCCTAGTCAAGGGATAATCAGCACCCCACCGCGCATAGCGTACCTACCGCAAGATTTAGGGTTGAGTGGGCATCAGCATCTTGCTGATATTTTTGGAATTACAAAAATACTGCAGGCGCTTGATGCACTGGAATCGGGCGACTATTCCCCCTGCCTTTACGACACCATAGGCGACGCCTGGGATATTGAAGAACGTACCCTCGCAGCCCTTGCCGAACATGGTTTTGGTCCTGCCCTCACTACGACCGATACACAGGCCCGTCGCAACCTTCTGATGCGTCCTCTTAGCACCTTTTCAGGTGGTCAGACGGTCACAGCCGCACTCACCGCGCTTCTATATTCAAACCCCGAGTTCATTCTGCTGGATGAGCCCACAAATAATCTGGATTCTTCGGCGAAGAATCGGCTTTATACGGCTCTTGAAACCCTCACCTGCCCGGCACTCATCATTAGCCACGACCGCGATCTGCTGGAGCACGTGAACGTGATTGCCGAGCTTCACGCCGACCGCCAGGGGCTGGCGCATCTGCGCCTCTTCGAGGGTAACTACAGCACATACCGGCAGGCACTGGACACCGAGCAGCAGGCGGCTCAGCGTCGCGTGACCGAGGCGAAGAATGAGGCGCGTAAGGCTGTGCGTGAGCGCACCGAGAACCAGATTAAGCTCGATCGCAACGCCCGCCGAGGCCGCGAATTTGAACGGTCAAAGCGGAAACCTGGCATGGCTATGGGCCTGGATAAAAACAGTTCAGAGCGCTCTGCCGGGAAACTTCACACAGCCCACGAAAGCATGGTGGCGGATGCACGTGCAGCAGTTGGAGAAGCCCAAGAGAACCTGCGCGTGCAGGAGCGTATCTATCTGGAACTTGTTCAGGATGCGCTCCCATTGGGGCGGAAAGTACTGGAATTACATCGGGTGAAGAACAACTCTTGCGCATCTACACCACAGAGCACCGACCTTAAGAATGCATACACCCAAAACACCGTTTCACGTGAAACACAACCTTATAAAGTTGATTATCTGCTTCAAATCCAAGATTTTCCCGAGGTTCTTATCCTGACCGGACCCGAACACCTGCACATCACGGGCGCAAACGGCAGTGGCAAGACTGTGCTTCTCAATGCGATAGCGCACGCGAATGACCCTGATTACCGTTCCCCAGTGCCGCCTGCATACCAAGTGCTCTACCGCCTGGACAACACCGCATACCTGCCGCAGCGCATCATCCTCGACCCGGAGCTCACCCTCCTTGAAACCGTACAGAGGGCGAATCCCGGTGCGAGCGAACAGCATCTGCGTGACCAGCTGGCGCGCCTGCTCTTCCGTCGCGAAAGCGTACATCAGCGCATTGGGGATTTATCCGGAGGTGAGCGCTTCCGTGTCGCGGTGGCGCAGGTACTTCTGGCCAACCCGGTGCCGCAGCTACTCATATTGGATGAGCCGACGAATAACCTCGATATTTCCTCGGTGGATTGGCTGGTGCAGGCGCTCGAAGCATACACCGGCGCGCTCATTGTGGTGAGCCATGATGAGGACTTCTGCCGCCGCATCCGCATTGACCGCACACTCAACCTTTCAACAAAAACTCTCGGGAAGGAACCATTCAGGGAATCAGCACGCTGAATCTTCTCCTACAGGGGAGGGTGTTTGACTCAGCGCCCAGTCAGTTCCTATGCTGGAGTCCTCAGCTCTCTTCCGACGCCGCCCCATCGTGGGGGTAGTTACGGAGCTGAACGTATCGTTTGACCGAAGCCACCCAAGGCGCGACCGGGGCGGTATTCGGAATCTAGGAGGCATCAAAGAAATGACCCACCGAGCATAAGCCCGGACTCAGAAGAATTTTTCGCGTGCTCACGCAGCTTTTTGCACAGACACATTCTCCCTGCGCACTTCCATTTTTCTGCGTGTCTCCATCAGCGCGCACGCACCCGGGCACAGGTACATCCACCGTTACGCTCGGGTTTTTTCGCGCTCTTTTTGGGGCGATCCTCTTACCGCCACGCGCTCAGCATAGGCACCCCCAAACCGCCGGCACACTACTGCAACGCACCACCGTCGGAGTTTGAGAGCACCCGAGCATCCATACCTCAAGGAGCTCGTATGACACACGTACTTCAGCCGCAGGCGACCTTTCCCCGTTCCGCTTCTTCCCGCGATGCCCGCTCGCACGCCACTTCCCACGCGGCGGCGCACATTAGTATCGCTCATCTGCACTTTGCGCACCCGAGCCAGCCTCCGCTTTTTGCGAACCTTTCGGCGGTATTTTCGGCGTCTCTAACCGGCCTTATTGGCGATAATGGTTGCGGAAAAACAACCCTCATGAGGTTGATTTTGGGCGATTTGACCCCGAGTTCCGGTTCTTTGGCGGCGCCGGAACACATGGCGTATCTACCTCAAGATTTGGGCCTGGACCGGGAGCAGACCCTCGCCGAGCTCTGCGGAATCTCCGAGATTCTGCGGGCGCTACAGGCGGTGGAATCCGGCGAGTACTCCCCCGAACTCTATGAGACCATCGGGGATAACTGGGACGTTGAGGAGCGCACCCTGGCGGCTCTTGCGACCTACGGTTTCACCCCGGCGGCACTGATTGATCGAGACAACCCGGAGGCGATTCGGGCACTCTTTGCCCGCAGCATGCGCAGCTTCTCCGGTGGCGAAGCGGTTATTGCTGCACTTGCCTCGCTGATGATTTCTGACCCCGAGTTCATTCTGCTCGACGAGCCGACGAACAACCTGGACTCCGCGGCGAAGGCTCAGCTCTTCGCCGCGTTGGAGGCGCTACCCTGCCCGGCGCTCATCATTAGCCACGACCGCGATCTGCTGGAGCGTGTGAACGTGATTGCCGAGCTTCACGCCGACCGCCAGGGGCTGGCTCACCTGCGCCTCTTCGAGGGTAACTACAGCACCTACCGGCAGGCGCTGGACACCGAACAGCAGGCGGCTCAGCGTCGCGTGAGTGAGGCGAAGAACCGGGTGCGTTCGGCGCATCGTGAGTGGGTGCAGGCGCAGGAGATTATCTCGAAGAACATGGCACAGGTCTGGAAGGACGACCAGCCGGACACGATTCTCGACCTCGCCAAGGACGCCTCACGTCAGGCGGCGGCAAAGCTTCGAGTTCTGCGCATCGGCAAGCAGGAGCAGGCTCAGGAGGAATACCAGAACGCCCAGGATGAGGTGCGCGTGCAGGAGAAAATCTATGCCGAGCTGAGCCAGCAGCCCCTACCCGCGGGGCGCAAGGTACTGGAGCTGCACAGGGTTGATTCTCGTGGGACTAACCCTCAGCAGGTTTCACGTGAAACATTTACCACTCAGCAACCCACTAAGGTTGATTCTCTGCATTTTTCACCCGTTGAGGCAGATGGCGAGAGCCGGCAGGGAACCCCTGCGGAGCACCCCGAACACCTGATTCTCAGCGGCCCCGAGCATCTGCGCATCACCGGTGCGAACGGCAGCGGCAAGACCACCCTCCTTGAGGCAATTGCCCACGCAAAAGACCCGGAGTACCGCTCCCCCGTGCAGCCCGCCTACCGGGTCGACTATTGCCTCGAGGGGGCCTACATTCCCCAGCGCATCACCCTCGACCCGCAGCTCACCCTCCTGCAGAGCGTGCAGCGGACTAACCCCGGCGTGAGCGAGCAGCATCTGCGTGACCAGTTGGCGCGCCTGCTTTTCCGCCGTGAGAGCGTGCACCATAAGACCGGTGAGCTCTCCGGCGGTGAGCGTTTCCGCGCAGCGGTGGCGCAGGTGCTTCTGGCAGATCCGGTGCCGCAGCTACTCATGCTGGATGAGCCGACGAATAACCTCGATATTTCTTCGGTGGATTGGCTGGTGCAGGCGCTCGAAGCCTACACCGGTGCGCTTATCGTGGTGAGCCATGATGAGGATTTCTGCCGCCGCATCCGCATTGACCGCACGCTGGCGCTCTAGGGTTCCACCCCCGGAGCAACATCTGAATACAACAAACGAGTGCCCGGCACCTCCGAATATGGAGGCGCCGGGCACCCGTTTCAGTTACCTCACCGCGGCCACTTCACCGCGCTGACGAAAATCTAGATTAGAGGACCAGGCCCTTGGTCTGGGACACTGCGCGCTCGAAGCGAGCCTGAACGTCAGCCCAGTTCACAATGTTCCAGAATGCCTTGACGTACTCGCCCTTGACGTTCTGGTAGTCCAGGTAGAATGCGTGCTCCCACATGTCCAGCTGCAGAACGGGGATCAGCGCAACGGAGATGTTGCCCTGCTGGTCGTAAAGCTGCTCGATGATGAGGCGCTTGCCAACGGTGTCCCATGCGAGGATTGCCCAGCCGGAGCCCTGAATGGTCAGTGCAACATTGGTGAAGTGCTCACGGAACTTGTCGAAGGAGCCGAAGAACTCGTCGATTGCTGCTGCCAGCTCGCCGGTGGGCTTGTCGCCACCCTCGGGGGACAGGTTGTTCCAGAAGATGGAGTGGTTGGTGTGGCCACCCAGGTTGAACGCCAGGTCCTTGGAGAGCTTGGAGACGTTGCCGTATGCACCGTTCTCGCGTGCCTCTTCAAGCTGCTCGAGAGCTGCGTTAGCGCCTGCAACGTATGCTGCGTGGTGCTTGTCGTGGTGCAGCTCCATGATCTTTGCGGAGATGTGGGGCTCGAGCGCCGCGTAGTCGTAGGGGAGCTCGGGGAGGGTGTACTTTTCAGCCATGATGATGCCTTTCATTAGAAAACTTGGCTTGTATTAAAGATTACCAGCGTAGCGTTTACTTTACTTTTCATGAGTTGGGGAGCGTCACATTTATGTAAGACCTCGCTCGAACCTGTGGATTTTAGGCAAAGACTTTTCCCCACACCTGTGGATAACCCTGTGTATCAACAGGATTTTCAGGTTTGGCACCCTATTCTGCCTTGAAATACCGGGGTATGCACTCATATGAATAACAGTGCTGTAAGTTCTCCACACTGTGGATAACTACTGTGGATAACATCCTATTTTGGGGATGCGCGGGGGATAAACTGCAGAATTTTCGCCCTCATTCGAGGCGTTTTTCCTTCTACTAGCCAAAATATTGAGTGCCAACAGAGCCGCCGAGCGATCTTACGCGCCTCCTTACGCCGGAGGCGGTGGATTAAGTGCACAGGGTTATCCACAGCTGTGGAAATTTTCGGGTTCCGCGGATTTAAAGATAAAAAGGTCTTCTGTTTAAGAACTTACCCTCGGTTTTAATGGTCGTGAAAGCCTGTAATTACAAGAATTTTTCTGTAGCACTCTTAAATTAAACCTGGGGAGGACCTCGATTCTGCTCTGCCAAATCACATGCGTGTAAGTTCTCCACACTGTGGATAACCCCTGTGGATAACACTTCTGACGCGATACGGCGCAACAATACCGCGGACACACGGCACCACCACACAACACAAACCACACCGTGCAGCTACACCCCACAGCTACACAGGGCAGATACACAGCACAGGTGTTTACGCTTCCTCCCCCGACTCTGCCCCGGCTCGTACAGCGCTCTTGCGGCGCCGATATGAAGGCAAAGAAAAAGAGCACCCGACCATTGGATGCTCTTAGAGTGAGTTGATAGAAATTTGAGTTAAAAAGATACGGTACGGAATGCAGCCCAACCACGAACTGCACCCGCACCGCACATCCGTCGGTAGAAATACGAGTTACTCGTACACCGACGACAATCACCGATAAATAGAGAGTCGAACCTATCGAAGCGAGCTTCCGGTCTCGCCTCGGAGGCTTCCTTCGACCCCGTTATGTAATTAGTGTACACGGTTTCATTACGGTTGCAAAGCCAAAACCAAGATTTTTTTAAAAATTTTGTTATCGTTTCGTTATTTTTCACCCTTGGCAAGCTCTTTACACTCCCTAGAATTTTCACTCAACCCCCTAAAAACCTTGATATTCCGCGGAAGTTAGCATTATGCACGGAAGTGCTTCTTGGTACGGTCTTGTCTATACTTGTACCGGAAATCTTTTTGAATATGTCGTATTTCACTTGCTTACCCCGGGTATTTGCAGTCACTGCGTGCAAAAAGATACCCCTGGCGCCCCTCAAAAAATTAGCACCAAAGTGTCAAGCATTACTTGACCGTACCAATTTTGAGTCACCTAGTCAGACCTTTCGCTACAATGGGTGCCAACACGCCACTTCTCTCTTTAATAAGAGAGCTCCATATCCGATAAAAGAGGAATCAATCCCGTGTCCACACCAACCACGTCTGCGCAGCGGTCTGACAATACCGCACACAGCGAATCCATCCAGTGGCTCTCCCAGCAAGAGCGAGAAGGCTGGCTCTTTATCAGCTCCATCATCTTCAGCCTCACCCGCAAACTGGAAAACCAGCTGCAGAGCGAAGCTGGCATTAGTTTTGTCGAATACATGGTGCTCGCGATGCTCTCCGAGTCCAAGGATCATTCCCTCACCATGACCGAGCTGGCAATTACTACCAACACCCTCCCGGCACGCCTCTCCCGCGTTGTAGCACGCCTGGAGAAGGATGGATACGTCCGCCGCTCCCTCAGTGTAGAAGACCGCCGCGTCAGCATCTGCCATTTGCTCCCCGCAGGCGAGCAGAAGGTGCAGGAGGTCGCACCCGGCCACGTGAGCGAAGTACGCCGCCAGATTTTCGACCACCTGACCACCGAACAGGTTGAGCATCTCGCAGAAATCGGCGAGGCAGTCCTCGGCAACACCCCCTCAAACGTCATCTCGATTGATGCACTGCAGCGTGGGGACTACCCCACACAATAACCTCCTCCGCCTTCGGGCGAGAGTTGAGAGAACCAGAGATAAGGCACATTCCCCACCGGGAACGTGCCTTATCTCTTTAATAGATTTCTTAAATAGGCTCTTGCAGTCGCGAGCACTGCGGTACGCATGAACCTTAAAACCGCCTAAAGTTGCCCCGGGCATCGATACATGCGAAGAATTTTAAAAAATTTTTGCGGTATCACGTACCGCTTTGAAATGTCGGATGACCGGCTGTCGGGCGCCGGAGCATCATGCATGTACGCGGGATGTTGGGGTATCTAATGCCGCTTTAAACCGCGAAATCTCAAGGAAACGCACCCAATACCACTCAATCCAAAGAAAGTATTCAGGGCATCCACACTAAGGGTTGTGGTGACAATATGTCAGGGGTACCTTATCTGATTCACCGATTAGCCTTTTCTCTCTGTACATGACGCACCCTACCCCTTACGATAAATATCAACAGGTTGCACCGCGCCATCCCGGCACCTAAAAGCAACCACCATATAAGGAGAAACCATATGTCTAAGTCTTTCTACGACCTTCTGAACGAGCAGATTGGCCACGAATTCGCAGCATCTCACCAGTACCTGTCCATGGCTATCTGGCTCGACGGTGAGGACCTGCCCCAGCTGGCTAAGTTCTTCTACCAGCAGTCCCTCGAAGAGCGCGAGCACGCACTCATGATGGTTCAGTACAAGCTGGACCGCGGCCACAAGGTCGAGATCCCCGCTGTTCCCGCTGTGAAGAACGACTTCGCGAACGTTCAGGAAATCGTTGACATGTCCCTGGCACAGGAGAAGGTTGTCACCGGTCAGATCGAGGCTCTGTTCTCCGCAGCACGCGCTGAGAACTACGCACTGGGCGAGCAGTTCATCCTCTGGTTCCTGAAGGAACAGGTTGAGGAAGTTGCAACCATGGAGACCCTGGTGACCATCGTGAAGCGCGCAAACGGCAACCTCTTCGACCTGGAGAACTACGTTGCACGCGAGCTGGCACACGACCACGGCCAGGAGTCCGGCGCACCCGCTATCGCAGGCGCATAATCTCGCATTCGCACGACTAGAGCGCTAGTCAAACACGCAGAATACCTGCAGAAATACTAAAACGTTCCGCCCTCACCGCACCACGCGGCGAGGGCGGAACGTTTATGCATATACGCCATAAAAGCACACCGCGGTGCACCGTCCAGGAGCTAAAAGCCGCCAGCGGGTACTCGAATGCTCATACAGTGCAGAGTAAACTTAAAAGCCTTAGATGCCGCATAATATCGCGGCAGAAAGAGGAGAGAATGACTCACACCAACCCAGATACCCTCAGCCGCGGCTCATATAGCAACTCACGCCGCGTAGCCGACATTCTGCGTGCAGAATCAGTCGGCGGTACCGTACTTCTGATTGCGACGGTGCTGGCAGTAGTACTCGCCAACACCCCCGCCTCCACCTTCTACTTTGGTCTGCGAGACACCGTGGTCGGCCCGGTTATCCCCGGCTTCAACCACCTGCAGATGAGCATCGGAACCTGGGCGGCAGACGGTCTGCTCGTCGTTTTCTTCTTCCTCACCGGCCTGGAGCTGAAGAAGGAATTCGTGATTGGTGACCTCAAGTCGCCCTCCACCGCGATTGTGCCGATTGCGGCTGCCTTCGGTGGCGTGGCAGTCCCCGCGATTATCTACACGGCGCTGAACTTCACCAGCCCCACCGCTCTGCACGGCTGGGCGATCCCCACCGCAACCGATATCGCGTTCGCGGTGTCTGTTCTCGCCGCCGTGGGTACTTTCCTCCCCTCGGCGATGCGCGTCTTCCTGCTGACCCTGGCTGTGGTCGACGACCTGATCGCAATCTGCATTATCGCAATCTTCTACACCAATAACTTCCACGGCGAGTACCTGCTCTTCGCACTGATTCCGCTCGCACTTTTCGCGTTCATCGCCTACCGTGGCGAGACCATGCTGCATCTGAAGCCTCTCGCCGCATGGGTTCTGCTGTTGCCCCTGGGCATCATCACCTGGGCACTCTTCCTCGAGTCCGGCATTCACGCGACCATTTCCGGCGTGGTTCTGGGCTTCCTGGTGCCCGTGAAGATGTCCGCACGCTCCGAGGCAGCACACGCAGAACACGGTCTGGCAGAGGTGCTGGAGCATCGCTTCCGCCCCCTCTCCACGGGCATCTGCGTGCCCGTCTTCGCGTTCTTCAGCGCGGGTGTGGCCGTTGGCGGCTTTGAAGGCCTCGGACGCGCCCTCACCGACTCGGTGGCGGTCGGCATCATGGTTGCGCTGGTCGCCGGTAAAACCATCGGTATTTTCGGCACCACCTGGCTCGTGACTCGCTTCAAGAACGCTAACCTCGACCCGGACGTCGCCTGGATTGACGTGGTCGGCCTGGCTGCAACCGGCGGTATCGGCTTCACCGTGTCCCTACTGGTGGCTGAGCTGTCCTTCCCGCACGGCTCCCCGCACACCGAGGATGCAAAGATTGCGATTCTCTTCGGTTCCGTGCTCGCCGCGATTGTCGGTGCCATTATCCTTTCACGCCGTAACAAGCACTACCGTGCCCTGGCTGAGAAGGAAAGCGTGGACGCTGACGACAACGGCATCCCCGACGTCTTCGAGGGCACCTACCGTGACCCGAAGACTGAAGCCTAGCAAGAACTCCTAAGGTCTAGTACCTTCCCTACACCCCAATCCCCCACTGATAATGATGTCTCACCGCACTACCTCACGTCGCCGTACAGCACGAGCAGGGCAGGCGCCCGCACCTCCTTCAAGGTATGCAGAGATATCAGCACGCGTGGTGATTGGGGTGTATTCTTTTGCCGCGCTACTGACCACGTTCGCGTGGATTATTTCTCCTCTGCGGCACGGTCGCGGCTTCACTTGGTGGGAAGTCACCGCTGACCTGCTGAATATTCCCTCCACGCACACGCTACCCAGCGCCATTACGATGATTGTGCTTGTGTCCGGGCTGATTGTGCGCAAGCGTGCCGCTCTCATTGCAGCCATCGTTTTTCAGGTGCTTGGTGTGCTGATCGCCAGCCATAGCGCATTCACTCTGGTGTTCCCCGCGGGGATTATGCCGAAGGACCGTATTTTCTCCTCGACGGTCGATACGCTCTCCATCGTGTTTGCGTGTGCGCTGGTGCCTTTCCTTTTCTCAATTCGTTCGGCGTTCCCGGCGCGTATTGGTCGCCTCTCGTGGGTGGGTGCGGCGTTGACGGCTGTTGGCGGCATCCTGCTGACTACTCTGGTGCTCTGGTACCTCTGCCACATTGGTGTGTGGGAGCCGTTGCGTTCGGTGACCCCGTGGGAGTTGCTGATGCACGGCATGGGTATTGAGCGTACCCATCCTGGCGTGTGGTCTGCCGATGTGGTCGCTTTTTTGGCTTCTTTCGGTTACGGCGCCTCGCTGGTTGCGGCACTGTACCTGTTGGCGCGCGGTTACCGTGCCCCGGATGCGTGGACCGGCGAGAAGGAGCTGAAGATTCGCGCTCTGCTACAGCAGTACGGTGCCAATGATTCGCTCTCCTATTTTGCGACGCGTCGCGATAAGCAGGTGATTTTCTCTCCGGATCAGAAGGCGGCTATTACGTACCGTTCGGTGGGTTCGGTGTGTTTGGCGTCGAGCGACCCGGTGGGTGACCCTGATTCGTGGGATGCCGCCATTGAGCAGTGGATGCTGCAGGCGCGTAGCTATGGTTGGGTTCCTGCGGCGCTGAGCGTGAGTGAGGCGGGTGCGCGCGCCTACAACCGTGCGGGTCTGTCGATTATTCAGATGGGTGAGGAGGCTGTCCTTGAGGCGGACCGTTTCACGCTCAATGACACGTCGATGCTGCCGGTGCGGCAGGCGGTTCAGCGTGTGCGTCGCGGCGGGTACACGGCGCAGATGCATCGCTTTGCGGAGCTGGATGAGCAGCAGTGTCAGCAGGTTGCGGAGAATATTTCGGCGTGGCGTCATGGGCGTGTGGAGCGTGGCTTCTCGATGGCGCTGAATCGTGTGAATGATCCGGCGGATTCTTCGTCTGTTCTGGTGTCGGCTCATGATGAGGCTGGTCAGATGGTGGCTCTGCTGTCGTTCGTCCCGTGGGGTCCTACGGGGCTGTCTTTGGATGTTATGCGCCGCTCCCCTGAGGCACCTAATGGTGTGGTGGAGTTTATGGTGGCGTCGCTGATGGAGCAGGCGGCGTCTTTGGGTGTGCGTCGGGTGTCGCTGAATTTTGCGATGTTTGGCCATATTTTTGAGGCTGCTGATCAGGTGGGTGCGTCGGCGTGGAACCGTTTTGCTTCCCGCTCTTTGGGTGTGCTGGATCGTTTTCTGCAGTTGCGCCGCCTGTATCGTTTCAATCTGAAGTTTGCTCCGCTGTGGGTTCCTCGTTTTTTGGCGACGGAGCCGACGTTGGCGATGGCGAATGTAGTGGTTGCGTCGGGTATGGCGGAGGGCTTTTTACCGAATTTGTCGGCGCGTCGTTTGCAGGATCAGGAGCAGGTTCTTTCTGCAGATGAGCTGGAGGCTCTTCGCCAGATGCAGCTCGCTACTGTGGAAGAGCTTCCTGAGGTGTCGCGTAGCGATCAGACTCAGCACCGTCTGCGCCATTTGGATGCGCTGCGTGCGGCGGGCATGGAGCCGTATCCGCTGGGTGGTGAGAAGGGCGGTCATGACGTCTCTGTGCTGGGCGTGAAGGATGCCCTGCGTATATTCTCTTCTGAAAATATTCCAGATTCGGAATTCATGGTTTCGGGTCGTATTCGCGCGCTTCGCAACCATGGTGGAGTCCTCTTTGCAACTCTGATTGAAGGGGGTGAAACCCTGCAGGTCGTCATGGAACGCAGCCTGGTGGGCGAGCGCCCGCTGAGCCTCGCCTCCCGCAACCTGGATACTGGTGACATCATCACCGTGCAGGGCACCTACGGGGCGAGCCGTAACGGTACCCAATCGCTGATTGCCACCTCCTGGCACATGGCGTCGAAGAGCCTGCACCCCATCCCCTTCGACTCCTTTACTGACCCGGAGGCGCGTCTGCGTCGCCGTTCCACGGACCTGTTGGTGCATCCGGATCAGATGCAGAATCTGCGTCTGCGTACCGCGGTCATTAAGGCGCTGCGAGCCCGCCTGGATGCGGAGGGTTTCCTTGAGGTGGAGACCCCGATTCTGCATACGGTGCACGGTGGCGCGAGCGCGCGTCCGTTCCGCACGTATATCAATGCGTATGGTGAGGACCTAACGCTGCGTATTGCGCCAGAGCTGTACCTGAAGCGCCTGGTGGTGGGCGGTAGCGGTCCGGTGTATGAGCTGGGTCGTGATTTCCGCAATGAGGGTGCTGATGCGACCCATAACCCGGAGTTTACGGTGCTTGAGGCGTATCGTCCGTATGCGGATTATGTGCAGATGCGTGAGTTGACGGAGCGCCTGATTAAGGATGCCGCGCAGGCGATGTTTGGTTCGGTGTCTTTGCCGCTGGGCCATAAGGCGTCGAGTGAGCGCACGGTGTCTGATGTGTCGGGTCCGTGGCGTGTGGTGTCGGTGTGTGATGCCCTGTCGGAGGCGCTGGGTCGCCGCGTGGATGTGCAGACGGATTTTGAGGAGCTGCTGGCTCTGGCGCAGCAGCACGGTGTGCGTGTTCATAAGGGTATGGGCCCGGGGGCCATCGTTGAGGAGCTGTACGGTGAGCTGGTTGAGGCGCATACGGTGGAGCCGACGTTCTATACGGATTTCCCGGCGGAGACGAGTCCGCTTGCGGCGCCGCATCGTAGTGTTCCGGGTTTGGCAGAGCGCTGGGATTTGGTGATTAACGGCATGGAGATGGGCTGTGCGTATTCCGAGTTGGCGGATCCGCTGGTGCAGCGTGAGCGTCTGACGGAGCAGTCGTTGAAGGCGGCTTCGGGCGACCTGGAGGCGATGGAGGTGGATGAGGATTTCCTGTACGCCTTGGAGACGGGCATGCCGCCGACGGGTGGTTTGGGTCTGGGTGTGGACCGTTTGGTGATGCTGTTGACTCAGACGCAGATTCGTGGGGTGTTGTCGTTCCCGTTCGTGAAGCCTGAGCGTTCATAACCCAACCCGATACCCCCGCTATTCGCTATGCCCGGTGCGAGGTTTTGTGCCTTGTGCCGGGCTTCTCGCGCCCCGCCCCGCTAGTGTTGGTGGAACCCGTACGGGATCTTATATTTACTCTGCCCGTATATTAAGTATTCGTTACATTTTGCGTTGCGCCCCTTTTTAAATTGTCTAGCGGGGGTTGCACCCGACACAATGGGGTGACTAATCATACGGAGCATATACCCCTCCGTTACGCGGCGTGAGTCCGCATCACCCAGCAATGTAGCCCCCACCTCGTCCGTCTTCCGGGTTTGAGAGTGAGGGCCTTTTTGCTTTCAAGATTGGAGTACCGAGTGGATTTTCTTCTGAATATCATCGGGGACATTAATACGCAGACTGCGGGACTGACTTCCACCGTGGATGCTGTGCAGAACTGGATGTGGAGTAATTTCCTCTACTACGCTCTGATTGCGGCTGGTCTGTACATTACGATTCGTACTCGCGGCGTGCAGTGGCGTTCCATTAAGGAAATGGTTCGTGTCCTGGGTGACCCGGTTGCTCGTGAGGCTGACGGCAAGAAGAGTATTTCTTCGTTCCGTGCGTTTACTGTGTCGGCGGCTTCTCGTGTGGGTACCGGTACTGTTGCGGGTGTTGCTTTGGCTATTGCTATGGGCGGCCCGGGTGCTGTGTTCTGGATGTGGGTTATTGCTGCTGTTGGTGCGGCTTCTGCTTTCGCGGAGTCCCTTCTGGGTCAGCTGTACAAGGAGCGCGGTAAGGATTCTTACATTGGTGGTCCAGCGTACTACATGAAGCGCGGTCTGAATGCTCCGTGGATGGGTTACATCTTCGTGGCGTTCATTGTGATCACTTATGCGTTTGTGTTTGTGGCGGTTCAGACAAATGCTGTGGTGGATGCTGCGGCGAACTCGTTCAACATTGATGTTTCGGGTACTAACTCGATGGGCTTCCGCATCACTATTGGTCTAATTATGGTGGCGCTGACTGCGGCTATTATTTTCGGTGGTATTCGCGCGATTTCTTCGGTGACTGAGTGGCTGGTGCCGATTATGGCGGTGCTGTATCTGCTGCTGGGTCTGCTGGTTGTTCTGCTGAACATCTCTGAGGTTCCGAATATGCTGCTGATGATTTTCCAGGGTGCTTTCGGCATTAAGGAGTTCGTGACTGGCGGTACCATGGGTGCCGTGATTTGGGGTATGAAGCGTGGCCTGCTGACTAACGAGGCGGGTATGGGTACTGCTCCGAACGCTGGTGCGACCGCTACTATTTCTCACCCGGCTAAGCAGGGTTACGTGCAGACTCTGGGTGTTTACTTTGACACGATGATGGCGTGTACTGTGACCGCGTTTATTGTTCTGCTGTCGAATCCGACCTATGGTGATCGTTCGCGCGGTGCGTCGCTGACTCAGTCGGCTTTGGCGATGCAGCTGGGCGATTGGGCGGTTCACTTCCTGACTATCGCTATTTTCATGTTTGCGTTCTCGACTGTGATTGGTAACTACTACTACGGCGAGTCGAACATGCGTTTCGTGACTGAGCGTAAGCTGCCGATGACTATTTTCCGTGCGCTGGTTCTGGTGTTCGTGTTCTTCGGCGCGATTTCTTCGCTGGATCTGGTGTGGACTACCGCGGATATGTTGAATGCCGGCATGGTGATTGTGAACTTGACGGCGGTTCTGTTGATGACTCCGCAGGTTGTTGCGGTGTTGAAGAACTATGAGGCTCAGCGTAAGGCTGGTTTGGAGCCGATTTTCAAGGCTTCGGATATGCCTGAGTTGAAGAATCTTGCGGCATGGGATGGTACCGATGCGGTGACTACCCGTGAGTTCTGGGCTGAGTATGATGCGAAGGCTGCTGAGCGTCGTGCTGCGAAGAAGGTTAGCCGCTAGTTTCTAAGCCTTGCATAGGCTTTGTAGAGGGTCCGTCCTGCTGCGGTGCGGGGCGGGCCCTTTTATGTACCCGAGGCGCATATGGGACTGTCTATTAGCGGTAGCTCTGAACGCCTCCTCGAACTGTTCTGAGGGCCTGTGGACCCCTTCGGGTCTGTATGCTTAGAAAGGATGTTAGGAGGGCTTATGGATTGGAATGCTGTACTGGAGCTGGTGGTCACGGTCGTGTTTCTGGCGGGCATTGCGTTGGCGCTGCTGTGCTTGGTGACAATTCACCGGAATCCGTATTTTTCTGAGGTGCAGAAGTTAAAGTGGCTTCTGCTGGTGTTGTGCCTGCCGTATGTGGGTCCGGTGACGTGGTTGTTGCGTGCGCGTTTGGAACGTATTGACCGGGAACGTGCTGAGCACGAGCGTGCGGTGCGGGAGCGGGGTTCCGCAGCTACTTCTGATGCGGTTGCTTCCGGTGCGACTGCTTCCGGTGGGGTGTCCGATAGTGCCTCGGAGGCTCGTTCTGACACCTCCACCACCTCCAAGTAACAAAGCAAACAACGAGACAAGTAACGAAGGTCACACTCTCTCAATTGGACAGCACCGCGTGCAGTCCGTATAGTTTTATGTGTTGCCTGCGGTGATACACCGTAAGACACATGCGCGAGTGGCGGAATAGGCAGACGCGCACGGTTCAGGTCCGTGTGCCCGTGAGGGCGTGGGGGTTCAACTCCCCCCTCGCGCACCAACGATCCCCGGTTCGAAAGAACCGGGGATTTTTTCATATCCATAACCATTTCCCCGCTAAATGACGGGGTTCCAGAGCGATGGCGAGTGCATCACCTAAAATAGAATCGGGTGTGTTCATTCACAGGACACACAGCTAACGCACAGACACGCTCGTTAAACTGAGCCTTTCGGATAAAGACCGTTTGCGCGGTCTGTTGCTCGGAATGGTCGTTGAGAAGGAGGCGGCATGAAGTTTTTCGACAAGCTGGGCAAGCTGGAGCAAGGCATCGGTCGCACTGTCGGCCTTTCCAAGGGCTTCGGCACCTTTGCGAAGGCGGATGTTGCTAACCGCGTCCGCATCATGATGGATGACGAGTCCTACGTGGACGGCAGTGGCCGCACTATGGCTCCTAATGTCTATACTCTCCGTTTTGCGCCGGTTGATTTCCCCCGCGTACGCGAGTGGGGCAACCCGTTCGCTGTTGAGCTGTGCGATTTGGCGATTTCGCACGCCCGCGCGCAGGGTTACACCCTGATTGGTGCAGTTCGCGTGACGTTCAACGTTCTTGATTCTCTCTCTGAGGGCGAGTTTGAGGTTGTTGCGACCTTCGAGCCGTTCTCTGTGCCGGAGGCTCCGGCGTCCCCGTCGTCTCTGCGCGGTGCTACTAACTATGCGCCGGTGCGTCCGCCGCGTGAGTCTTCTTTGCCGACCCGCATTACGAAGCCTGCAGCCCAGCCGGCCCCTCCTGTTCAGCCTGCACCTCAGCAGGCTCCTGCGCCTCGCCTGAACATGCCGGTACCGTCCCCTGCGGCGGGTGCTCCCCGTTTCTTCTTGGAGATTGAGGGTCGCATGCACCCGGTGGATCGTCTGCCGTTTGTGCTGGGCCGCGGTTCTGATGCTGATCTTCGCCTGGATGATAAGGGCGTTTCTCGCCGTCACCTGCAGCTTTCGATGCAGGGTGGTGCGGTGGTCGCCTCCGATATGGGTTCTACTAATGGCACGCTGATTAATGGGGTGCCTTTGCGTGCGCCCGTGGTGCTGGCGAACGGTTCGCTGCTTCGCATGGGTAATACCCGCATCATTTTCCATAGTTCGACCGGAGGTGCCCGTTAATGGCGTCCGAACTGACTGTTACTATCCTTCGTTACGCTTTTCTGGCGCTCATCTGGTTCTTTGTTTTCCTGGTGGTTTCGGCTGCTCGCCGTGACCTTGGTTTGGGTAAGAACTATCGTGCGGCGCCGGTTGATGCTGTTCCGGAGGCTACCCATATTGCGCCTCCGCCGACTCGCCCTTCGCAGCTTGTGATTACTGCGGGTGCGCAGGCTGGCGCGATGATGCAGCTGGGTGATCACCCGATTACTATTGGCCGCGCTAATGACATTGAGGTGTCCCTGCAGGATGATTACGCCTCGGGCCGTCATGCGCGTCTGTTCCCTCAGGGTTCCCGTTGGTTCCTGGAGGATTTGAATTCTACTAATGGTACGTTCGTCAATGGCGAGCGTCTGACTCGTGCGACCCCGATTGAGCCCGGTGATGATTTCCGCGTTGGCGGTACCACCATGCAGTTGAGGGGCTAGTGTATGAAGATTGCTTTTCGTTTTGAGGCCCGCTCTGATACGGGTCTGAAACGCTCGAAAAATGATGACTCCGGCTACGGTGGTCGTTTCCTTGCTGTCGTTGCTGACGGCATGGGCGGTCACGTGGGCGGCGATGTCGCGTCGGCTACGACGGTTCTGAATCTGACTCCGCTTGACCACCCTGACTTTGAGGATGGTACCGGCGGTGTCTATCTGGCTGATGAGATTCAGAGTGCGAACCTGATTATTAATGAGCTGGCGGCGAATGATCCGCAGTTGGCGGGTATGGGTACGACCTGTACTGCCCTGCTGATTGATGGTGATTGCATTGAGTTCGCCCATATTGGTGACTCGCGTGCGTATCGTCTGCGTCCAGGCGCTGATGGTGAGTTTGAGCAGATTTCTACTGACCATACGTTTGTGCAGCGTTTGCTTAATGAGGGTCGTATTACCCCGCAGGAGGCGGAGAACCACCCGCATAAGAACGTGATTATGCGTGTTCTGGGTGATGTTGACGCCTCCCCTGAGCTGGAGTTGAAGACTCTGGACGCTGTTCCCGGCGAGCGCTGGGTGCTCTCTTCGGACGGTTTGGATGCTGTGGTGTCCCTGGCGGAGATTGAGCAGGTGATGCGTTCTACCGATGACCTGTCTGAGATTGCTGACACTCTGATTGCAATGACGTTGGAGCGTGGCGCTCCGGATAACGTGACGGTTGTGTCCCTGCAGGTGATTGACCGTGAGGTTCTGCCGGTGGATGAGCCGGTGGGTCCTTCGAGCCTACCTGAGTCTGCTTTGCCTGATTCGATTGTGGCGGAGCAGGAGGTCAGCACGAATACTCAGAAGCTTCCCGAGGTTGCTGCCACGGCTGAGGCTGCTGAAGCTCTTTTGGGCGCACACCATGATGAGGACTCTGAGGAGTCTCGTCGGTCGTTGCGCCGTTTCCGTCGTGCTCGTGACTTCTCTGGAACGCTGCTGCATAGCGGTTCTGGGGCGGTGCGTCACCATATCGGTACGTACGATAACGCCGTGGATGCGGCTCTTACGAATGCTGCGATTTTGCGTAGTGAGTTGGGTTCCCGCCCGCATCAGCTGGTTGGTGCCGCTTCGGTGGCTACTGAGACCGGCATGATTCCGGCGGTTACTTCTCGTACCCTGGAGCACCGTGCGACGGTGGCTCAGCGTGTGCCTTTGAAGGTTGAGTCTGATGAGGCGGCTCTGCCGGCTGAGTTGGAGGAGCTGATTGCTGAGGATGCTGCGGAGCGTTCGCGTCCGCGGTCGTGGTCGATTCGCCTGTTCGTTACTTTGCTGATTGCGGCTGTTTTGACGCTGGGTGCGTGGACCGGTCTGCGCTATGTGGAGCGTAGCTACTACGTGGGTGAGAGTGATGGCACGGTTGCGGTGTACAACGGTATTCCGCATGCCTTGGGCCCGATTCGTCTTTCTCACGTGGTGGAGAATACCGATATTTCTACGAGTGAGCTGAACGATCATACTCGTTCCCTGTTGCGTAATGCGATTACGGCGAAGGACCTGGATGATGCGCATCAGATTGTGTCTCGTTTGAAGACTCAGGCGGATCAGACGCGTGAGAAGGCTGAGCAGGCTGCTGCTTCAGCGTCGGCTTCCGCTTCTGCGTCTGCGTCGCCGTCTGCTTCTGCAGTTCCGAGCACCGATCCGGCTTCCGCGACCCCTGTAGCGCCTGAGCAGGCTTCTGAACAGGCTTCCGCACCTGCTGCAGAGGGCGGTGAGAACAATGGCTAAGCTCTCGTTCCGTCGTGAGTCGGATGCGCCTCGTGCACGCCGTTTCACGGAGCTTTTCCTGCTGGTTTTGGCGGTGGGTATCAGCTCCTTCGGCATGTACCTGATTGATCCGGAGCACGCTTTTGATACGTCGAAGAGCCAGTGGCTGCCGTGCACGGTGGTGCTGGGTGCCGGTGCTCTTCTGATTCATTTGGTCATGCAGTTCCGCGCCCGTTACGCTGATCCGTTTATTTTGCCGCTGGTGGTGGCTCTGAACGGTATTGGTTTGACCATGATTTATCGTCTGGATCCGCAGATTGCGGCTCCGGTGGGTGATGGTCAGCTGATGTGGACCGGCGTGTCTATGGTGCTGTGCGCGATTATTGTGTTCGTGCTCAGGGATTACCGTCTGCTGCGTAAGGTCACGTACACCTCCCTGGTGCTGTCGATGATTCTGCTCATCATGCCGCTGGTTCCGGGTCTGGGTATGGAGCTCAATGGTGCTCGTATTTGGATTCATATCGGTAACCGCACGTTCCAGCCGGGTGAGGTCGCGAAGATTACTCTGGCGATTTTCTTCGCCGGCTATTTGGCGACGCACCGTGACTTGATTCTGGTAGCTGGCCGCCGCATCGGTCCTATCAATCTGCCGCGTCTGCGCGATTTGGCGCCGGTGTTCTTGGCGTGGATTGTGAGCCTGGGTGTTCTGGTGTTCCAGAAGGACCTTGGTTCGGCGATCATGTTCTTTGGCCTGTTCATGGCGATGCTGTACCTGTCGACCGGTCGTATTTCGTGGCTGGTGGTTGCGGGTGTCGGTATGGCTGTGGGTGGCTATTTCGCGTACCACTATGTCTCGCACGTGCATGCCCGTATTTATGCGTGGGTGCATGCTTTTGATCCGGAGGTTTACCAGGCGTCTCCTGGTGGTTCGGGTCAGATTCTGCAGGGCGTTTTCGGTCTGGCTTACGGCGGTCTTTTTGGCCGCGGTTGGGGTCAGGGCCGCGCGAACCTCGTCCCGTACGCTAATTCGGATATGATCATTTCCTCGTTGGGTGAGGAACTGGGCCTGGTGGGCCTGGGCGCGATCCTGATGATGTTCATGCTCCTGGTTTCGCGCGGTTACCGTGCGGCGTTGGGTACTCGTGATGGTTTCGGCAAGCTGCTGGCTGCCGGCCTGTCTACGGTCATGGTTCTGCAGCTGTTCGTGGTGATTGGCGGCGTGACTCGCCTGATTCCGCTGACTGGTCTGACGACTCCTTTCATGTCTGCCGGTGGCTCCTCGTTGGTGGCTAACTGGATTATTGTGGCGCTGTGGTTGTCTATTTCTCATAGTGCCCGCGCACCTCACCTGGTGGCTGGTTATGATGCTCCGCAGGGTATTGACCATGCGGACACTAGCTACGAGCCGGAGGGTGCTACTAGCGTTCTGGCGCGCATTACGGCTAAGGATTCTGGAGGTGAGAAGAATGGATAGGGCTATTCGCCGCATGTGGATGTCTGCCGCGTGCGTGTTTGTCCTGCTGATGGGTACCCTCAGCTATATTCAGTTCTTCGATTCGAAGACGCTGATGAATAATCAGTGGAATTCTCGAGCGCTCTACGACAACTACGGTTCGGCACGTGGTTCGATTGTGGTTGACGGTACGGAGATTGCTTCGTCGGTGAAGTCCGATGATGAGTACAACTACCAGCGTGTGTATAACCACCCGCTCAAGTATGCGGCTCTGACGGGTTATTTCTCCACGATTTATGGCGCGACCGGTTTGGAAGCTGCTATGGATAAGGAACTTGCAGGCACGAGCGATAGCCAGTTCTACGACCGTGTGGCGCAGCTGTTCAGTGGTTCTTCCGCGCAGGGCGCTAGCGTGGAGCTTACGATCAATTCGAAGCTTCAGGATATTGCCTATAACGCGCTGCAGGGCCGTAAGGGTGCTGTGGTGGCGTTGAACCCGAAGACCGGTGAGATTCTGGCGATGGCTTCTTCGCCGTCCTATGATCCGAATCTTCTGTCGTCTCATACGAGCTCTTCGGTTTTGGCGAATTACCAGGCGCTGACTTCTGATGAGGACAGCCCCCTGTTTAACCGTGCGATTGCGGGTAACACCTATTCACCGGGTTCGACCTTCAAGATTATTGATGCGGTGGCGGCGCTGGAGTCCGGCAAGTACAACGCATCTTCGGTCATTCCGAACCCCGCGCAGTTGCCGCTGCCGGGTACGAACATTAGCCTGCCGAACTATACGGGCGGTCAGTGTGGCACCCGTACTCAGGCGACGATTGAGTGGGCTTTGGCTCAGTCCTGTAATACGCCGTTTGCGCAGATTGCGATGGATTTGGGTCAGGAGCGTATCGCGAAGACCGCTGAGAATTTTGGTTACGGCCAGGATTTGAAGATTCCTTTGACGGTTTCTAAGTCGTCTTTCCCGTCGAATCTGACCCAGAGCCAGCTTGCTCAGTCGGCAATTGGCCAGTACGACGTGAAGACCACTCCGCTGCAGGTGGCGATGACTTCTGCGGCGATTGCAAATGGCGGCGTGCAGATGAAGCCGAACCTGATTCGTTCGGTGAAGACCAGCAACCTGAGCACTTTGCAGGAGTTCTCTCCTGAGAAGCTGCGTACGTCCACTAGCCCTGAAATTGCTAACCAGGTAAAGCAGTGGATGGTGAACGCGGTTGATAATGGTATTGCACGTAATGCTGGTGTCCCCGGTGTGAAGGTGGCGGGTAAGACCGGTACCGCGGAGACCACGGCAGGTTTGAATAATTCTTGGTTTACCGGTTTCGCTCCGGCTGATGATCCTCAGATTGCGATTGCTGTGGTTTATGAGGATATTGACGTGGCGACCGGTGCCCAGTTGGCAACCAGTACTAGTAAGCAACTCTTTGAGGCGGTGTTGAACAAGTGAGGCCTGCGGCTGATATCACTTTGGGCGGGCGCTACACCCTAACTGAACGTATCGCGATTGGCGGTATGGGCGAGGTGTGGAAAGCTCGCGACAAGGTGCTTGGGCGCATCGTTGCGGTCAAGATCCTCAAGGAGGAGTACACCGGTGACCCGGGCTTCTTGGAGCGTTTCCGCGCTGAAGCCCGTAATACGGCGCTGTTGAACCACCCCGGCGTAGCGAATGTTTTCGACTACGGCGAGGAGGACAACTCCGCGTACCTGGTCATGGAGCTGGTGCCGGGCAATCCGCTCTCTAGCATCATTGAGCACGAGACTACCCTGCCTCCGGACCGTGTTCTGAACTTCATTGCTCAGACTGCTCGCGCGTTGGCTGCGGCTCATTCGCAGGGTCTGGTGCATCGTGACGTGAAGCCGGGTAACCTTATCATCACCCCGGATGATCGCGTGAAGGTGACTGATTTCGGTATTGCTCGTTTGGCTAATCAGGTGCCGTTGACGGCTACCGGCCAGGTGATGGGTACCGCCCAGTATTTGGCGCCGGAGCAGGCAACCGGTCAGGCGGCTACCGCGTCTTCGGATATGTACTCGTTGGGCATCATTGGTTATGAGTGCCTGGTGGGTCGTCGTCCGTTTACGGGTGAGTCGCAGATTGCGATTGCTTTGGCTCAGGTGAATGATCCGCCGCCGCCTCTTCCGGAGACCATTCCGGCTGCTGCTCGCGCGCTGATTATGTGCTTGTTGGCTAAGGACCCGGCTCAGCGTCCTAAGGATGCGACCGCTCTGGCGTCTGCGGTAGATGCGATTCGTCGCCGCGACCTGAAGGCTGCGGTGAAGGCTGTTCCTTCTTTGGCTCAATTCTTGGCTGAGGAGAACGCTGACGACGCGACTGTTGCGATGACCGCGATGGATGTTGCGGCGGAGCCGATTAGTGCTTCTGCTACTCCGCGTTTTGGTTCTGGTGGTCGTTTCTCGCCGGAGCCGACGACGGCACCGATTCCTCGCACTAGTGAGCAGACGATGCGTCCTGTGTCGGGCCGTGTGAAGTCTACTCCTGCTCCTGCGGCGAAGCGCGGCCCGAACGTGTGGATGTGGGTTGCGTTGCTGTTGGCGATTGTGCTGATTGCTGGCGGTATTTGGACGGTCCTCTCCTCTAATAATGGTGGCGGTTCGACTGATTCGGTTCCGAGCGCTTCTTCGTCTGCTGTTCCGACGAACACGGGTACCGTTTCTACGGTGGAGCCGACTGAGTCTGCTTCTGCCCGTGCCGCAAAGCAGAAGGTGACCGTCAACGCGATTAACTATGAGGGTCGTGAGCTGCAGGATGCGGTGAACGAGCTGAAGAACCTTGGCTTGTCCCCCAAGACTGAGGGCGTTGAGTCGAATCAGCCGGAGAACACGGTGATTTCGGTTTCTCCGACGGGTACTTTGGAGCAGGGTAATAGCGTGACTGTTCGCTATTCGACCGGTCCGAAGTCGGTGACTTTGCCGTCGAACCTTGAGGGTAAGAACGTTGATGAGGCGTCGAAGGCTGTTGCCGCTCTGGGTGTGAATGTTTCTCTGCATTATGAGAATTCAGACACTGCGGCCCCCGGTACGGTGCTTCGCACTACCCCCTCATCTGGCACCAAGGTCACGGTTGGTAGTAATGTAGACATGTATGTGGCCTCTTCCAGTTCGGGTAGGGGATCAAGTGCAAGTACTTCCGCTTCACGGTCTGCGTCGGCTTCTGCTTCCGCATCGGCGCGATAGCCCCTACGTTTTGATTTAGTTTTAGTCTTAGTAATCCAGGAGAACTTATGGACCTGTCGGTTCCCGACACGGTTGATAACCGTTACAAGGTACTCGAGGTAATCGGTACCGGTGCGATGGCAACCGTTTATGCTGCTGAGGATACTCGCCTCGGCCGCAAGGTTGCGCTTAAGATTCTGCGCCCGGAGCAGGCCCAGGACGATACGTTCCGCGCACGCTTTAAGCGTGAGGCGGAGGCTGTGGCGTCTCTGAACAATCCTGCGATTGTTGCTGTCTATGACACTGGTTCGTATAACCCCTCGCAGGATGGTGGGGAGTCTTCTTCGGAAGAGGGCACCGCTATTCCTTATATTGTGATGGAGTACGTGGAGGGTCATACTCTGCGTTCCATTCTGTCTCGTGGCGGTCACCTGCCGGTCCGTGATGCTTTGGGGTATTCCGAGCAGCTGCTGGGTGCTTTGCAGTACAGCCACTCGATGGGCATTATTCACCGCGACATTAAGCCGGCGAATATTATGGTGCTGGAGCGTACCAGCGAGGACATTGCTAAGGGTCAGCCGGGCCAGATTAAGGTCATGGATTTCGGTATTTCCCGTGCCATTGAGGAAGCTGGCGAGGCGCTGACCAAGGCTAACGTGGTGATGGGTAGCGCACGCTACATGTCTCCGGAGCAGGTCAGCGGCAAGGATGTTGATGCCCGTAGTGACCTGTACTCTGCTGCGTGCGTGATTTACGAGATGATTGCTGGTCGTTCTCCGTTTGACGCTGAGTCGAATGTTGATCTGGCGGCTAAGCACCTCTCTGACACTCCTGAGCCTCCGAGCAAGTTCACTCCGCTTGAGGTTCCGGCGGGTCTGGATGCTGTGATTCTGAAGGGTCTGGCGAAGAACCCGGATGAGCGTTATCAGAGTGCTGCTGAGTTCGCTCAGGCTTTGGTGTCGGTTGTTCGCCCGGGTGAAGAGACCGTAGTTCAGGATGCAGCGATGACTACTGCTTTTGTTCCTTCGGCGACTACCGCTTCCTTGGGTGAGGATTACGCTCCGTACACCACCTCGATTACTGAGGCTTCGGTGGAGGACGGCGGCCTCAACGGCTTCTTCGAGTACGAAGACGATGAGGAACTGTACGACGATGAGGAGTACGCGGAGTACGATGAGTCTTCGCCGCGTAAGCGTGCGTGGGTTCGTTTCCTCGTGGGTACTCTGATTGCGGCTCTGCTGGTTTTCAGTGTCGGCTCGGTTCTGTACTACCAGAACAAGCTCAATGAGGTTCCGCAGGTTCCGGTTCCGGCTGTGGTGAATGTTTCCCGTGATGATGCCGATAACCAGCTGCGTAACCGAGGCTTCGTGGTGGAGTACCGCACGGCTTACTCTGACAACATCAAGAAGGGCGACGTTATCAGCGTTGACCCGGGTGTCGGTTCAAAGGTTAATAAGGGTTCGACTGTGACCGTGACTGTTTCTAGCGGTCCGGAGAAGGTCAAGTTGCCGGATAACCTGCAGGGTCAGAGTGAGGCGTATGTCCGTAACGCTCTGAAGGACCTGGGTCTGGTGGATGGCCGCGTCTCCACTGTGGAGAGCGCTTCCGTTCCTGCCGGTATGGTTGTGGAACTGTCCCCGGAGAAGGGCTCGACCGATGATAAGGGTGCTCAGACCGTTGAGGCTGGTAGCACCGTGAACATCGTCCTGTCCTCCGGTAAGGTGAAGGTCCCCTCGCTGGTGGGTCTGACCAAGGATCAGGCTATTGCTGCTCTGACTGCTCAGGATGTTCTGCTGAACACCAACATTGAGACCGTTCAGACCAATGAGCGTCCTGCTGGTACCGTGCTTTCGCAGAGCTCTGCGGCGGGTACTCTGGTGGCTCAGAACAGCACCGTGACGATTCGTGTGGCGGCTACTCCGACTCAGACGACTGCACCGACTCAGCAGGCTACTCAGCCGGCTGCGTCGACCGGTAACCAGAACGCTACTACTGGCAACCAGAACCAGCAGCGTCAGGCTACCCAGCAGGCTACTCAGCCGGCTGCATCGACCGGTAACCAGAACGCTACTACTGGCAACCAGAACCAGCAGCGTTCTACCGCTACGGCTACTCCGGCACCGGCTGCGTCCGCCACTGCGGGTACCCGTACGATTCAGGGTACTAACGCGAATACCAATGCCAATGCGAACAACACAAACGCTAACGCAAATGCCCGCTAAGGGGTTCTAGCGGCTAGCTATATAAGGGGCGGCGCTCCACACCGTTGGGTGTGGGGCGCCGCCCCTTTCGTGTATCTGCCCGTGTGTCTGTCTGTGTGCTTTGTTCGTGTACCGGGGCTTCCTCGCGGCTACGGGCCAGATAGAGCTATCGCCTCCAGCTTCCCTGTAGCGTGACTGCTACGGGGCTTCTGGAGGCGATATAAGCCACTGAGGGCTCTAAAGGCTAGAAGGGCTAGGCCATGAGGGGTGAGAGGCTCTTAGAGCGTTCTGCGGCGCCCTGCAGGCCGGTTTCTTCGAGCCAGTTGCCGAGCATGAGGTATCCGCTTTCGGTCAGGACCGATTCGGGGTGGAACTGCACGCCGTGCATGGGGGCTTCACGGTGGCGCAGGCCCATGATGATGCCGTTGTCGGTCGTGGAGGTGGTTTCCAGGACGTCGGGCATGGTTTCGGGTACAACCGCCAGGGAGTGGTAGCGGGTTGCGGTGAAGGGGCAGGGCACGTCCTTGAAGACGGACACGTTATCGTGCACCAGCTGCGAGGTCTTGCCGTGCATCAGCTCGGGGGCGTGGGTGACGGTGCCGCCGAATGCCTCAGCAATGGCCTGGTGGCCCAGGCAGACGCCCAGCAGCGGCTTCTTTGCTTCGGCGGCCCAGCGGATGGTGTCGATGATGACGCCTGCCTCTGCGGGGGCACCGGGGCCGGGAGAGACGAGCACGCCATCGTGTTCTTCGGCGAGCTTGATGACGGTGTCAAGGTCGTATTCGTCGTTACGGATGACGGTGGTTTCGGCGCCGAGCTGCTGAATGTAGCCGACGAGGGTGAACACGAAGCTGTCGTAGTTGTCGATAACAAGGATGCGGGTCATGGCACGTCCTTAGCGCTAATGGTTGATGGTGACGTTCAGGTTGAAGGGGCCGTACTCTGCGAAGTGGGGGAAGACGAATTCCATGAGCAGGTAGACTACGGCGAGTATCAGCACGATGGCGATGATGATGCGAACCCATAGGGGGCCGGGGAGGTGGCGGAAAATCCATGCGTACATCTGCTTTTCCTCTCAGATTTAGGATTTTGCGACGGAGGCGGCAATTTCTGCGGGCGCTCCGGCTGCGGCGGGCCGCCAGGATTCGAGGCGGGCGTGGACAATGTATCGTTCGGTGTCACCGTAGCGCGGGTGGCAGGTGGTGAGCGTCAGGAGGCGCTCGGTGGGTGCTACGCCGGGCTGTCCGGGGACGGGTTCGATGACTTCTACCTGGTCGGGTTGCACGATTTCGTGGCTGTAGACGGTGTAGGTGTAGTAGCCATCTTTGGTGCGCACGTAGATGTGGTCGCCTTCGGTGAGCAGGTCAATGTCGTTGAGGACTTTACCGCGGGTTTGGCGGTGGCCTGCGAGGGAGAAGTTGCCGACCTGGCCGGGCATGGCGCTTCCTTCGTAGTGGCCGAGGCCGAGGGAGTCGAGCACGTCGGAGCTGGTGCCCTGTGTTGCGGGGCGCTGGTAGTCGGATCCGAACTTGGGGATGTA